>NZ_JBFTOU010000031.1:0-66575 GCF_056398125.1 Pseudomonas sp. 05L36 | reverse complement strand
TCTAGCCAGATGCATTCTTTATCGGCGCTTGGGTGAAAGGAGGAGGGGCGAAATCTCCCACGGATCTGTACTGCGCTAACAGTCAGAATCGAGCTTTGTCCCTCCTCCTCCCTTCAAGTCCTAGCATACAAGCGAGCTTGCTCGCGATGGCGTCGGGTCAGCCAACATTGATGTTGACTGTGACTCAGTCATCGCGAGCAAGCTCGCTCCCACAGGGGTATGAGTGATACCGAAGCTATTTGCTATTGGCCAGCGTGCTGTAGCTGGTCATCAGGTTGCGGTAATCCGGAATATGGTTGGAGAACAGCGTGCCCAACCCTTCGATGTCGTTGCGCCAGTCGCGGTGCAGTTCACAGGCCAGGCCGAACCAGGTCATCAATTGCGCGCCCTGAGCGGTCATACGGTTCCACGCCGATTCGCGGGTCAGTTCGTTGAAAGTGCCGGACGCGTCGGTGACCACGAACACCTCAAAGCCTTCGGCCAGTGCCGAAAGCGCCGGGAATGCTACGCAAACTTCCGTCACCACACCGGCGATGATCAGTTGTTTCTTGCCGGTGGCCTTGATCGCCTTGACGAAATCTTCGTTGTCCCAGGCGTTGATCTGCCCCGGGCGAGCGATGTACGGCGCGTCCGGAAAAAGTGCCTTGAGCTCGGGCACCAGCGGGCCGTTGGGACCGGTTTCGAAACTGGTGGTGAGGATGGTCGGCAGCTTGAAGTACTTGGCCAGGTCGGCCAGGGCCAGCACGTTGTTCTTGAAACGATCCGGATCGATGTCGCGCACCAGCGACAGCAGGCCTGCCTGATGATCAACCATCAGAACCGCGGCGTTGTCCTTGTCCAGACGCTTGTAGGAAGTAGTCATTGCAGTAGTCCTCGCGTGTTATCGATGCCGAGTGGAAATCGGCGTGGGGTCACCGGTCAGCGCTGGGAGTCCAGCACCTCGTGTTCGTTCGCCACTTGTTGGGCCTTGAGGTAACTCTCGATCAGCAACTGATAATGCGGCATGGCCTGGGCGTAGACAGCGGCCCACTGCTCGGCATCCGGACGGTTCCACGAGCCTTGCAGCTCGGATAGCGTCGCCATGATGTCGATCGGCACCACCCCGGCCTGGGCCAGACGGGCAACGGTCAACTCGGTGGCCAGTTTCGAGTGGTTGCCGGAGGCGTCGACCACGGCAAACACCTTGTAGCCTTCATGCACCGCCGCGATGGACGGGAACGCCAGGCATACGCTGGTCAAGGTGCCGGCGATCACCAGGGTTTTCTTGCCGGTGGCTTTGACCGCCGCGTGAAACTCCGGGTTGTCCCAGGCGTTGATTTCACCTTTGCGCGCCACGTACTGCGCATGGGGTGCGGCCTCGTGGATTTCCGGGATCAACGGCCCGTTCGGCCCCTGGGGAACGGAAGCGGTGGTGATCACCGGCATCTTCAGCAGGGTCGCGGCCTTGGCCAGGGCAATGGCATTGGCGCGCAGTTGGGGCACGTCCATGTCCTTGACGATCTGGAACAGTCCGCTCTGATGGTCGATCAACAACATGGCGGCATCGTTGGGATCGATAGTCGGTTTCTGGCCATTGAAATTGGCCGCATTGACGGTACTCATGTGCGTTTCCTCTTTCTTTCAGGCAATAGCCATCCCTGGCCTCGGACCGGCCTACGCATCCTGTGTAGAACGGGTGTTTGAAACGAAACGGGTTAAGCGTGCATCCGGCCGAAGCGACCGGACTGGAAGTCGGCGAAGGCCTGGTGGATTTCCTGCTCGGTGTTCATCACGAACGGCCCGTGGCCAACAATCGGCTCGTCGATCGGCTCGCCGCTGAGCAACAACACCACCGCGTCTTCGCTGGCTTCGAGGGTCATTTGATCGCCCTTGCGATCGAACAGGGCCAACTGCCCCTGGCGCACCGACTCCAGGCCATTGACCTGAACCGTGCCGCGCAGAACCACCAGCGCGGTGTTGCGCCCTTCATGCAGATCAAGGGTGAGCAACTTGCCGGCATTCAAACGAATGTCCCACACGTCGACCGGGGTGAAGGTGCGCGCCGCGCCCTTGTGGCCGTCGAACTCACCGGCGATCAGGCGCAGGCTGCCGGCGTTGTCCTGCAAGGCGATGTTCGGGATGTCTCCGTCGAGGATCGTCTGGTAACCGGGGTCGGCCATCTTGTCCCTGGCCGGCAGGTTGACCCACAACTGCACCATCTCCAGGGTGCCACCGCTCTTGGCGAAACCCTGGGAGTGAAACTCTTCATGCAGGATCCCCGAGGCCGCGGTCATCCATTGCACATCGCCGGGGCCGATCTTGCCGCCACTGCCGGTGGAGTCCCGGTGCTCCAGTTCGCCCTTGTAAACGATAGTCACGGTTTCGAAGCCACGATGAGGATGCTGACCAACGCCACGTCGTTCGCTGGTCGGGGTGAACTCCGCGGGGCCGGCGTGATCGAGCAACAGGAACGGGCTGATGTGCTTGCCCAGGCTGTCGTAGGAAAACAGCGTGCGAACCGGAAAACCGTCGCCAACCCAATGGGTCCGTGGACTGGTGTAGATACCGATGATGTTTTTCATGGTGTCTCCTTATGAGGTGGGTGAAGCCATGGACAAAGCTTAAAACCGTGACCTTTGCTGCGCTAGACTGCAAAAATCAGCTTTAGCGTTCTATTTGGAGAACGATGGTGGAAGACCTCAACACCCTCTACTACTTCACCCAGGTGGTGGAGCATCACGGTTTCGCAGCGGCGGGCCGGGCACTGGACATGCCCAAGTCCAAGCTCAGCCGACGCATTGCCGAACTTGAAGAGCGCCTCGGCGTGCGCCTGCTGCACCGCACCAGCCGGCATTGCTCGTTGACGGAAATCGGCCAGGCCTACTACCAGCGCTGCCTGGCCATGCGGGTGGAGGCGGAAAGTGCCGCCGAACTGATCGAGCGCAACCGCTCCGAGCCCCAGGGCCTGGTGCGTGTCAGTTGCCCGACGGCACTGCTCAATTCCTGGGTCGGGCCGATGCTGACCCGCTACATGCTCAAGTACCCGTTGGTGGAGTTGTTCATCGAGAGCACCAACCGCCGGGTCGACCTGATTCACGAAGGCTTCGATATTGCCCTGCGGGTACGCTTTCCGCCGCTGGAAAACACCGACATGGTGATGAAGGTGCTGGGCAACAGCACCCAGAGTGTGGTTGGCAGCCCGGTCTATTTATCGCGCCTGTCGACACCGGCCTCCCCGGCCGATCTCAGCGGCTTGCCGAGCCTGCACTGGGGCGCGGCGCAGCGCGAATATCAGTGGGAACTGTTCGGTGCCGATGGCAGCACCGCGATGATCCGGCATGCACCGCGGATGGTCACCGATGACCTGTTGGCCCTGCGCCATGCGGCGGTCGCCGGGATCGGCATCGTGCACCTGCCCAGTGTGGTGGTGCGCGACGAAATCGCTGCCGGGCAACTGGTGGAACTGGTGCCGGGCTGGGCGCCGAAAAGCGGTGTCATCCACGCGATCTTCCCCTCACGTCGGGGCTTGCTGCCTTCGGTGCGCACGTTGATCGATTTTCTCGGGGAGGAATTCAGCCGTAGTGATATCGCTTAGCGGCGGGGGTAAGGCTTTGGACCGAGTCGCGGCCTTCGCTGGCAAGTCGGATCAAGCACCTTCAATCCTGTTCCAGACGCTGGTCCAGGCGGGCCATGGCTCGCTGCAACTGGTCGACGGCATCGTCGATCAGTGCCGCGCGGCCGTCACTGCACGCCCGCTCCAGTTGTTCGCAACACTCGACCAGGCCAAGCGCTCGCACCATCAGCGCCCCGCCCTTGATCCGGTGTGCCAGCGTCTGCAGACCCGGGCGATTGCCGTTGGTGTGCAAGGCCAGCAAATGCACACGGTCCTCGCGGTTGGTCAGCGCCAGATCGTGCATCAGTTGATCGATCAACTCACGATCCGAATCCACATAGTGTTCCAGCCCGCTCAAATCGAATTCGGCGAAGCCAGGGTCGACGATCGCCGCTTGGAGCGCACTGGAAAACCGCCGGGCCAGCCACGCCTGCAAGTCCACCAGGCGAATGGGTTTGAACAGGCAATCGTCCATCCCCGCCGCCTTGCACCGGTCCTTTTCCTCGGCCTGCGCGTTGGCGGTAAAGCCCAGAATCAGCGTCGGCGACAGCCCCTGCACCCGCTCTTGCTCACGTATCGCGCCGGCCAGCTCGTAACCGCTGAGTACCGGCATGTTGCAGTCGGTGATGACCAGATCGAAACCGTGCCCGTGCCTGCGCCCGCGCCACTGTTCAAGCCCCTGTGCCCCGTCTTCAGCCAGCACCACGCAATGGCCCAGATAGCTCAGCTGCCGCGAGAGCAACAGGCGATTGGCCGGATAATCGTCGACCACCAGAATCGACAACGCCCGGGTCGTGAGCTGCGCCGGATCCTGGGACACCACCTCGGCGGGTAACGTTTGCAGGACGGCCAGCACCAGGCTGATGTCCACCCGCGTGCCGCGCCCAGGCTGACTGTCGAGTTGCAGCCGGCCGCCCATCATTTCACACAGGGTACGGCTGATCACCAGGCCCAGGCCGGAACCCTGCCGGGCCGTCTGCTGGCTATTGCCCGCCTGCACAAACGGACTGAACAGGCGTTGCTGGTCGAGAGCGCTGATACCGATGCCACTGTCCTCGATACTCAGACAGGCAGACAGATGCGCCGGGCCTTGAGGCAGCACCCGCAGTATCAGGCTCACCTCACCTTCTCGGGTGAACTTGATCGCATTGCTCAGCAGATTGGACAGCACCTGTTTGAAGCGCGTGGGATCGAGCATCACGTCACAGTCACTGCGCGCGTCGAGATCGACCCGCCACTGCAGATTCTTTTGAATCGCCAGCCCTTCGAAAACCCGGCAGACCGACGTCACCAGCGCGTGCAGATTGACCCGCTCCGGCGCCAACGACAAATGCCCGGATTCGATCCGCGCGACATCCAGAATGTCGCCGATCAAATCCAGCAACTGCTGCCCGGCGTTGGACGCCACCTCGATGGCGGCGCGGTCGGTCACCCCTTCATCGGCCCGTTTCAGTGCCAGTTCGAGCATGCCGATCAAGGCGTTCATCGGCGTGCGGATTTCATGGCTCATGGTAGCCAGGAACGTGGTCTTGGCCCGGTTGGCGTCGTCCGCCGCGTCCTTGGCTTCCTGCAATTGCCCAAGCAATTGCTGGCGCTGACGAATCTGCCGCCGCTGCCAGACGATCCCGGCCAACGCGAACAACAGCATGACACCCGCCGCCGAAAACGCCTGCACGATCGCTTGTCGGTGTCGCAGCCAGTAACTCTGCTCGACCATCGAGTCATAGCGCCAGGGTTGAGTCAGCTCGTCAATTTCTTCGGGGGGAATACTCAGTAATGCCTTGTCCAGAATCGAATGCAGTTCGGTGGCCTCCCGACTGGTTGCCAGGGTGCTTCGGGCGGGGTCGGTGCCCACGGTGCTGGTCACTTGCAGGCGATCGCGATACTGCCGGGAAATCAGGTAACGGGCGCTGATCAACGAGTTGATACCGCCATGGGCCTTGCCCTGGGCGACCATTTCCATGGCGTCCGTCGACAGTGGCGCATCCACCAGCTCGATCAGCGGGTATTGCTGGCGAATGTACTCGCCGGCAATGTTGCCCTGGGTCAGCGCCAGGGTTCTCCCCGCCATGTCATCCAGCGTCCTGGGGCTGTCCGCGTCCACGCGGGTCACCAGCACCGACGGGCTGCTCAGAAACGACCGGGTGAACCGCAATTCATCTTCACGCTGGGAACTGAGGCCGATACCGGCCAACACATCGATCTGGCCGCTCGTGATGCCCGTCATCATCTCGGCCACCGACTTCATGCCCTGAATATCAAATTGCAACCCGGTGCGCAAAGTGATTTTCGCCAGCACATCGACGCCGATACCGCGAAACTGGCCTTCGCTGTCGACAAATGAAATCGGCGGGATATTTTCGTTGATCGCGACCTTCACCCGCGGGTGGCGTTCGAGCCAGTGCTGTTCGGCCACGCTCAATTGCAAAGACTGAGTGCCCGGGATATGCACCCCGTTGGCCCCCCAACGGCGCAGGATGTTCATTTGTTCATTGGTGGTGATGGCCGCCAGCGCCTTGTTGACGATGCGCAATAGCGCAACGTTGTCGCGGGCTATCGCAAAGGCAAAACGCCCGGACTCCATGGGCGAGAAGTCCGTCAGGTGCACGTTGTTCAGGTAATTCCTGCTGATCAGATAATGGGCATTGATCGCATCACCGAGGTAGACATCAGCCTGGCCGAACGCCACGGCGCCCATCGCCGCCAGTGTCGAGGGAAACAGCTGGACCTGCGCTTTGGAATAGAACTGTTGCACGCTGTATTCGGGCAAGTAGTGATACAGCATCACCAGTCGCTTGCCGGCCAGCGTCGGGTCGAGCACCGGAGGGAAATCGGTGCGGGTGACCAGCACCGGTTGATCCACCGCGTAGGCGCTGGACATCTGTAGCTGCGGATCTTCGGCTTCGAATCGGTTGGCCGTTCCCAGCAGGTCGGCCTGCCCGTCCTTGATGGCCTGCACCGCGTCGGCCCGCGACGGATAACGTTGAACCTCGATGACGACATTCAACAATTGTTCCAGCAATCCGGCGTAATCGGCTGTTACGCCTTCGAACACCTTGCCTGCCGTGTTGAACTCGAAGGGGGGATAGTCGGGAGCCGAGACAGCCAGTACCAATCGGCCCTTTTGCTGCAACCAGCGCAACTCGGTTTCCGACCACCTGACGCTCAGGCCTTCGGCACTCGAGCGTCCCAACAGGGTCAACGACTGTTGTGCACAGACCGTCGATGCCCAGAGTAGAAGGCCAATCAGCACCCCACCTGCCAGTCGTCGGAGAGCGTTCATTCAGATCAATTGATTGCGCAGGGCGAAATCCCTCAAGTGCACCGACGAGCTCACGTTGAGCTTGAGGGTGAGACGGGTCTTGTAGGTACTGACGGTCTTGTAGCTCAGGTGCATGATCTCGGCGATTTCCAGGTTTTTCGAACCCCGGGCCAGGTACTGCAGAATGGTCAACTCACGGTTGGAGAGCTTGTCGATCAACTGCTTTTCACTGCGTTGCAACTCCCCCATCGACACGGAACTCGAGGGGAGCTGGGCGAAATAGGTATAGCCGGCCATCACGCAATTCACCGCCGCCTTCAAGTCATCCAGGTCCTTGCTCTTGGAAACATAGGCAACAGCCCCGGCCCGCATGCAGCGGTCCTGATAGAACTGGGCCTCCAGCGAGGTGAACACCACCACGCGACATCGCGTGTTTTCGGCCTTGATACGGTCCATCACCTCAAGCCCCGCCACACCCGGGAGACCCAGATCAAGCAGCACGACATCCGGTTGATGCTCGCGGATCAATGCCAGGACCTCATCGCCACGGGAGGCCTCGTAAATACTCTTGAATCCTTCACCCTTGAGTACGAGTTTGATCATGGATCGAACCACCGGATGATCTTCCACAATCAGTGCTGACTTCATGACAACTCCCGTGCAAAACAACACGATCGGGCAAAAAATGCCCTCCAGGCACTGCAGCGATTGGGCACAACGCTGCGCATAGACTTTTGCATGGAAGGCTGGAAAGTACTACCTGACAGAAATGACAGTTCCGACGAATGGTAGCCGACGATCGACAGCGCTCATCAACTGCGTAATGGACGCCAGGTCCGGCAGAGCGGCCTGGCTCAACCGGACTTTGCCCGCGACTGGCGACAACGGCGCCTGCCGTTCATTGAAGATAAACGCGTGATGAACCTGCGGGTTGTCGGCAAGGAAACTGAACAGGTCCAGCGCTCCAATTGCCATCGCCCCATTGACCAGCACCAGGTCCAGAGGCTCGCCACCGTACTCCACCAGTGCAAGGAGCTCGTCGAGGCTCTGCACCGGAGCCACCCGAAAATAGCCGAGCTGGTTGAACAGTCGCTCGATCCGCAGGCGGTTGAAGTGCTGCGCATCGGCGATCAGGATGCGCAAGGATTTGTTCGGCAAGGTGACCTCCAAAAGGATGTCGGTTTCAAGAGGTCGCAAAGCCTACGGAAGACCTTCCCGGGTTTATGTAGGAATATTCCTAAATAAATGCCGGTTAATCTGACGCTTGCCCGGGAAACCTTGGCGTTACTCCGTGGTACTCGGACTCCAGAACGCCTGCACCACCAGGCTCGACGTCGAAATCCGCGCCACCAGCGCATCCAGTTCATCACCATCGACCGAGGTGGTGGCCAGGGTGGCTTCGATTTCAATTTCATCCGCGCCGAAGGCATGCACATCGACATCGCTGGCCGGATAGTTGCTGCGCGCAAGCTCGGCTTCGAGCAAGGCCAGCACGGTTTTCTGCTGCGTACGCCGGGCAATGACATAGACGATGTTGGTGACTTCCGCCGAAATCACATCCAGCGGCTGACGGTTGATGTTGTTGACGATCGGCCGCAGCAAGGTGTTTGCCGCGAGCACGAACAAGGTGCCAAGCAAGGCCTCGGCCAGCAGGTCGGCACCGGCGCAGGCACCCACTGCCGCCGAGGTCCAGAGCGTGGCGGCAGTATTGAGGCCGCGCACGTTGCCCTCCTCACGCATGATCACCCCGGCACCGAGAAAGCCGATGCCGGAGACCACGTAGGCTATGACCCGCACCGCACCTTCGGCACCGGCCAGCCGGTTGGCCATGTCGACGAAAATCGCCGCCCCCACCGCCACCAGCACGTTGGTGCGCAGGCCGGCGGTGCGTTGCCGGTACTGACGCTCGAAACCGATCAGGCCACCGAGGATGAAGGCCGCGCTGAGGCTGACCAGGGTGTCGATCAGGGAGGTCAGGTTGAGGTTGTTAAGTGCTTGCATGATGAATCCCTTGAAAAATACACGCCCCCCCCTGTGGGAGCGAGCTTGCTCGCGATAGCGGTGTATCAGTTGACATGGATATCGACTGACACTCAGTCATCGCGAGCAAGCTCGCTCCCACAGGGGTTGCGTTGATTGGCCAGCCTCGCGGCTTTATTGCCAGCCAAACCGGCGAATGTAGAACCCCTTCACCGCCTGGGTCAGCGCCATGTACGCCAGCAGGATCACCGGCAGGAACACGAAGTACAGCGACGGCAACGCCTGCAATTTGAAGTAATGGGCCAGCGGGCCCATCGGCAGGAAAATCCCCACGGCCATGATCAGTCCGGTCATCACCAGCAACGGCATGGCCGCGCGGCTTTGCAGGAACGGGATCTTCGGCGTGCGGATCATGTGCACGATCAGTGTCTGGGTCAGCAGCCCGACCACGAACCAGCCGGACTGGAACAGGGTCTGGTGATCCGGGGTGTTGGCATCGAACACGTACCACATCAAGGCGAACGTGCTGATGTCGAAGATCGAACTGATCGGCCCGAAAAACAGCATGAAGCGCCCGACATCCGCCGGCTGCCAGCGCTGCGGTTGCTTGAGCATTTCGTCATCGACGTTATCGAACGGGATGGCGATCTGCGAAATGTCGTAGAGCAGGTTCTGCACCAGCAGGTGCATCGGCAGCATCGGCAGGAACGGGATGAACGCACTGGCCACCAGCACCGAGAACACGTTGCCGAAGTTCGAACTGGCGGTCATCTTGATGTACTTGAGCATGTTGGCGAACGTCCGGCGCCCTTCCAGCACGCCCTCCTCCAGCACCATCAGGCTCTTTTCCAGCAGGATGATATCGGCCGCTTCCTTGGCGATGTCCACGGCGCTGTCCACCGAAATACCGATGTCGGCGGTGCGCAGGGCCGGGGCGTCGTTGATGCCGTCGCCCATGAAACCGACCACATGGCCGTTGCCCTTGAGGAGACGGACGATACGTTCCTTGTGCGATGGCGTCAGTTTGGCGAAGACGTTGGTGGTCTCCACGGCTTTCGCCAACTCTGCATCCGTCATGCGTTCGATGTCGTTGCCCATCAGCAGGCCTTGCTGTTCCAGGCCGACTTCGCGGCAGATCTTCGCCGTCACCAGTTCGTTGTCGCCGGTCAGCACTTTCACCGCCACACCGTGGGCCGCCAACGCCTTGATGGCTGGCGCAGTGCTTTCTTTCGGCGGATCGAGGAACGCCACGTAGCCGATCAGCGTCAGTGCCTGTTCATCGGCCAGGCTGTAGGTGTCGCGCCCTTCGACCATTGGCCGTGCCGCTACCGCCACCACCCGCAGGCCCTCTGCGTTGAATGCGCCCGTGACCTGACGGATTCGCGCCAGCAGTTCTTCGGTCAAGGCTTCATCGACTTCGCCGTGACGTACCCGCGAGCAGACCGCCAGCACTTCTTCCACCGCGCCCTTGCAGATCAGCAGGTGCGGTTGATCGCGCTCGGCGACCACCACCGACATGCGCCGGCGGGTGAAGTCGAACGGGATTTCGTCGACCTTGCGAAACGCTGTGCCGACTTTCAACTCACGATGGATCTCGACGTGTTCGAGCACCGCCACATCCAGCAGGTTTTTCAGGCCGGTCTGGTAGTAGCTGTTGAGGTAGGCCATTTCCAGCACGTCATCCGAGTCGTTGCCCCAGACGTCGACATTACGTGCCAGGAAGATCTTGTCCTGGGTCAGGGTGCCGGTCTTGTCGGTGCACAGCACGTCCATGGCGCCGAAGTTCTGGATGGCGTCGAGGCGTTTGACGATGACTTTCTTGCGCGACAGGAACACCGCGCCCTTGGCCAGGGTCGAGGTGACGATCATCGGCAGCATTTCCGGGGTCAGGCCCACGGCGATCGACAGCGCGAACAGCAGCGCTTCGGTCCAGTCGCCCTTGGTGAAACCGTTGATGAACAACACCAGCGGCGCCATCACGAACATGAAGCGGATCAGCAGCCAGCTGACTTTGTTGACCCCGGTCTGGAACGAAGTCGGCGCCCGATCAGTGGCGCCGACCCGCTGGGCCAGGGCGCCGAAATAGGTGCTGTTGCCGGTAGTGAGAATCACCGCCATGGCCGTGCCGGACACCACGTTGGTGCCCATGAACAGGATGTTGTCCAGGTCCAGCGGATTGAGCGTGTCGCGGTCCTGCTGGCGGGGAAATTTTTCCACCGGCATCGATTCACCGGTCATCGCCGCCTGGCTGACGAACAGGTCCTTGGCGCTGAGCACCCGGCAATCGGCGGGAATCATGTCACCGGCCGACAGCACGATCAGATCGCCCGGCACCAGTTGCCTGATCGGCAATTCGATACGCTGCGCGCCGCGGTCCTCAAGGTCACGGCGCATCACCGTGGCGGTGTTGCTGACCATGGCCTTGAGGGCATCGGCGGCCTGGTTGGATTTGGTTTCCTGCCAGAAGCGCAGCAAGGTCGAGAGCACCACCATGGAGAAAATCACGATGGCGGCTTTCATGTCTTCGGTCAGCCAGGAGATGACCGCCAGCAAGGTCAGCAGCAGGTTGAACGGATTCTTGTAGCAGTGCCACAGGTGCGTCCACCACGGCAGCGGCTGTTCGTGCTCGACTTCATTGAGGCCGAATTGCTCGCGCAGGGCATCGGCTTCGAGTTCGCTCAAGCCATCGGTGTGACTGCCCAGGGTGTTGAGCAACTGACCGGTGTCGCTGCCGGCGGCGGCCACCAGGGTTTGCGCCAGGGTGGGCGGGACTTCACGGCTGACCGTGGTGTCGGTGAAGGTTTCCAGCAACGCCAGGCGACGGAAGTGCCGGGCGATGTGGCGGTTACGCAGGAAGCCTGCGAAGAATTCCTTGAGGGTAAGTTTCATGGCTGGTGCCCCTTTGGTCAGCCGGGAAACCGTCGAGCAGGCAGGTCCACGCCGCTGCCGCCGGAACAACCGGCAAAGCAAGGCCTGGCGCGCCGGTCACGAATGACAGGCGTGTCGATAGAGCGGCGACCACGACAAAAAGTCGAAACCACGCACTGTTCAGCGTCGATGAGAGGGACGTCGGGACATGGCCCGGACTGGCCATGATCAGGATGCCGCTGCTCGCTTTTCGGCGAGACAACGGCACAGGAGACTGCGCGTTATCTTGCCGAGAAAATGCCGGTTACCGAGACCGGCCGACAACTGTCACTCGAACAAGTACCCACTGTGGGTCTCCGTAATGGATGAAAACGCGCGAAGCTTACGCCCCGATGTTTGGCGAGTAAACCCGATACAAAAGCTTGCCGGGGGAATCGCGGGGTTCTTCAGGAAGGGTTCAGGATTGAGTGTTTTGGGTGATTTCAATCGCCCCATCGCGAGCAGGCTCGCTCCCACAATGGACCTGTGTTCACTGGACTACTGTGGGAGCGGGCTTGCTCGCGAAGGCGGCCTTACAGACGCAGCAAATCTCAGCTCGCCGTCGCCAACAACAAATCCACCACCACCGAGTAATTGGTGTTGTGGTACTCGTTCACCAGTCGTTCGCGCTCGCTGTCGGGTTGCTGGAACACCAGGTCGGTGAACTCCGGCGAGAACACTGCGTTGACGAAGGGGCTGTCGTCGACCGGCTTGAGTGCCGAGCCGCGCAGGATCACTGGGCGTCCCACTGGCGCATCCGCACACGGCAATGCTTCATGGCATTGACGATGTGCTTTTCGACCAGCGCACGGGAAATACCCAGTTGCTCGGCGATTTGCGGATGGGACAGGCCCTCGATCTTGCGCAACAGGAAACTCTCGCGGCACAACCGTGGCAGCTCCGCCAAGGCCCGCTGGAGCATGTCCAGGCGCTGGCCGTGATCGAGGACCTTGTGCGGCGAAGGCGTGAAGTAGCGTTCTTCGCTGTCGAGTACGTCCAGCGGCTCAGCGCGACGCAAGGCGTTGCGTCGATGGTCATCGATGACCAGATTCAATGCAGTGCGATAAAGAAATGCCCGGGGCTGCTCGATCGGCGCTTCGCTGGTGCGTTCCAGCACGCGCAGGTAAGCGTCATGCACCACATCTTCGGCCACCTGGCGGTTGCCCAGCCTGGCGTTCAGGAAACACACCAGCTCGCGATAGTAGTTTTCCAACATGACTCCCGTCCGCCTGGGGTGCGGTTTCTGTCCTTGAGCCGTTCCGGCGACCGCTGAATCACGCAGCGGCAAGATAGTGGCAATTTGAGTCGCGTAATTTATAGTAATTCTCATATAGATTTAAAGTACTGCTTCGACTTGCCCGGTAAATTGTCTCGAACCCTGTAGGAGCGAGCTTGCTCGCGAAGGCGGTGGGTCAGTCGAGATCAGTGTTGAATGCCTGGCGCTGGTCAATGCCTGGCTGGAAGAACGCCCGGTGTTGGTGTTCGACGAATGGGCCGCCGACCAGGACCCGACCTTCCGCCACATCTTCTACACCGAGCTGCTGCCGGACCTCAAACGCCTGGGCAAAACCATCATCGTCATCTCCCACGACGACCGCTATTTCGACATGGCCGATCAACTGGTGCGCATGGAATCGGGCCGGGTCGTCACCGAGCGCGCGACCGCCTGACGGTCGTTGCCGCACGCAGACCATTGTTTTTTGAAGTTTGTTCTCCGGTTTAGCCAAAGTGGTCCGTCTAATAATAATTATCATTATCTAAAAAACTGCACACACCATTCTGGAGCGATTCGAGCAATGCAAAGCCTTACTCTGTCCCGCGCACCGCTGGCATTAGCCATCGAACGGCAAAAGAAATTCCGAACGGTCGTGCCGGGCGCGCTGCTGACCCTGTTGCTGCTGGGCACTTCCCAGGTCGAGGCAGCCCCGGTGAACGTCGATGTGCCGGCTCAGTCGCTGGCCAGTGCATTGCGCCAACTGGGCCAGCAGACCAATCTGCAGATTCTCTACAGCCAGGACATGGTCAACGGCATCACGTCCACGGCGGTGTCCGGCAACATGGAGGCGGAACAGGCACTGAAAACCTTGCTGCTGGGGAGCGGCATCAATTTTCAGTTGAATGGCAACACCGTGTCGCTGGTGCCGGCGGCCGGTGACTCCAGTGCGTTGCAGCTGGGTGCGACGTCCATCACCGGCGTGGCGCTGGGGCCGACCACTGAAGGCACGCACTCCTATACCAGCGATGAAGTGACCATCGGTAAAGGCAACATCAAGGTCAAGGACATCCCGCAGTCGGTGTCCGTCGTCACGCGCCAGCGCATGGACGACCAGAACCTGAACAGCCTGCAGGACGCCCTGCGTCAGGTCACCGGCGTGACCATCAAGACCTACAACTCCGGCTCCAGCCTCAATGACATCTTCATGCGCGGCTTCCTCGTCGATCAGGTGCAGGTCGACGGCGTCTCGCAACCGACCGGTCAGGGCGACCTGGCCACCAGTTTCGACCTGGCGATGTACGACCGCATCGAAGTGCTGCGCGGCCCGTCGGGCCTGTACCAGGGCGCTGGCGAACCCGGCGGTACGATCAACGTTGTGCGCAAGCGCGCCCTGAGCCAATTCGCCCTCGGTGGCGAACTGGCCGCAGGCTCCTACGATCGCTACCGTTCTTCGGTGGACGTCACCGGCCCGTTGAACGACCAGGGCACCGTGCGCGGTCGCTTCATCACCGCCTACGAGAACAACAAGTCCTTCGTCAACTACGCGCAGAACGAACGCCCGATGGTCTACGGTCGCCTGGAATTCGACCTCGACCCGGTCACCACCCTGTCGGTCGGTGGTGCCTACCAGCAGAACCACTCCACCCCGGCCTTTGGCCTGCCGGCCTACGCCGACGGCAGATTGCTCAACGTACCGCGCTCGACCTTCGTCGACGCCAAGTGGAACACCCTCGACGAAAAAGTCTGGGAAACCTTCGCCGAACTCGACCACGAACTGGACAACGGCGGTCAGTTCAAGACCACCCTGACCTACCGCGACGCCGAAACCCCGGAGCGTAACTTCACCTGGGCCGACGGCGCGGTCGACCCGGCCACCGGTGACAGCTCAGTCGTGGCCTATGACTACTACACCCACATCAAGACCATCGGCGTCGACAGTTTCGTCACCACGCCGTTCGAGTTCGCCAATCGCCGGCACGAGTTCACTCTGGGCGCCGAGTACCAGCACCTGGACAAGGACTTCACCTACGGCGGAGGCGAGTACTTCCCGATCAACGTGTTCGACCCGGGCAGCATCGACATTCCCCACAACGACTATGCGCACGTCAACGGCAACTGGTCCAAGTCCGACCAGTACGGTGTCTACACCCGTGCCAAGTTCAACGTCACCGACTGGCTCGATGTCATCGGCGGCAGCCGCGTCACCTGGTACGAAAGCGATGCGAAAAACGCCAACGCCTTCTTCGACAACTTCGGCGAAGCCCACACCAGCATCAACCGCAAGGTCGTACCGTACGGCGCCATCATCGGCAAGATCACCCCGCAGCTGTCAACCTACTTCAGCTACACCGGCGTGTTCAAACCGCAGAGCGAAATCGGCACGGATGGCAAGCCGGTCGGCCCGCGCGAAGGCAAGCAGTACGAGATCGGCCTCAAGCGCGAATTCTACGACGGTCGCCTGAACGCCAGCATCGCCGCCTTTCGCATCTACGATGAAAACCGCGCCGAATACGACAACACCTCCGGTGCCTACATGACCGAAGGCAAGGCCCGCAGCCAGGGCTGGGAAACCGAGCTGAGCGGCAACCTGAGCGAGAACTGGAGCATCGTCACCGGTTACGCCTACACCTCCACCAAGTTCCTGGACGGCGATCAGGCCAACAAAGGCAAGACCTTCAGCACCATTACGCCCAGGCACAACTTCAACCTGTGGAACAAGTACGAATTCACCGACGGTGCGCTCAAGGACTTCAGCGTCGGCGGTGGCGTGCGTGTGGTCAGCGACACCTACTACCAGCGTGACGTGAAGTTCCAGCAAGCCGGCTTTGCCATCGCCACGGCGCAGGTCGGCTACAAGTTCAACGAACACCTGTCGTCGACACTGACCGCCAACAACCTGTTCGACCGCAAGTACTACGACCGCGTCGATGCCTCCTGGGGCACCAACTTCTACGGCGACCCGCGTACCGTGACCCTGAGCCTGCGCGCGCAGTACTGATGGCTGAAAGCTTCATCCGCAACAAAAAAACGGGCCGTTGTAGGAGCGAGCTTGCTCGCGATGGTCGTTAACGATAACGCGCGTTTACTGGCTAAACGTAGCGCTCTTGAGTCCATCGCGAGCAAGCTCGCTCCTACAGGGGGGCAGCTTTTGTATCTGGAAAGGTGATGCGCGTTCGTTGCTCCGGGTTCAGGATTCGACCTGACGCTCGTGCGCAGCAGCCCTGAGTTGCCCGGTATCGACGCGGACAAAAACGGAATCCCCGACAGCGGTCAGGACATCCCCGGCGAAAACCTCGCAAATGACCCGACTTTTGCGCCCGACATCGCCCTCGACTTTGGCACGCAGTGTCAGGGGTACGCCCATCGGGGTGGGCTTGATGAACTTGATGCCCAGGTTACCGGTGACGCAGGTGATGTGGGGCAAACTGCCCGCTTCGCGCTGTTCTGCCCGGTAGTGATAAGCCATCGCCGCCCAGTTGGAATGACAATCCACCAGCATCGCAATCAAACCGCCGTAAACCAGATCCGGCCAGCCGCAATACTTGTCATCCGGCAAATGCTGCGCCATGACATGCACCCCGTCTTCATGCCAGAAGCTCTTGATGTGCAACCCGTGCGGGTTCTGGCTGCCACAGCCATAACAGACGCCTTCAGGCGCGGCGATGTCTTGAAGCGAAGTGTCCTGCGTGGTCATACCGTGTTGATCCTCAAGATTTAACCCACCTGTTTCGTTCAGCGTTTATGCCACAACGCCAATATGAATCCGGACTTCGTCAGGGCCGCCATACGCTTCAAAGTCCGTGGCGTAACGACGTTGCACCTGTTGATGCTGTTCAAAGTAGTTCCAGATATCCCCCCAGGCCTGAATGACCGCAGCGGGCATTGGGCCACGGGCTTCGAAGACCAGATACTTGCCTTCCTGAATCTCGATGCTGTCGAAGTCCGCGCTCGTCGCGGTCACGGGCACACCTGCCGTCACGTTGTACAAACCGTTGGCGTCAGATTCATAAGTTGAGTACACACCAACAACAGGTGCATTGGGTAAACGGTCCGGGATCTGCTCGGCAACGCTGCTGGCAAAGAACTGCCCCCACAGCCCGGGGATCTTCGCACTCTCCTGCCGGAATTCATCCTGGTTATTCGTACGTACGGTCAGACCTGATACGAGGAAGCGAGAAACGTGGGCGATGTTGGGTTCCATTCCGAGATCTCCTGATTGAAGGTTTCAGATTAAAGCACAGCCTGAATCGGTGCGAGCGAGGTCGAATCGCTGTGCCTTGAAGCGGACCGGGTCACCCCGGCCCGCACCGCCGGATCAGTATTGGCAAAAGCGAATCCGATTGCCGAACGGATCGTGGACTTGCAACTCCTTGCCCCAGCCCTGCTGAACAATATCAGGGCGTCCGTAGCCGTAGCGCTTGCCCTGCAATTCATCTTTGAGCAATTCGATATTTTGCATGGGCACGAATACCGTCGAGCCCGGGCTGGCGTCGCCATGATGTTCGGAAAGGTGCAGTTGCAGGCCGTCGCGACTGATGCCCAGGTACAGCGGCAGATCAGCCTCGAAGCGGTGCTCGAATTCGACGCTGAACCCCAGAAAATCCAGATAGAACTCGCGCGCCTTGGCTTCGTCGAACATCCGCAGGATTGGAATGGGTTTGTCGAAAGTCGCAGCAGGCGTGGACGGGGTGTTTGCCGGGGCAAGCATCGCTGAAGCGGTGTTCCAGTCCTTGTAGCCCAGTTGCTGCGCGACCAGTTCCAGCGCGGTGGAATGGGTCATCACCACTTGATTGCGTTCTTCAAGCGAGGCGCGCAACTGTTTGGCCATTTGCTTGGCTTGCTCGATTGAAAACATGGCTGCTCCTTTAGCCGAGATGCCTTGGTGCTCGCATTGCCAAATCTCGACCGTCAAGAGAGGCGACAGATATCACCAATTTGTCCATTGACGTGACCATATGCTGCCTGAGTTGTCCGCGTGGTTCACTACACGCCCGGCTTTCAAGACTCACTCTCGGTAGCGTTTACGGGTGTGCACAGCTCGACCAGCGTTCCGTCAGGGCATCGAACGTAAGACACGGTTTGCCCCCAGGGCTTGGTAGTCGGGGCAGCGATTTCGCTAGCGCCTGCTTGAATCGCTTTGGCATGGGCTACGGGGACATCCTCGGTTATCAGCCCGACTTCGATGCCTAACGGTTTGAGGGAAGAGTGCGCCGGGACGTGGCCTGTGCTGAAGTTCGATGCGGCCAGTTCATCGGCGGCGAATGCCAGCGCGGTTTCGCCGGTTTCGAGTTCGCCATAAGTGCCCGACTCATGGAGAAACCGAACGCTGAGCCCGAAAGCCGATGAGAAGAATTTGAGTGAGGCCTCTACATCCTTGACGTAGATGATCAGGTAGCCAAATTTCATCAACGAACATTCCTTGTCGTGCCAATCGGGCGGTGAATTTAGCAGTTTTGAACCGAGTGTCGAAGTAGTAATAGTGAGACGGTGGACCGCGCAGCGATCACCACTCAAGCACCATCGTGTCCATTCGACTTTGATTCGAGAAGAGCTCGCATATCAGCCATTACCTGATCATGCGGGACGTTCGGGTACGGGCCGTCAAGCGAAGCTTGCACTTTGATGCGGAACCAGCAGTCATAGCTGGCGGCATGTTCGTCAGTCTCAACCTCTGGGACGGTGGTGGAAAGCTCGGCACTCACATTGACCTCCGGGATCGCTGTCGTCGCGGGCAAGATGAGGTGTCATTTGCCGGACCAGCTGTTCATTGCGCGTTAGATCGTAAGCAACGGACTTCCGACGGCCAACCGCAAAGTTACGTAGGATTCTTCCCGGCATTTTCCAATGTTTCTGTCGCACTTTGGTAAGGCATAACAGCAGGTTAAATACCGCTCTGCGGCACTTGTTTAAGCGGCCTACAGGTTACTTCGTGAAAGCCACAACGCCTTGCGCCGTTGCCTACAGGTACGCCAGAATCCGCCGGCTTGTGCGCCTTGGGGGCCGTCGGTAACTTGGTTCGGGTCACTGATTTCCAGTGATCGGGTTTAGTAGCCTGTGGTTTTATCAGCAAGGTGTAAAAGCTCTATCAGTCAGGCTTGCCTGAATTTGATGGCGGCTGTACGCAGGGCGCTTCGGCGCGCCGGTAAATGCTGATCTCCCCGGTCTACTAACCTGCGTCCAGCCGCCACCCTTCTTTTAGTAGAGAAGAATGAGCGGCTCCACTCAGGAGTAATCAGCATATGTTCAAAGTAACACCCAATCCGCCGGACACCGATCCGGCCTCCCCGTACGAAAGCCCCGACTCAAAACAATTCCACGAAGCCGCCGAGCGCGCCCTCGACCACGACCTCAACCCGGGCGCCCACATCATGGCCACCCCGCGCAAACCCAGCTCCATGTTCATCGTCAATCCCGAACTCAGTACCGAAACCCTGCTGGTGCATGCGTGCGAATCGCTGGCTTCGGCCAATGTCATGGCCAACGATCTGGTGGATCATCTGCAGGGGACAAGTCGCCATGCGCTGTTGGGGATTGCGCAGGTGATCATGCTCGGGGAACTGGCGGTGAGTCGGGCGCTGGATCGGCTCGATCCGCCTTAGTTATCTGAGTCAGTGCAAGACAACCTGTGGGAGCGAGCTCGCTCCCACAGGGGGGGCTGTTTTCAGCAATGGATCTTCATTTCAGATGGCGATAGCTCGGGATCGCGGAACCGAGCACCACCGCCCCCGCCGCAATCGCCAGCCAGAACCCGCTGCGTGCGCCGAAGGCGTCCACCAGCCAACCGGAGCCGGCGGCGCCGATCGCTACGCCGATGCTCAGCCCGGTGACCAGCCAGGTCAGGCCTTCGGTGAGCTTGGCCGGCGGCACGATCTGCTCCACCAGGGCCATGGCGACAATCAATGTCGGGGCAAAAAACAGACCGGCAACAAACACCGCCAGCGACAGGCCGAAAATGTTCGTCGCCAGCAGCAACGGCAAGGTGGTCACCGCCGTTGCCACGCCGCCGTACAGGAACAGGCGCGCCAGCGGCACTTTCGAGCGCAGTGCGCCGAACGCCAACCCGGCCAGGCACGAGCCGATGGCGTACACCGACAGCACGATGCTTGCCGCCGCCGGTTGGCCCTGCTGCTGGGCGAAGGCGACGCTGACCACGTCCACCACGCCGACGATGGTGCCCATGGCCACCATCAACAGCATCAGCAACTGAATGTCGCGGGAACGGATGATCGAGCCCTGGTGATGTTCTTCATGGGGATGCACCGGCGGTTCCGTGCTGCGCTGCAACACGAACGCGGTGACGCCGATGGCCAGCGCCAGCAAGGCCGCCAGCGGCCCGGCCTCAGGGAATGCCACCACGCACAACCCCACCGACAGCGGTGGCCCGACGATGAAGCAGACTTCGTCCAGCACTGACTCCAGGGCGTAGGCGGTCTGCAACTCGGGACGGCCGCGATACACCTCGGTCCAGCGCGCCCGCACCATTGCCGACATGCTCGGCATGCAACCGGCCAGCGCGGCGAAGACAAACAGCGTCCAGTGCGGCGCCTGCAACCGCGTGCACAACAACAGCAACAACAGTGCCCCACCGCCCAGCAACGCCGCCACCGGCAGAATCCGCCCCTGGCCATATCGATCCACCAGGCGCGAGACCTGCGGCGCACAAAAGGCCGTGGCCAGGGCGAACGTCGCCGCCACCGCACCGGCCATTCCGTAGCCACCCTGCAACTGCGAGAGCATGGTGATCAGGCCGATGCCGGTCATGGAAATCGGCATGCGCGCGATCATTCCGGCCAGCACGAATGCGCCACTGCCGGGGGCTTTGAACAACTCGCGATAGGGGTTTGCCATGGGTCCGGCCTCAGTCAGGGCATGCACGTTGCCATAACGGCGAATCGAGGGGGAAGCAGCAATTTGTTGGTTGAATGTGAAGGCCCCCTCGCCAAATGAACTCTCGGCCACCCAAACCAGTCAGCTACTTAGGACCCAGATTCCCGGAGTTTCACGACAATGGCTGATCCCCCTGAACGCCAAAGCCCCATCGACGCCCACGGCATCATCGGCGACATGCGCAGTGCGGCGCTGGTCAACGACAAAGGCAGTGTGGATTTTTTCTGCTGGCCGGAATTCGACAGTCCGTCGATCTTCTGCTCACTGCTGGACACCCCCGAGGCGGGGATTTTCCAGTTGTCGCCGGACTTGCCCGATGCTCGCCGCGAACAGATTTACCTGCCCGACACCAATGTGCTGCTGAGCCGCTGGCTCAGTGATCGCGCCGTGGTCGAAGTTACCGACCTGCTGCCTGTCGGCGACACCGAAGATGACCTGCCGCTGCTGATGCGGCGGATCCGCGTGGTCAGCGGCAGCGCCACTTTCCACATGCGTTGCGCTGTGCGCCATGACTACGCCCGTGCCACGACCCACGCACGCGTGGACAAGCGGGACGTGATCTTCGAGGCCGCCAGTCAACCGTCGCTGCGGCTATCTTCGGATCAGGCCTTACGCATCGACGCCAATGTGGCGGTCGCCGAATTCACCCTCGAGCAAGACCAGACAGGCCAGTTCCTGCTCGGCGCCGTCAACGATGCTCGCTTCAAGGAAGGCGCTGCCGAACTGTGCCTGGAGCGCACCCTGAAGTTCTGGCGCGACTGGATCGGCCAGTCCAACTACCGCGGCCGCTGGCGCGAAATGGTCAACCGCTCGGCCCTGGCAATGAAGCTGCTGACCTCGCGCAAACACGGCGCGATTCTCGCCGCCGCGACGTTCGGCCTGCCGGAAAGCCCCGGTGGCAAACGCAACTGGGACTATCGCTTCACCTGGATCCGCGACGCCTCATTCACCGTTTATGCATTCATGCGCCTGGGCTTCGTCGAAGAGGCCAACGCCTACATGCGCTGGTTGCGCGGGCGGGTCAGCGACTGCCATGGCAAACCGATGAAACTCAACATCCTGTACGCCATCGACGGTCGCCAGGAATTACCGGAGGTCGAGCTGCCGCACCTGTCCGGCCATGCTGGCGCACAACCGGTGCGCATCGGCAATCAGGCCTACGAACAGGTCCAGCTCGACATTTTTGGCGAGCTGATGGACGCGATCTACCTGGTCAACAAATACGGCGAAGCCATTTCCCATGAAGGCTGGAAACACACGGTGGAAGTGGTGGATCAGGTCTGCGCAACCTGGGAGCAAAAGGATGTCGGCATCTGGGAAATGCGCGGCGGGCAATACCATTTCCTGCATTCACGGCTGATGTGCTGGGTCGCCCTGGACCGCGCCATCCGCCTCGCCTCAAAACGTTCGCTGCCGGCACCGTTCGCACGTTGGGACCAGACCCGTCAGGCGATCTACGCCGACATCTGGGAGAACTTCTGGAATGAAGAGCGCGGGCATTTCGTCCAGCACATCGGCGGCACCGGCCTGGACGGTTCGATGCTGCTGATGCCGCTGGTGCGTTTCGTCAGCGCCCGCGACCCGCGCTGGCTGGCGACCCTGCAAGCCATCGAAAAGAGCCTGGTGCGCGACGGCATGGTCTACCGCTACCGCAACGACGACAGCCAGATCGACGGCCTGCCCGGCAGCGAAGGCGCCTTCGCCGCGTGCTCGTTCTGGTACGTCGAATGCCTGGCCCGCGCCGGCCAGCTGGACAAGGCTCACCTGGAGTTCGAACAGTTGCTCAGGTACGCCAACCCGCTGGGGTTGTATGCCGAAGAGCTCGACAGCCATGGGCGGCACATGGGCAACACACCGCAAGCGCTGACGCACCTGGCGTTGATCAGTGCGGCGTGTTTTCTGGACCGGAGGTTGAGTGGGGAGAAAAACGTCTGGCAGCCGTGAGTACAAGCTTCCAACACCATCCACAGGTTTCGCAAACTTAGCCCTACACTTTTTAAACACCTGCCGTCAGCAAACACCCCCGAAATTACCCTTTGCCAGCCACTACATCCCCACCTAACATCCTTGCTCAACGGGTACAGCGGAGCTGTCCAGCCTCCCCGAATTCAAGGAACCAGAATGACCCAACGCATCCAGCGCAGTATCGATTCCCCGCTCCGAACCGGTTTGAACCGCGAAGAACTCTGGGAGGCCGGTGACAAGGGCTTGATCAAATGCTGGGAAGTCGGCCGCCAGCGCGCCGCCCGCTTCCCTGACCTCGCCCGACAGTGCCTCGCCGGCGAGTTGCCGGTACTGGGCTGGAAAGGTGGCGTGAGCCGCAGCCTGAAGAAACTCGAAAAATATGGCTCCCTCAAATACCTCGCACAGTGGCAAGGGTTGCGTGGGGAAGACCTGGACGTGGATCTGGCACAGGAAACAGCACTGACATGTACTCGGACCGGCATGGTGGTGACGTTTACGCCGGATCGGGCGAAGTATTTCAATCAAATAGCGGAAGTTGAATCCTAGGAGCATGGACGATGGTCGATTTGCATCAGGAATTTCAAAACAGTGGATTCTTCCACGAAGCACGCATTGATAAACGTTCAGCCGACGCGCTGGTAGGCATTGCGGCTGGACTCGCTGCCGATGGCAAGATCAACCAGCAGGAAGCCGAGTTTCTCAAGAGCTGGATCGAAGTTCATTTGTGTCATCTGGGTGATCCAGTCGTGAACATCCTCTATAAACGCCTCTCCAACATGCTGAGTGATGGCGTGCTGGACTCCGAAGAATCGGCTGAGCTACTGGACATGCTGCACCAGTTTGCAGGTCTGCCGATTGGCTCTGACCAGATCTTCACAACTCCTTGCTGTCTTCCACTCGATAACCCTGCACCCGCACTGAACTGGATTGATCGGGTTTTCCTGTTCACCGGAGTTATGGCTTACGGTCCGCGCAAAGAATGCGAGTCGCTGATAGTCGAACGCGGCGGCCTGATTGGTGGCTCGGTCAGCAAAAAAATCAACTATCTGGTGGTTGGCAGCATCGGAAACGATCAATGGCTTCATAGCACTTATGGCACCAAGATCAAAAAAGCCGTTGAACTGAGAGAGAGCGGTGTTCCTATCGCGATCATCAGTGAAGAACACTGGCAAAGGGTGCTGTTCGGGTAACACAACTATCGGCACCAAGGGGGGATGATGATTGAGCAGCCACTAAAGACCGTCCGCACGTCACAACTCGACATTGCCTACGAAGAACACGGCCCCGCCACCGGCGACCCGGTCATCCTGCTTCATGGCTTTCCCTATTCACCGCGCGCCTACGACGAAATCGCCCCTGCTCTCGCCGCCAAGCGTTACCGCGTGATCGTCCCGTATCTGCGGGGATACGGCCCGACGCGCTTCATCAGAGCCGATACGCTGCGCTCTGGCCAGCAAGCCGCCCTTGCCCAGGATTTGCTTGACCTGATGGATGCCCTTTCCATTAAACAGGCGTCCCTCTGTGGCTACGATTGGGGCGGTCGGGCGGCGTGCATTGTGGCGGCACTGTGGCCGGAACGGGTGCGCTGCCTGGTTACGGGCGATGGCTATAACCTTCAGGACATCCCCCATTCGACACTGCCTCTGGCTCCTGAGGCCGAGCATCGCTATTGGTATCAGTACTATTTCCACACACCTCGTGGCGTCGCGGGCCTGACCGAAAATCGCCACGCTTTTTGCGAATTGCTCTGGAAACTGTGGTCACCCAGCTGGGCCGACAACGCTGCACGCTATCCGTTGAGCGCCCCGGCCTTCGATAACCCGGATTTCGTCGACGTTGTGATTCACTCCTACCGCCACCGTTTCATGTATGCCCTTGGCGATCCGACGCTGGAATGGATGGAGCAGGCCCTGAGCAAACAGCCGAGTATCAGCGTACCGACGATTTCCTTGTGCGGTGCCGATGATGGCGTCGGTCCCGCGGAAGAAATCGACGAAGATATCAGGCATTTCACCGGCTCCTATGAGCGTCGAGTGCTGGCAGGCGTTGGCCACAACATTCCCGAAGAAGCGTCAGAAGCAACACTCAAGGCGCTATTGGATCTGCTCCAGCACTGACCGAAAACCGCTCCCGATAAGCCTGCGGCGTCACGCCCATGGCCCGCAGGAAACTGCGGCGCAGGGTTTCTTCGCTGCCGAAGCCGCATTGCACCGCCACCCGTTTGATCGGCACGCCAGTATCGCTGAGCAAACGCCGTGCGGTTTCGACGCGGATCAGTTCGATGGCCCGGGCCGGGGTCTGGCCGGTGTCGGCGCGGTAGTGGCGCACGAAGCTGCGCTCGCTCATGCCGGCCTGCAAGGCCAGGGTCGGGATGCCCAGGTCCTGGGTCAGGTTTTCGCTGATCCAGGCGTGAAGTTCGTCGAAACGGTTGCCCTCCTGTTGCAGGGACAGGGTTACGCTGAATTGCGACTGACCACCCGGACGCTTGAGAAACACCACCAGTTGCCGGGCGACCTCCAGGGCCATGTTGCGCCCCAGGTCCTGTTCGACCATGGCCAGCGCCAGGTCGATGCCGGCGGTCACCCCGGCCGAGGTCCAGACCGGACCGTCGTTGATGAAGATCGGATTGGGCTCGACCTGCAAGCGCGGGTGTTGCTGCGCCAGTTGCTCGCAACGGGTCCAGTGGGTGACCACGCGCCGGCCATCGAGCCAGCCGCTGGCCGCCAGCAGAAATGCACCGGTGCACACCGAGGAAACCCGCCGGCAGCCATGGGCATGTTCGCGCACCCAGGCGACCAGCGGCGCATCTTGCGCCGCTGCGTAAACACCCCAGCCACCGGCGATGATCAGAGTATCGCTGCCCCCATCCGGCAAAGGTTCGGCCAACAGCGCCAACCCCGCCGACGACATCACCGCCCCGCCGCCGCTGGCAATCACCGTCGGCGCGTAGGGTCGCGGCAGGCCTTGCTGACGGGCAATGTCGTTGGCCGAAGCGAATACCTGCAGCGGCCCGGTGACGTCGAGCAATTGCACGTTGGCGAAAGCGAGTACATGGATGGTTTTCGACATTTGGCGTAATTCGTGGGGATATTGGCGTATACGCCAAAGCCTACGAGCCTACAGTCAAACCGTCCACCCACTTCACGAGAAAAACACCATGACGTTGCAGATCGGTTTTCTGTTGTTTCCACAGGTTCAGCAGCTGGACCTGACCGGCCCTTATGACGTGCTGGCCTCGCTGCCGGATGTGAAAGTGCATCTGGTCTGGAAAGACCTGATGCCGGTCACCGCCAGCACCGGCCTGCTGTTGAAACCGACCACCACCTTCAATGATTGCCCGGCACTGGACGTGATCTGCGTGCCCGGTGGTAGTGGCGTCGGGCCGTTGATGGAAGATGACCAGACCCTGGACTTTCTCAAGGCACAGGCCGCCAACGCCCGCTACATCACCTCGGTGTGCACCGGCGCGCTGGTGCTGGGCGCGGCGGGACTGCTCAAAGGCAAACGCGCAACCACTCACTGGGCGTATCACGAACTGCTCAAGCCGCTGGGCGCAATACCGGTGAAAGACCGGGTGGTTCGCGACGGCAATCTGTTGACCGGTGGCGGCATCACCGCCGGTATCGACTTCGCCCTGACCCTGGCCGCCGAGCTGTTCGACCAGGCCACCGCCGAGCTGGTGCAGCTGCAACTGGAATACGCCCCGGCCCCGCCGTTTACCGCGGGCTGCCCCGAAACGGCCCCGGCCAGTGTGCTGGAGGAGGCTCGCCAGAGGGCTGCCGGCTCATTGAAGCTGCGGGCGCAGATCACCGAGCGCGCGGCGGCGAAACTCGACCGACAGTGAAAAAAATGGCGGCGGGAACCCGGTTCCTGCCGCCACGACTTTTCATGCGCGCAAAAAAACCCGCCGAAGCGGGTTTTTCCAAGACCATGACGACTCCTTGTCGTAGCGTTCCTTGCATATGGTCGATCATCCATGATCCTGAGCACATCCTGTGCTTCAGTGGGTGAGGCCAGAATACGCATCGGATCCAATTTGTAACAGGCGACATTGCTACCATCGCGCGTAAGACATTCGCTATAAACCACCTTCCGAAACCCTTAAACGCCTCAGGTTTCGAGCCGACTTCAGCCACTCTGTTGCTCGTGGGCTTTGGCACTGTCGCTCAAAAACTGCTCGATATTGTTCATTTGCTCTTCCCAGCCACGACTGTCCATGCGGAAAGCCCTTTCGCGACGGGCCTGGGGAATGTGATCGAAACCGGACTCGGAGACTTTGAGCAATGTGCCGTTGTCCATGTCTTCGAGCTCGAATTTCACCAGTGTGGTGGGCTCCTGGGAGTAATCGACTTCCGGTTTCACGGCATAAGGGTGCCAGCGAAACGAAAACAGCCGTTCCGGCTCGACTCGCTCCACCAGTACGTTCCAGCGCAAATGCTCATAACCGGGGTAGGTAACCTGCCCCTGGGTCCACTCGCCTGCCACAAAACGCTTGCCCTCCAGCGCCACGCCAAACCACTGTCCGAACATTTCGGCATTGGCCAGCACGCGCCAGACCTGTGAACGCTTGGCCTTGAGCAGGATTTTCCTTTCGATGCGATCAGATGCTGGGTTCATAAGTCACCTCCTGTACTTGAACAGTAGGTCAAAAACCACACGACCAACCTTGAAGTTGTACCAATCGGGATGTGCAATCAACCATACCTGAGATATTCGGTTGCATTTACGACAATAAGTTCTGGGGCAGGAGAATAGTCAGAGAATCGAAACTGCTAACGTTCCCCATCGAAATCTTCCCCTGAAAGGAGTCAGCCATGAATAAACTGCGCGGTAGTTGCCTGTGCAAGGCCATCGAATACCAACTCGACAGCCTCGACATGCCCATCAGCCATTGCCATTGCCAAACCTGCCGCAAGGCACACGCAGCCGCTTTTGCATCGACCGCCGGGGTCATGCGCGAGCATTTTCGCTGGACCAAAGGCCAGGATCGCCTGAGCCGCCATGAATCGTCGCCGGGCAAGTTTCGGTATTTCTGTTCGGCCTGCGGTTCACACCTGATAGCCGAACGGCCGACCCAGCCGCACGTGATCGTTCGGGTGGCGACACTGGATACCGATCCGCAGATGACGCCCCAGGCGCATATCTGGACGGCCCATGACGTGCCATGGCTGGAATACGATTCGGTGGAAAAACACGCGCAATGGCAAGCGTAGCGGGCTGAATGCCCCTCGGCGCTACACTGCATCTCTCATTCGGTCACAGCGAGCACTCGAGCATGAACCCACGCTTACTAATGGCGCTGACGCCTTTGTTGTTCACCTCCCTGGCCCATGCTGCCGTGAACTGCGACAACGCCACCGACCAGGCCACGATGAACCAGTGCGCATCGCAGCAGCATGCGGCGGCGGACAAGGAGTTGAATGCGCTTTACCAGCAAATCACTTCGCGACTCAAGAGCAACCCGGACAGCAAGAATCAGTTGGTGGGTGCGCAACGTGCGTGGGTTGCGTTTCGCGATGCCGAGTGCAGGTTCTCTGCGTCCGGGGTGGAAGGCGGGAGTGTGTATCCGCTGATCTACAGCAACTGCACCACAGAACTGACCAAGGCACGGGTTCAGACATTCAAGCAGTACTTGAAGTGTCAGGAGGGGGATTTGAGTTGTCCGGTGCCGGGGGTTTGAGTGTTGCAGTGTTTTTGAGGGCCTCATCGCGAGCAAGCTCGCTCCCACAGGGTTCGGGGGTGTTCACACAATAGTGGTCACACTGAAAATCCACTGTGGGAGCGAGCTTGCTCGCGATAGCGTCAGGTCAGGCGCCGCAATTACCGCACAAAAATCTGCGCCGTGGTAATCGCCATATCCCCGCCCGGCAACTTGACGCTGCCCGTCTGTTTCAGGCTGTCGGCATCAAAGATCGCCACATCGTTGAAGGTCCCCGCCAGGTAGATCTTGCTGCCGTCCTTGTTGAAGGAAATGCAGTAGTAGGAGTGATCGAGCGTGGCGGACTGGAGCATTTTCTTCTGCTTGATGTCGTACTTGGCCAGGCGGTTGAGTACGCCAAACATCAGGTTCGGGTCCTTGGGCGAGCGCATGCCGCTGAAGTAGATTTCCGTCAGAGGACCGAAGTCGGTGGTTTCGGTCTTGCCGGTCTTCAGGTCGACACTGAACAGGCCGTACAGGTATTCGGCGGTGGCCGGGTCCTGTTTCTTGTCCTTGAACTTCGCCGCGGTGTAGAGCAGCGAGAAGTCATGCCGGTAGGTCTGCTGGTTCCACACGTAGAGCACGTCCGGTGCGCTGTAGTTCGGGCGTTTCCAGTGGCGGCTGGGGATCAGCACATCGAACTTGCCGGTTTGCACATTGACCTTGTAGACGTCCGCCCCGGCCACGTACAGCGTGCCGTCGTCACCGCTCTGCATGATGGTCAGCTGGCGCGGCGCCGGGAAACTGCGCACCGGTTTGGCGTCCATGCCAGCGTTGGTGGCATACACGTCGAGTCGTGGCTGCTGTACTTCGTAACGGTCGTTCATCATCAACGTCGGGTTGGCGACCGTGTACAGCTCCTTGCCATCATGGCTGAGGGTGAAAGCAAACATCGAGCGCGCTTTCTCCCCCGGCTTCTGGGTGATGCTGGCGTGGAACACCTGTTTGCAACTGTCCAGTTCAACGCCGTAGACATCCGCATAGTGGTTGTTAAGCACGTAGGCGGTCTTGCGGTCCGGCGACAGCTGCACGGTGCCGGGGCCGAAGGCGTCGGGCATCTTGCAGGTCTTGAACAGGGTGTCAGTGGCCAGGTCGATCACGTGCAGGTTGTTCGGGTAGTTGGTGGTCAACATGTATTCGTGACCGTCTTGCAACGCGGTGTTTTCATCGGCCAGGACACTGACCGAACAGCTGCTCAGGACCGCAAACGCGGCCAGGCCGCAGGCTTTGATATTACGCATGCTGGAATCCTTCTTCTGTGATCACTTGTCTTTGGGGAAGACAGTGCCGAGGTTGCGCCAGTTTTCGTTGGACGCCTGGGCATCCTTGTTCCAGTCCGGGTAGGTGCTCATCATGTCGGGCACCTGGGCCGGCCACCAGCAAGGGTCGGAGCAACCGTAGAGGTCGGCCTCCATCGGCTGGCACAGCGAAGACACACCGCCAAACGCATCGATTTCCCAGCCCGGGTCGGTGGTCGAGGCACAGCCCGCCACAGAACTCATGGCCACCACTTCTTCAATGCGGTTTTCATCCGCGGCCTGATCCAGCTTCAACGCTTTGTTATTGATTGCCTTGAGATGTTTCATATCAGTGAGCCTTGCGCGGAGTGATGTAGCTGCTGATGAACGCAGGGTTATTGGCCATGATCCGGGTGTAGACCTCGATGCCGAAGTCGACCCAGTCACGCATCAGTTCGCAGTAGTGATAGGTCGGGTGCGTCGGGTCGCCGTAGCGGGCGTAGCTCTCGTGGTAGCAGCCGCCGGAACACAGGTTGCGGATCTGGCAGTCCTCGCAGCCGGTGTTGGTGCGATCCAGGCGCTGGGACAGGAAGTCGTTCAACTCCACCTGTTTCACGCCGCTGTGGACGTTGCCGAAGGTCGGCAGGCTCGAACCGGTAAAGCGGTGGCATAGGTTCAGCTCGCCCTTGTGATCCACCGCCAGCATCTTCAGGCCCGCGCCGCATGGCAGGGCTTTCTTGTGGCCTTCGTGGATGTCGGTGATGAGCTGGTGCAGGTTGGAGAAACCGATGTTGCGGTGCTCCAGCGCCGCTTCCAGGTAACGCTTGCCGAGTTTTTTCATGTTGGCGAACACCTGCACCAGCTCATCGCTGGTGAGGTTGAAGCTGCTGATGTCGCCGGAGGTCACCGGGGCAAAGCCGACTTCGGCAAAACCCAGTTCGTTGAACAGGTGATCCCAGATGGTTTCGACGTCGGTCACGCCGGTGGTGAGCGTTACGCGAGCACCGACCGGGCGGCTGTTGTAGCGCGACAGCAGCATCTCGGCCTTGCGCCGCACCACGTCATAGGTACCCTGCCCGCCCACGGTGATGCGGTTGCGGTCGTGCACGGTCTTCGGCCCGTCGATGCTAACGGACAGCCCGAAACGGTGGGCGTTGAGGTAGTCCACGGTTTCTTCGGTGAGCAGCGTGGCGTTGGTGGTCATGACGAATTCGACGAACTTGCCCGCCTCGCGAAAACGCTTCTCGCAATAGTCGACCATGTACTCGATCAGCTTGCGGTTGCTCAGCGGTTCGCCGCCGAAGAACACCACTGTGAAACGCTCTTCGTCCGGGGATTCGCGCAGCAGCATTTCCACCGAGGCAATCGCCGTCTCGACGTCCATCTTCTTGCCCGCCGACGGCTTGTCGAGGTCTTCCTTGTAGCAATAGGTGCAGCTCAGGTTGCAGCCGGTGTTGACGTTGAGCACCACGGTATTGATTGCCGTGCGCTCGACGCGCTTGGTGGCGATGTCCGGGGTCAGCGGCGAACCGTCGCTGACCAGTTCCAGGGCCATCAGTTCGCGCAGGGTCTCGGTGATTTCCTCGCCATTGAACCGCGCGGCCAGGCGCTGGATCAGGTCGTCCGAAGAACAACCGGGCCCGCGCAAGGTATCGATGATGGTGCCCGTCAGTTCATCGCTGGCGAACAGCGAACTACTGGGGATGTGAAACAGCATGCGGTCGGCATCGACCTGCACTTCGTGCAGGTTGCGTTCGACCAGATTCAAGATAGCGCCCATTGCCAACCTCCTGTGCAAGCCCCGGTTGGCGGGGCTTGCGGTCATTCCGAAAAGTGTCTGAAAGCGTTTTCAGCCAAGCTCACGTTGCAACATCACGGAATGGGTGGATTGTTCCAGCGTTGCACGGTCACGATCATGTGGCCTTCGCCGGTCAGGGACTTCCCTGCGTCGTCGACGGCGGCAATCACCTTGAGGTTGCCGGCATTGTTGGTGGACATCTTGCGTGCCGGGTTCGGCCCGGCATCGCCCGGGGTGAACACGCCGGCGTCGGCCTGCATGGTGCCGGCGAACTTGACGTCTTCGTCTTCCCTGGCGCGGTCGTCGAAGGCTTCGACCTTCCACTGCGCCGGGAACACGCCGATGCGATACGGCTTGCCGTCAGCGCCCTTGCCCCAGGCTTCTGCGTCGAAACGGCCCTGGACCTTCGGCGTCGAACCGCCGCCCTCGCCGATCCGCGCTACCGAAAATTCCGGCACCACTTTGACTTCGGCAATCTTGCTGTACACCGACAGGCTCGGGCCTTTCAGCGTGCCGACGCTGACCGCGCGCGCCCCCGGTTGGGCATTGGCGGCGGCCTTGAGCTTGACCTTGATCTGCTGCGGGCTCTGCGAGACGACTTCGAGCACTTCCACGCCTTTGCCAAAGTTCGGCTTGCCGGTCAGGCCGCTGCCGATCAGGGTCACTTCGGTTTCGCTGCCGGCCTTCAGATAGCCCGGCTGCACCGCCAGCAACCGCTGGGAACCCTGTTTGGCGGCGACGAAGTCCAGGCCGCGCTCGTCGTGCTCGGCCTCGAACATCCGGCCCTGCATCGCATTGCCTTGGGCGGCGAACACCTGGCGCATGGTCACGCCATCGATGGTCACGTTGCCGCGCCATTCGTAGCCGGTGTAGAGAATTGCACTGCCGTCGCCATTGAACGGGCTGCCGTCGGCGTATTGGCCTTTGACGCTGACCTTGAAGGTGTCGCTGCCATCGGCGCTCACGGTCATCACACCGGCCAGTTCACCCTTGCCCGGCAAGTGACCGCTGAAGCTCCAGTCACCCACCAGCGCATCGGCTTTGGGCGCCACGCTCTGCCATTTTTTCCAGGCCGGGTTGTCCAGCGGATAACGCTTGGCCAGCAGCGGCACCATGTCCTTGCGGGCGATGTCGAACCAGTCGCGGTCCCGGGCCAGCGCCTGATACTCCAGGGACGGCCACTGACCGAGGTGGAAGTTCACCAGGCGCTCCCACTCCTGCGCCGGACGCCGTTGCAGGGCCACCCGCGCACCGGAGTGGCAGCGGCCGCACATCTGGCTGGTCTGGTCGTCGAAGTGCTCGACGGTATTGAGCCGCCGCTCCAGCGCATAGCGCACGCCGTCGGTTTCGCTCGGCGCCAGGCCCTGGGTGTCGGCCAGGTACTTGACCAGCGTCCGGCGGTCGTCATCGCTGATCTGCAAGCCGTGCATGGTCTGCATCCGGGCAATGCTCATCAGCCAGCCTTCCGGCGTTTTGCGCTGGTGGCTGATGCGGCTGAGGGCGTTTTCGGCTTCGGGGGTGTGACAGCCCTGACAGGTTTCCTTGAGGATGGTCTGGGCGTCGCGGGCTGCCAGGCTATGAGGCGAATGCAGCGCTACACAAGCGGCTACGGCCAGCAGGCTGGCGCTCATGCCTGATCGGAGTTTTCTCTTCATCAACGTCAAACCTCGCACGGTGCGTTCTTATTGTTGTGGCTTATCGTTTTTTTTGGTTTCTGCCGTCGGCTTTGATCTGCTGACGGAGGCAAGAGAAACGTCTGCGATGAGCAATACACGGAGCGTGCCAGCTTACGAATACCTCAATGAATCAATGGTTTGCCAGAATCGGCGGGAGTTTTGCCAGTCATGCCATCGCGGCAACACGTTCAATTTCGCGACAACTGTTGCACTCTGAGACAAGCATAGCTTTCTGTAGGAGCGAGCCTGCTCGCGATGGTCGTTAACGATTACGCGTGCTTACCAGTTAAACGCAGCGCTCTTTAGTCCATCGCGAGCAGGCTCGCTCCTACAAAAAGCATTACGTTCCTGATGTACATTTTGTTCGGGACGTCTCACGTCGTCGCAATTTGCGACGTTTATCGATCTCATGGTGATCCACAGAGAATCTGTCACGCCCCACCAGATGGGGCCTTCTGGCCAAAAAAACACAACTGGCACAGCCATTGCGAATGACCTCGCCACACGAACAAGACGAGGTTTCATCATGTCGCTTCCAAATGTGCTTCCCGCCACTTCGGCGTTCATCCAGCGCGCCCCGCGCATGCTGATCGGCGGTGACTGGGTCGAGGCCGCCGACGGCCAGACCATGCCCCTGCACAACCCGGCCACCGGCGAAGTGCTGTGCGTGGTGCCACGGGCAACGCCTGCGGATGTCGACCGCGCGGTACTTGCCGCCCGCCAGGCGTTCGACGATTCGGCCTGGACCCGCACCCGCCCCCGGGAGCGGCAGAACCTGTTATGGAAACTCGCCGACCTGATGCAGCGCGACGCCGAGCTGCTGGCGCAACTGGAATGCCTGAACAACGGTAAAAGCGCGGCGGTGGCCCAGGTGATGGACGTGCAACTGGCCATCGACTTCCTGCGCTACATGGCCGGTTGGGCGACCAAGATCGAAGGTTCCACGGTTGACGTGTCGGCACCGCTGATGCCCAACGACCAGTTCCACAGTTTCATTCGACGTGAAGCGGTGGGCGTGGTCGGCGCCATCGTCGCCTGGAACTTCCCGCTGCTGTTGGCCTGCTGGAAACTCGGTCCGGCCCTGGCCACCGGCTGCACCGTGGTGCTCAAACCCGCCGACGAAACCCCGCTGACCGCACTGAAACTCGCCGAGCTGGTGCTGGAGGCTGGTTACCCCGAAGGCGTGTTCAATGTGGTCACCGGTACCGGCATCACCGCCGGCTCCGCCCTGACTCATAACCCATTGGTGGACAAGCTGACCTTCACCGGCTCCACTGCGGTGGGCAAGCAAATCGGCAAGATCGCCATGGATTCCATGACCCGGGTCACCCTGGAGCTGGGCGGCAAATCACCGACCATCGTCATGGCCGACGCCGACCTGAAAACCGCCGCGGCCGGGGCCGCCAGCGCGATTTTCTTCAATCAGGGACAGGTCTGCTGCGCAGGCTCCAGGCTGTATGTGCAGCGCAAGCACTTCGACAATGTGGTGGCGGACATCGCTGGCATCGCCAACGCCATGAAACTCGGCAACGGCCTCGACCCGAGCGTCGACATGGGGCCGTTGATCTCGGCGCGCCAGCAGGAGCGCGTCTACGGCTACATCGAAAAGGGCCGGGAAAGCGGCGCGACCATCGCCTGCGGCGGTGAGCAGTTCGGCCCGGGGTTCTTCGTCAAGCCGACGGTGATTGTCGATGTCGATCAGAAGCACTCACTGGTGCAGGAAGAGATTTTCGGCCCGGTGCTGGTGGCCATTCCGTTCGACGACGAGGCCGATGCCTTGCGCATGGCCAATGACAGTCCGTATGGATTGGGCGCGAGTATCTGGTCGAATGATCTGGCGGCGGTGCACCGGATGATTCCACGGATCAAGTCAGGGTCAGTATGGGTCAACTGCCACAGCGCCCTGGACCCGGCACTGCCGTTCGGCGGCTACAAGATGTCCGGGGTCGGGCGTGAGATGGGGTATGCGGCGATCGAGCATTACACCGAGTTGAAGTCGGTGTTGATCAAGTTGTAATAGCGGCGTTCTTCAGACCGCCATCGCGAGCAAGCTCCCACAGGGGATTTGTGTACGACGCAAAACCACTGTGGGAGCGAGCTTGCTCGCGATGAGGCCGGTCCAGACAGCTCAAACCTCAGGGTTTGAACCCCTGAGCCAACAACCAGCCACGAACCAACCTTCCCTGCTCCAACGTCAATCCGGCCAACACCAGATCCGCTGGCTCGCCGTGTTTTAACCGCCGCACCAACGGCGCCACCTCAACCCCCTGCACATGCCAGATCCCCAACGGCTGATCGACCGTGATCACCACCTCGGCCTCATCGACCCACCCATCACGCAACACCGGCGCCCGCTCAACCCTCAGCGCATTGAAATCCGCTTCGGCATGGGCCACGTCGGCGTCCGGCCAGTTCCGTCGTGCCTGCCAGAACGGCTGGTCCGGCCAGCGCTGCTCATCGGCATAGAAATCCCGGCCGATCCGCGCAAACCGCAAAAACAACTGCTCCACCCGCTGTTGGTGAAAACGCTGGGCCAGAGCCGCTCGCTCGGGCTTGCACAGCAGCGTGTTGATCACTGCCGGCGCCTGCAACGCCGAAGACAAGGACTGAAAGATCCCGTTGCCCGACAGCGGGTCGACGGCCATTGCCGCATCGCCGACCCGAATCCAGTTTTCACCACCCACCTGCGGGCTCAGAATCGCCGTGCTGCTGCGGGCGTGCAGTTGTAGATCACACTCCGCTTCACCGGCAAAAAATGCGGCGGCCAGCTTCGAAGCATGGCGCCGCTGCCGGCAGTAACCGAGCAACTGAGCCTTGCCTGGCAACCCGGCGCTGGCCACGTCCACCGTCCATTGCCAGTAACACTGGCCGTCGGCGCGCCGCGCCATCCACGCCCAGCCGTCCTCGAGGCTTTCCACGGCGCTGGCGGTGCTGCCCGGCGAACCCTGCCAGCGATTGAGCAAACTGACGGTCTCGGGACCGCGCAAGCCTTTGCCGGCAGCCGGAGCCTGACGTCCGCGGGCCTCGACGAGAAACGCTGCAAGCAGCGGTTCGCGGCCATCGATTTCGATTCGGTGGCCATTGGCCGATGACTGAACCATCAGCACCCGGCCTTCGATCAGCTCGACCCCCGCCAGGCGCAAATCCTCACGCAGGCCTCGGTCAAACACCGGACGGTCGAGCAAGTACTCGATGTTCTGCGCATGGTGCTGGCCATTCCACGAGACCTGGCGTTGAGAAGGCGGCGCCGCTTCCGCCAACGCCTGATGCAGGCCCGCGCTGCGCAAGGCATCCAGAACCCGCACGGACACGCCTTCGAGCGCGGCAAACCGGCGCCATTCGCTGATCAGCGTGACGCCATGGCCCAGCCGTCGTAGCCCCAGTGCGACGGCGACGCCGGCCGGTCCGGCACCCAGAATGACGATGTCGGTCATGGCCCGAAGCGCCGTTCAGGGCCACGGTAACGGGCATGCTCGCGCAACCACTCGATGACTTGCGCATTGCTGGCGTCAGGCTGTTCGGCGAGGAACCCGGCGATGTGCCCGCTCAAGGCGGCACAACCGAGGCTCGCCCCGGATTGCCCCGGATAGGTGCCCTGCACACACGCGGCGAAATCCGCCTGGGCAGTGTTGAGCCACGACCATTCCTGCTCGGCGCAGCGCGCATCGCCGGTCACCCGCACCACCTGCGGATAGTTCGCCGGGAACACCCCTTCCCCCTGGGCCGGGCTCGACGCACACAGCAGCACGCCCCGCGCCACTGCCGCCGCGCAGGCCACGCGCAACAGGCTGCGATCCTGGCGCAGGCCAAGGCTCAGATTGATCAGTCGCACGTCCTGCGCCAGCAGCCAGTCAATCGCCGTGGCGATCTGCAAGGCGCTGGTGACACCGCGCTGGTCGAACACCTGCGCCACGCAAAACAGCGCCGAGGGGGCACGCCGGCCGATCGCCTCGATCACCGCGCTGCCATGCCCCAGCGGGTCGTCGCGCAACTCGCCCTCGGCCAGACCGTCTTCGAGCAATGCAAAGCGTCGACCGGCGATCACTCGCACCCGCTGTGCCGCCGAGTGGCCGCTGTCCACCACACCAATACGCAATTCAGGTTTCATGCAGCACCGTCTTCGAGGTCAGCACGCCGTCGAGCAATTCGAAACGCAGATCGGCATCGGCCAGGGTTGAGGGGCGATGGCTGATCAGGATGCGCGTACGCCCGGCGAACAAGCGGTCGATGGCGTCGATGACTTCGCGCTCGGTGGCTTCATCCACCGCGGAAGTGGCTTCATCGAGCACCAGGATCAAAGGGTCCTGCAACAGCGCCCGGGCAATCGCGATGCGTTGTTTCTGCCCACCGGACAACTGCTGACCGCGCTCGCCCAACGGACTGTCGAGGCCTTCGGGCAAGGACTCGATCAGGCTGTCGAGTTGCGCCAGTCGCGCCACTTCGGCAATCGCTTCGCGGCTGGCGTCCGGCACCGCATAGGCCAGGTTGTCGGCGAGGCTGCCGCGAAACAGCACGATGTCCTGGCTGACGATGGCGATGCGCCGACGCAACTGGAACAGGTCCAGTTCGCGCAGATCGACGTCGCCCAGCAGTACCCGGCCCGATTGCGGATCGTGATGACGTTGCAGCAGGTCAATCAGGGTGGATTTACCTACGCCGGAGCCGCCGCTGAGGGCCACTTTCATACCGTAGGGAATCCGCGCCTCGATGCCGCGCAAGGTCGATTGGCGGCCGGGATGGGCGAAGTGCACGTTGTCGAACCAGAGATCGCCGCCATTGGGCATCGGGCGTGGCGTGGCGGGCGTCAACACGGTCGGTTGTTCGCCGCGCAATTCCATGACCCGGCCGAGGCTGACCGTCATCCGCTGAATCGCGACGTAAAGCCCGAGCAGACTCTGCACCGGCCCCACGGCCATGCCCAGGTAAGTGGAAAACGCAATCAGGGCGCCGAGTTGCCAGGTGCCCTGCACCACCCAGTAACCGCCGATCAAGAATGCGCAGGCCCGGGACAGCGAGGTCAGGGTACCGGGCACGGCCTGGGTGAAAAACTCGGTGACTTGCAGGCGCAGCAACTGGCTCATGTAGCCCTGCCCCAGCGTCTCGAGGCGCCGTGCTTCGCGCTGTTGCTGGCCGGCGGACTGGATGAATTTCATCACCGGCAGCGTCTCGACCATGAACGACGACATGTCCGCCGAACGCTCGCGCAACTGCCGCACATCGCGCTCGACCTTGCGCCGCATCCAGCGCAGCCAGAGGACATCGAGGGGAATCAGCACCAGGGCCAGCAGCGATAACTTCCAGGACAAGGTCAGCAGCATCGCCACGGCCACCACCAGGCCGATCACGCTGGACACCGCCGAAAACAGCGAGTCCACGGCAAACCGCTGGATTTCCGCGACGTCGCCATCGAGGCGCGACATCAGGTCGCCGATGCGCCGCTGGCCGTAAAAGCCCGGCGACAGGGTTTGCAAATGCCGGTACAGGTCATCGCGCAAGGCAAACAGCATGCGCCCGGACAATCGCGTGTGCAGGTAGCGGTTGATGCCCGAGAGCGCTGTGCCCAACAACCCGGCGACGATCATCAGCCCGGCAATCAACACCAGCATCGGGAAGTTGCGCGCCAACAGGCCATCGTCGATCAGCAGTTTGGTCAGCCACGGCTGCACCAGCACCAGCGCCGAGGCGCAGACCGACAGGCCCAACAGCCCGGCAATCGCCAGGCGATGGGGTCGCACAAAGCTATACAGCCAGCGCAGCGACGCTTGCAGCGCCTCGGGGTTCTGGCTGTCGATCAGCCGAACGATCAGGCGCTGCATCACGAACGCAACTGTTTGAGCTTGCGATACAGGGTCGCGCGGCTGATACCCAGGGCGTCGGCGGCGGCCGAGACGTTGCCCTGATGCGTGTCCATGGACTGACGGATCAGCTCCAGTTCGTTTTCCCGGATGCTGCCGGCCTGGGGCCGTTCGCTGGCGGTCAACTCGTCGAGCATGCTGTCGGGCAAGTGGTCGAGGGTCAGCACGGTTTCACCCGGTTCGCGCATGGCCAGTGCGGTGCGCAGAACCATCTCCAGTTGGCGGATGTTGCCCGGCCAGTGATAACCGCCGAGCAAGCGATTGAGATCATCGTGCAGAACCACGATGGGGGCGCCCAGTGTCGTCAGCATGCGGCTGACCAGCGCGGCGAAATCTTCGCGTTCGCGCAGGGCCGGGAGCATCACGCTGATGCCGTTGACCCGGTAGAACAAGTCCTCGCGAAAGTGTTTTTCTTCCACCAGACGCTTGAGGTCGCGATGGGTGGCGCAGATCAGCGCAACGTCGATGTCCTGCTCTTCCCCAGCGCCCAGGGGCGCGACCTTGCGATCCTGCAATACCCGCAACAGTCGGGCCTGCAAGGCCAGGGGCATGTCGCCGATTTCATCGAGGAACAAGGTGCCGCCATGGGCCTGCTGCAAGCGCCCGACCATGCCGCCCCGGCGTGAACCGGTGAACGCGCCTTCGCGATAGCCGAACAGTTCGGACTCGATCAGGCCTTCGGGAATGGCTGCGCAGTTCACTGCCACGAAGGGTTTGTCGCAGCGCGCTCCGGCCATGTGCAGGGCGCGGGCGATAACCTCTTTACCGGTGCCGGTTTCGCCCAACAACAAAACCGGCAGTTCATTGGCCAGCCCCTGGCGGGCCATGCGCAAGGCACGGGCGTAGCGCGTATTGCTGCCGGCGAGCGCTTCCAGATCCGGTTGCGCCTTGGCCGGTTTCGCGACAGTGCGCGGCGGGCTGCTGACGTTGATCGAGCGTTGCGGCGCACGCAGGGTTTTGTAGAAGAATTCACCCTTGGCGGTTTGCAGGCTGCCGGCCCCGCCCTGGTGCAGACGCGCCAACAACTGCAGGCCGTCGACTCCGAGAAACTCCTCGCAGCGTCGCCCGACCAGGGCCGAGCGCTCGGCGTTGAGCAACTGGCAGGCCTGGGCGCTGACCGCCAGGATCTGCCCGCCAAGACTCACGGCCAGCAGGCCTTGCCACGGCGATTCCAGGTATTGCCTGCGGCTGTGGAAGGCCAGGACGATTTCGTCAGGATAACTGGCGTTGAACACCCGGCTTTCAATCTGGCTGACCGCCATGGCCAGCAGCGCAGTGCTGTCGTGGGCACGGCCGAGCGGGCCTTCGCGGGTCAGGTCGAGGACGCCAAGAATGTCGCCTTGGGGGCAATGTATCGGCACCGAAGTACAGGAAAAATCACTGAGGCGATCCAGATAATGTTCGCCGCAATCGATCAGGGTCGGGCGGGCTTCCACCAGTGCCGTGCCGAGGGCGTTGGTGCCGCGAACCGCTTCGCTCCAGCAGGCGCCCAGGGTGATGTCCTGCAGGCCGCTGCCCTTGAGTCGGTCGGCGCGGCCTTCGACGGCGAGGATGGTGGCGTCGGAGTTGGCGAGGATGATCAGCCCTTCCTTGCCCTGACGCTCGGCCAGGTAATCGATCGCTGGCAACGCGGCGTCGATCAGCAAGCGGTTGCTTGCCAGCAACACGTCGAGGCTGGCACTCGATTCCAGCGCCAGCTCGTGCTTGGCATTGAAATGCACACCATGGCTCAGACTGCGTCGCCACGAGGCATCGATTTCCGCACGCAGGACGCCATCCGGCACTTCGCCTTCCAGGTGCAGCTTTTCCCGGGCCAGCCGGGCTTCGCGATGCAGTTTGGGGGAGTTTGTTTTTATTAGCGTCATCAAGCGCTCCGGGTCATCCGCCCTGCGCCTTCATACGTCGGCGCCCTGGAGCAATCTTTACGTTAACGTAAGGGCTGTGGCAAGTGCCGTAGGGCGCTTACAGACCGCGTTATCGTTCATCGCGAGCAAGCTCGCTCCCACAGTGACCGAGGTGAGCCGCATATTTGTGTTCAACACTCACCAGTGTGGGAGCGAGCTTGCTCGCGATAGCAATCTTCCAGACGCCGTCAAACTCTGAGCTGCCAAACCTCAGGCCCGACAAAAAACGCCTTGGCATTATCCTCCAGACTCTCCAGGTGATACCCGCCCTCCTGCACAATCAGGCACGGCAACCCAAGGCTGCGAATCCGCTCACCGAGCACGGCAAACCCTTCGCGGGTCACCGCCACTTTGCTTTGCGGGTCCAGTTCGAAAATGTCGAAGCCCAGGGACAGCACCAGCACCTCGGCGCCAAAGTCCGTCACCGCCTTCAGTGCTACATCCAATTGCTCCAGAAAGTCGGCCTCGCTGGCGCCATGGGCCATCGGCAGGTTGAGGTTGAAACCCTCGCCCGCCCCGACACCGCGCTCATCGGCGAAACCTGCGACACCCGGATAGACGTTGGTCGGATCGCCGTGCACCGAAACGTAGAGCACGTCATCACGCTCGTAGAAGATCTCCTGAATCCCTTGCCCGTGGTGCATGTCGGTATCCAGCACCGCTACCCGCGAAAAACCGGCGCGCAATACCTGGGCGGCCACCGCCGTATTGTTCATATAACAGAAACCACCCGCCGCTTCGGCCCGGGCGTGGTGACCCGGTGGACGGCACAGGGCATACGCTGCCGGTTCACCCTCGAGCAACGCCCGGGCACCGGCGATGGCGCTTTGCGCCGACCAGTAAGCCGAACGCCAGGTTTGCTCGCCCACCGGGCAACTGCCATCGGCCAGATAGCGCGCGGCTTGCGCGAGAATTCCGCGCAGGGCATTGGGTTCGCGGACAAAGATGTTCGACATCACTTCGTCACCCCAATCTTCGGGAATCTCTTTCCAGCGCTGATGGGCTTCCTGCAAGAACGCCAGGTACGGTGCGCCGTGCACCGTCAGCAGCAGAGCGAGCCCGGCATCGGCCGGTTGCTCAACGGTAAAACCCAACGCATGAGACGCCTGCACCAGGCGCTGCGCACGCTCCGGCACTTCCTGCGGCGTACGCATCTGGCCACGGGAGTAGTAACTGCGTGGATGGTGGAGCAATTGTTCGGGGTGGAAAAAACTGCGCATGGGATAAATTCCTGTCAGCGAACGTAGGTCTTGAAACCAACCGCATCCCACTGTGGGAGCGAGCTTGCTCGCGATGAGGCCAGCACATTCAACATTGATGGCGACTGATCCACCGTTATCGCGAGCAAGCTCGCTCCCACAGGGATCGTGTTTATTCAGTGCTTCCGGCGCGGGCCAACACGGCGTTGAGCAACACATCAGTGCCCTGGCGCACATCCTCGGGCAGTACGTCTTCGGCTTCGTTGTGGCTAAAACCGCCCACGCACGGGATGAACACCATGGCCGTCGGGCAGAACCGCGCCAGGTGGATCGCGTCATGTCCGGCGCCACTGACAATCGACTGCTGAGCGTAGCCCAGCGCGTCCATGGCCTGTTGCACCGCCGCCACGCAGTCCGCGTCGAACGGCGTCGCCGGGCTGATCCAGTGCGGGGTGATCGCCAGTTTCAAACCGCGAGCGTCGGCGATCGCCTGCAGCCGCCCAAGGACCTGTTGCTCCATCGCCTCGATGGTTTCATCGCGGTGATGACGCAGGTCGACGGTGAAGTTCACTAGACCCGGGATGGTGTTGCGCGACGACTTGTTGATGCCCAACTCACCGACCGTGGTCAGGCCTTCGGGGGCGAAGTCCGTCGCTTTTACTGTTTGTAGAACGCTTATGCGTGGGCCTTCAGTAGAAATTAAAAATGTGTGCATGCCTCAAGGTAAAACTTGAGCCTGGCCTTAAACCGCTGGAGCACCTGTGGGCGGAGGCTTCCACCTGTGAACTTCGACAAGCCGAGGACGAAATGCAAAAACTGAAAATGCCGCGTCCAAAAATCTCGGGCAAAAAAAATGGCCATCCCAAAGGCGGCCAGGAAAACAGGTGTTGATTCGAAGCAGGAGCTAGCGATTGCGCGCGAGTTATCGTACTGGCATTTCAATTTCAATTTTATGTTCAGCGCACGGAATCAGATGGCGAACCAAGGCGTGCCATCCCATCGTCAGACGCTGAATTTTCAACCTTGCTCTTACGATCAACCGGCTCTTTCCAAAGCGGAAAACAGGCTGACGAACTCCAATGACAGCTTATGGCGTGGAGCCAAGTGGATCATGGGCACCGACGCTTCATGGGACTCACGCATTTTGACCGTGCTGCTCAAATAATCCGGTAACACGGGTAAGCCTTCGGCCACCAACTCGTCGATCAGCATCTGGTGCAAGCTGACACGCGCCACAAATTGGTTGACCACCACACCTTCCACGATCAACGACTCATTATGGTCAGCCTGCAACTCGGCCACTTGCGCGATGACGCTATAGAGCGCCTGACGAGAAAAGCTGTCGCAATCGAATGGAATCAGCACGCGGTCGGCGGCAATCAGTGCGCTGAACGTATAGAAATTCAGGGAAGGCGGCGTGTCGATATAAATGCGTTCGTAATCTTCGGAAAGCTCCACCAACAAGCGGCGCAGCTTGTTGATCTTGAATTTGGACTCAAGCTTTGACTGCAGGTCAGCAAGCTCGTGGCTGGCCGTGACCAGGTGCAGATTGTCATAGCGAGTATCAGTGATGGCCACCCGATTCTTTTTGCTGGCCGGGCCGCTGGATAAGGTTTGCTTGAAGAAATCGGCAATCCCCATGGGGATATCATCGCCTTTCAGCCCTGTCAGGTATTGGGTCGAGTTAGCCTGAGGATCGAGATCCACCAGCAGCGTCCTGTAGCCTTCGGCAGCACTGACAGCCGCGAGATTGCAGGCGATGCTTGATTTGCCAACGCCTCCTTTTTGATTGAACACCGCTCGACGCATGAGGAAGGTAACCCTGAAAAAGATCTCCCTCGATCATAGGATTGAAACATTTCAGTAATATTTCTACGCGACAATTTTGTTTCATTTTTAAGACAGCAGCTGCCATATCCTGACTGCGTCATCCGACATGCAGTTAACGATAGGCGTGTCTGTACTTATGGCATTACAAGGAGGTCGACAATGCAATGTTCGCTGGATGAAATACGCCACCAGATCCTGGACGCCGAACCCGTTTTGAAACGACTCGATATCGAGATGGAAGGGATACAGTTTGATCCGCTGGTACCTTCAAGCGTCACTGCCGCCTATGCCAAGGTAGATCGGGTGATTGAGCATTTGTTGGCCCGGTTCAAGGCAAACCCCATCCTTGGGCCGTTAACGACAGAGCTGAAGTCCCAGTATTTTGATGGTATTCGAGCGAAGGTAGCGCATGCCAGGAATGGCAAGTAGCTTGGAACTTCGTCGGCAGCGCCCGGTTGAATCCGGGCAGTCTGGAAGGACCGACTATTCAGCAGAATCGACCAAAAGCGAACCCTCGGCAACCCGGTGTCGCTTGGGAGTCTTCAAAATGATGCCGTAACAATGGCATCTCTCGCTAATAGCCAACGTAGACACGTTCTCGCCCATAAAATTGCTCCTGGCAAGCGAGATAAATAGCTAGCTATTTGTTAGTGAAAGTCTGAAGTATTCATTTGAACTTTCAGATTCTTTCACCGCGCGGCCTGTGCCTAACATCGACTCCACAGCAAACCAGGCGCTTGGCAGCCTGGCGCCGTCGAAATGCTTTTGCAGCAGGCCCTGGGATTTTTGAGGATCACCGATGAAGCTGGAAATTTTCCGAACGCTGTGGGGCTATACCGCCAGCAAGGCTCAGGCGCTCGAGGAGTTGCTGCACGCGGGCTTTGACGGCATGGAAGCACGCCTGCCACTGGACGCCCGTGAACGGGCCGAGTTCGGCGCTTTTCTCCAGGCCAATCGCCTGGGCTATATCAGCACGGTCTTCACTGCGTACGACGTGCTGCCGGACCAGTCGGCAACGCCTGCCGTCCACCTCAATGACCTCGACCAGAAACTCGCCTGGGCCGCCGAACTCGCCCCACGCTTCGTCAACGTGCTGGCGGGCAATGATCGCTGGTCCTTGCCACAACAAGTGGAGTTTTTCGGCCAGGCGCTGGATCTGGCGCGCAAGCATGGCCAGGTCTGCAGTTTCGAAACCCACCGCTCGCGTTCGCTGTTCAATCCCTGGGTGACCCTGGAGTTGATCCGCCAACTGCCCGATCTGTTGTTCACCAGTGACATCAGCCATTGGGTGGTGACCTGCGAACGCCTGTTGAATGACCCGGCCGATGACCTCAGCGCTTTCATCGAGCGGGTTCACCATATCCAGGCCCGGGTCGGTTATGACCAGGGGCCTCAGGTTCCGCACCCGGCGGCTCCCGAATATGCAAGGGAACTGGCGTTCCATCAGCAGCACTGGGAAAGCATCTGGCGCTCTCAGCAAGCCCGCGGTTACCGGGTCAGCACCCTGACCCCGGAATTCGGCGCCGACGGCTACCTGCATCATTTGCCCTTCACCAATGTCCCGGTCGCCGACCTTTGGTCATTGAACGTATGGATGGGCCAGACCGAGCGCGAACACTTCGAGCGTTTCAGCCATTCAAGCCATCCTTAGGGAGCCGATGCATCATGCCTGACAACAAAAACAACAGCGCCAGCAATGACACCCACAAAGCCAACTTCAATAGCATCCCGGTGGTCAACATCGCTGGTCTGTTCAGCTTTGAACCTGAACACCGCCTGGCCGTGGCCGAACAATTGGGGCGCGCCGCCAGCGAGGTCGGGTTCCTCTACATCACCCATCACGGTATCGACCCGCAACTGATCGCCAACCTGCGCAAGGCCGCCAAGGACTTTTTCGACCAGCCCCTGGACGCCAAGATGCGCCACTACATCGGCACCTCACAAACCCACAAGGGCTTTGTACCCGAAGGCGAAGAGGTCTATTCCAAAGGCAAGCCGGACCACAAGGAAGCCTTCGACGTCGGCTTCGAAGTCCCGGCCGATGACCCGTTGGTGCTGGCCAACACCCCATTGCTGGGGCCCAACGACTGGCCGCAGCTGTCAGGTTTCAAGGCGTCGGTGCAGGCCTACTATGAAGCGATCTTCGCCTTGGGCCGGCGCCTGTTCGGTGGCTTCGCCCTGACCCTGGGCCTGGAAGAAAACTATTTCGACAGCCTGGTCACCCGTCCGCCGTCCAAGCTGCGCCTGATCCACTACCCCTTTGACGGTGCTGCCCATGACGCACCGGGTCTTGGCGCTCATACTGATTACGAGTGCTTCACCATCCTTTTGGCCGACAAACCGGGCCTTGAGGTGATGAACGATCTTGGCCAATGGATCGATGCACCACCGATGGCCGATGCCTTTGTCGTCAACATCGGCGACATGCTGGAAGTGATGACGGCAGGCGCTTTCGTTGCCACCGCGCACCGGGTGCGCAGCGTGAAGGAGGAGCGCTATTCCTTTCCGCTGTTTTATGCCTGCGACTATCACACCCAGATCAGACCGCTGCCCGGGTTCGCCCAGGCAGGCAACGACTACGAAGAAATCACCATCGGCGAACACATGTATGGCCAGGCGCTGCAGACCTATCAGTATCTGCGCCAAAGGGTGGCCAATGGGGAAGTTCAACTGCCAGGCAAGGCACGCAAGCCCGCCAGTTTCGGACATTTGAAAAATCAGGTTCAACCGTCCTGATTGAAGTTTTCAACTAAACCCCTACCTACGCCGGAGTCAGCACATCATGAAAAACAACAAGAAAAACCTTTTGAGCCTGGCTGTATTGGCAGCCGGCATGTTCGCTGCCTCGGTAAGCATGGCCGCGGCAGACACGTTCAAGGTCGGCATGGAAATCACCTACCCGCCCTTCGAGTCCTATGACAAGGACAAGAATGTGGTGGGTTCCGACCCCGAGCTGGCAACGGCACTGGCCAAACACATGAACGCCAAGGTGGAGTTCGTCGACACCAAGTTCCCGAGCCTGATCCTGGGCCTGAACTCCGGCAAGTACGACGCGGTCATTTCCGGCATGTACATCACACCGGAGCGCCAGACCCAGGCCCAGACCATCGCCTATGCCAACACCGGCGCCGCGGTCATGGTGCCCAAGGGCAGCGAGATCAATGCGAAAAAACCTGAGGATCTGTGCGGCTTGAAACTGGGCCTGGAACAGGGCACGACCTGGGTCAAGGAATTCAGGAAGCTGTCCGACGAATACTGCGTGCCGAACAACAAAGGCGCGATCACCGTCAGCGAGTACCCTTCGGCACCCGAAGTGACCCAGGCCCTGCTGTCCAAAAACATCCAGGCCCAGGTCGAAATCGCTGGCGCGGCAAAAATGATCGCGGAAAAGACCAACGGCCGGGTAGTGATCACCACCGAGCATCCGATTTATCAGCAAACCCTGGGCATCTTCGTCAAGAAAGGTAACGACGAAACCTTCCAGGCCGTGCAAAAGGCCTTCGAGGAGAGCAAAAAGAGCGGAGAATACGCGGCAATCCTCAAGAAATATGGCTTGGAAGAACCGACTGCCAACTAAGAACCTGTCCTTGTAGTCTGGTCATCTGCCTCCCCTGCACCGGGGCGGCAGATCGAGGTGCCCCATGCAATTCGATTGGTCGTATTTCTTATCCCTGTTCTCCCTGCCGGACTTCTGGAAGGCCTGCGTCACAGTAGTCCAGCTCAGTGCCCTGGCCTGGTTCATCGGCATGCTGCTGGGTTTTGTCCTGGCCACGGCCAAGCTGTCCCAAACGCCCTTGCTGCGCATTCCCGCAGCGGTCTACATCTGGTTCTTCCGCAGCATCCCGTTGCTGGTGCTGGTGGTCTTCGTCTACAACCTGCCGCAATTGTTTCCCGGTAGCGGACCGATTCTGTCCAACCCCTTCTATTCCGGCCTGCTGGCCCTGGTGGTCACGGAAGCTGCGTACATGGCGGAAATCCATCGTGGCGGCCTGATCTCCGTGGCCAAGGGCCAGAAGGAAGCCGGGCGCGCGCTGGGTGTCGGCCTGTTGGGCATGCAACGCCTGATCGTGATCCCCCAGGCTTTCCGTATTTCGCTGCCGACCTTGATCAATGAATACATCACCGTGGTCAAGCTGACATCGCTGGTCTCGGTCATCTCCCTGACCGAAATCCTCACGGTCGGCCAACGCCTCTATGCCACCAACTTCCTGGTCATGGAAACCCTGGCGGCGGTAGGCGTCTATTACGTGTTGATCGTCACCGTGTTCGGTTATTTCCTGCAACGCCTGGAGCGCTATCTGGACCTGAACTTCCGCAAGCCGCACACGCTCGACGCGGCCACCATCGCCAGGTTCAAGGCCAGTGCCGAAGCGTTGCCCGACACTGCGCGCAAGGCAGCAGGCAGCAACACAACGCCGATCCTGCAACTGAAGAACATCCAGAAGAGCTATGGCACGCACAAGGTGCTGCTGGGTATCGACCTTAATGTCGAATGCGGCCAGGTGGTCTCGATCATCGGGCCATCCGGCTCCGGCAAGACTTCGCTGATTCGCACGGTCAACGGCCTGGAAAGCATCGATACCGGCGACATTCTGTTGTTCGGCGAAAAATTCATCGAGGCTTCGGACAAACCCAACGGCTCCCGCCTGCGCAAAGGCGTGCGGCACATTGGCATGGTGTTCCAGAACTTCAACCTGTTCCCGCACCGCACCATTCTCGACAACGTCACCCTGGCACCGCGTTACCACGGCCAGCCGGGCGAGCTGAGTGAACATCGTGCCTATGCGCTACTGGACAAGGTCGGCCTGCTGGCCCATGCCCACAAGTACCCGCACCAGCTCTCCGGTGGGCAACAACAACGCGTGGCGATCGCCCGAGCCCTGGCGATGGAGCCGCAGATCATGCTGTTCGACGAGCCGACCTCGGCCCTCGACCCGGAACTGGTCAACGACGTGCTGAACGTGATCCGCGACCTGGCGAAAGAAGGCATGACCATGCTGATCGTGACCCACGAAATGGACTTTGCCATGTCGATATCCGACCGGGTCGTGTTCATGGAGAACGGTAATATCCAACTGGATGCCGCACCTGAAACCATACGATGCGATGCCAAAGGAGAACGAGTGCGGCGCTTCATGGGAATCAGTACCCCATCGCCAAGCCTGTCTGCAACGCTGGATCATGCATGAGCAGGGTGCAGCCTTAATGCCGATCAGGGTTTACGCGCAATGATCACCTGACTTTTCGCCACCACGGCATCCAGCGCCTGCTTGATCTGTGCACCCCGTGGCGAGGCCAGAATCGCCTGCCAGGTATCCGCCCAGTGGTTGAGCAACGGATGGTCCGGATTGCTGAAATCGACCTTGGCTTCCCAGAACAACAGCATCCACATCGACCAGTAGAATCCGTACTGGCTATGGCTGATCACTTCCAGGCCGGCATCGCTGACCATGGCCTTGAACTGTTCTTCGCTGATGATGCGGATGTGGTTGGGTTTCTGGAAATACTCGGCCGCCGCGATATCTTTCTGCAGGTCTTCGGAGCTGGGATGCGGGACGCTCAGCAGGTACAGCGCGCCCGGTTTACCGACACGCACCAGCTCAGCGAGGAACTGGGCCGGATCGTCCACGTGCTCGATGACTTCGGTCGACACCACCCGCGTGGCGGTCGCATCGGCAATCGGCAGCGGGTTGCAGTCGGTGACGTGGCATTCGACGTCGCGGGCCGGTGTATCGCCCAGGCGCTGGCGGGTCGCTTCGACCTTGGCCGCGTCGATGTCGGCGATGATGATCTTCGCCCCGCGCATCCCGCAGAAATGCACGTTGCCGCCGTCGCCGCAGCCTACGTCCAGCAGCGTGTCCTCGGGGGTTACCGGGAAGCCGGTGAACAGTTCGCCGGTTTGCTGATTGAACCAGCCACTGAGCATCGCGTCGTGCAGGCCGAGCATGTAGGGGTCGACTTTCTCCGCCACTGGCGCCGCGGGCGCTGTCTCTGGCTGCACAGGCGCGGGCATGCCCGCCGTGAGTTTCTTTAAAAGGCTCAGCATGAGGTAGCTCCAGAGGATGGGACGGCTGTTCGGGAGGTGCCCAGGCGTTTGACCAGCGAGGCGCCGCGGTTGCGCATGGGCATTTCGATGTAGCGATAGTTGAGTTCGCTCAGCAGCACGATCAGGCCGCCAGCCATCAGCAACATCAGAATCGGATGGCCAGCGGGACTGGGCAGCCCGGCAGCCTGTAAACGGAAAGTGAACTCACGAACCAGCAAGTAGGCCGGGATATGGATCAAGTAAATCCCGTAGGAACGACTGCCGACCCACGTCATCAGGTTTTTGAACACGCCGCGCGGCAACAGGTAATCGCGGTTGTAAGAAGCGATCCACACCAGCAGCGCACACAACAGCGCAATCACGCCGATCCGGTAAGAAGTGAAGGTGAAACGATCCGTTGCCATGAAGCTGAGCAGCAGCGACACCGCGATCAGTGCGGCAACACCCACCCATGGACGACGCAGGAATTTTGGCTCCCAGCGCCGGTACGAAGGCTGCACGCTCCACATCGCCAACAGCACGCCAAGGGCCAGCGCGTCGGTGCGCACCACCATCAGGATCGGCGTGCGCAAGGTAAACAATTGCAGCGCCACCAACGCCAGCAAGGCCCACACCAGGTGTTTGCGCAACAGCACGATCAGCAGCGGAAACAGCAGGTAGAACTGCTCTTCCAGCGACAGGCTCCAGTACACGAAACTGGTGCCGTACTCGTAGTGATAAAAACTGTCGGCAAAGCGAAAATTGGCGTACTGGGCGACGCCGGCCAGGGTCGCCTGAAGGTTCGCGTACAGCGTGCCGAACGCGCCGGAACGGTTGAGAAAAAGACACGCCAGCAACATCAGCGCCAGCCATAACCAGGCCGACGGCAGCAAACGAAAGGCCCGACGCAACCAGAAATTGCGCGTCTGTTGCCAATACTCCCGACGCGTGGTGCAGCGGCGCAAGCCCGGGATCAGGCTGCGGGCAATGACAAAGCCCGAGATCGCGAAAAACAGATCCACGCCCCACCACGGCTGGCTGTACAGCGTGATGCTCTGCAACAACGGAACAGCCGCCGCGAACAGGCTGTCCTGCAGGTGATGAAACAGCACGCCAAGCACCGCAATGCCGCGCAGCAACTCGATGTCCATGATCCGTTTTTCGTTGCTCATGCGCCCTCCTGGACATACGGTTTGCGAGCAATGATCACCTGGCTCTTGGGCATGAACCGGTCCAGCATCCGCTTGATCGCCAACCCGTCGGGCTGGGCCAGCAAGTCCTGCCAGGTTTTCGCCCAGCTCTCCATCAGCGGCGGATACGGCGCCTGAATCCGGTCGCGAACCGCCCCCCCCAACTCACGCCCGGCAGCCCGCTCGCTGGCCCAGAAAAAAATCATGCCCATGACCCAGAAAAAACCGGATTCCTGGCGATGTTCGATGACCAGGCCCGCGTCTTCCACCAGCGCGGCGAATCGCTCGGGGCTGAAAATCTGCACGTGATTGGGCGATTGAAAATAGCTGGCCGGGGCGATGCCTTTCTGCAGATGCTCGCCCACCGGGGACGGCACGCTCAGCAGGTACAGCGCACCGGGGCGGCCCATGCGCACCAGTTCGGCCATGAAGGGTTCTGGCTGATCGATGTGCTCCAGCACTTCCATGCACACGACTTTGCTCGCGCAACCATCGGCCAGAGGCAGTGGCAGGCTGTTGCTGACCAGACCTAGATTCGCCTTGTCCGACTGCGCTTGCACTTGCCGCGCCAGGTCGCGGACCTTGTCGTACTCACTGTCGGTGAAGATCACCGACGCGCCCTGGCGCACCGCAAACAAGGTCGCGACCCCTTCACCACAGCCGACATCCAGCAAGGTGTCGTCGGCGGTAATGGCAAACCCTTTGAGCAATTCGCCGCTGTCGCCCGAAAACCAGCCGTCATGCATTGCATCGTGCAAGCCCACATCTCTTGGCGACACACGGGATTGCTCGACCGGCAACGGCGCGGGCCGGGGCTCGGGTTTCGTCTCTGCAAAGAAACGTCTGACCAATGCGCGAATCATGCCTCAGGGGTTTCCACGACACGGTTCTCGAACAGGCGCTCAAAAAATACGCCAAGCCGTTGCTCGGCGGCGGCCTGACTGCAGAATTTCTTGAGGCTGGCCACTGCGTGCGCGGACATCTGTGCATAACGCCCCGGATCACCCTTGGCCACGTCATAGCTTGATTGATAAGCCCTGCACAACGACGCCCAATCGGTGACGTAGCGCAAGGTACGAAACGCCCTGCGCGGGTCATGTGGCCAGGCCGTCAGCTCATCGGTGGAGTCAATCAGGAATGCATTATCGGCATCCAGATAATCGATCATCGCCGTGGTCCGTGGCGCCACGGCCGGTTTGCCACAGGACATGAACTCCATCAGCGGCAGACATTGGCCTTCGCCGTAGGACGTGTTGACCACGTAACTCGTGGCCTGCACCAGCTGCTCATAGTCCGCGTCAGCCAGATAGCCGTAAATCAGCACGACCCGGCAGCGGTAAGACTGGTTTTTGTACAAGTGGTGAAGGATGTCGGTCAGCGCTTCTTCGGCATCGTGATGCGTCAATTTGAGCACCAGCGTTGCGTCGTCCTCCTCGCGAAACGTCACGCAAAAGGCACTGAGCATGTCTTCCCAATTCTTGCGCCCGTCACTGGGGTTGAACACAGAAGTGTAGATCACGCCGTCGAGGACCAACTCGTGTTCACTCGGCGGGGCCTCGAAATCAATACCCACACCTTGACGAGTGGCCACGGGGCCGAAGGCTCGCAAGTCGAGTTCACGGCTGTCTGCCAGCAACCCCTTGAGCGTCAACCGCACCTGACTGGCCAAGGGCTGACGTTGCAAGTGGGCGCCGCGCTCGGAAAACCGATCCCATACCGGGGCCGGTACCGCGATGACCGGATAGTCGGTGCCCATCGCCTCGCGCACCGCATTCACGGTGTAGCTGGAATGTGTAATCGCTGCACCCGCTGCCCGCAACACCGTGCGCCAGTCATTGAGCGGGTCACCGGCAAAGGGTTCGTTGGGGATGGTGCTGAATTCCCACGCGAACACCGGCAGCGTCGGGCAGGCGAAATTGACCGGCGTGCGATGAGGCGGTGAGAACGACAGGAACACGCATTCTTCACCACGGGACAGACAGTCCATGTACAAAGCATCGACTTCGGTCTGCGGGTCGCTGACTTCTACCACTCGCCCCAGCCGCTCCAGCACGGGTCGGTACTCCTTGAGCACGAAGTAATAGCTGTACTCCGAGCGGCCAAGGTTCTGGGCAATAGTGTGCTGGTTGGTTTCCGAATGAATGATGATCAGCATGAGGCGGTATCCGTCACGGTTGCTGTCGGCAAAGCCTGTGGTGCCAGCCCGAAAAAATCCGCCATGCGTTTCTGTACCGGGGCGAAAGCGCAGTAATCGTGCATGCGCTCGACGGCGGCGAGGGACATGCGCTGATACTCCAGGGGTTGTTCCTTGGCCAGACGGTAGCTGTTTTCGTAAGCGGTTTTCAGCGAACCCCAATCCGGCCGGTAACGCAGGGTGCGGTAGATGATGCGAGTGTCCTGCGGCCAGATGGTCAGCTCTTCGCTGGACTTGACCACAAACGCCACACGCTCATCGATGTAGTCCTCCATGGCCGTGTGATCCGGGGCAATCACCGGTTTACCGCTGGCCATGAACTCCATCAGCGGCAGGCACAGCCCTTCGCAGCGCGAGGCATTGACGTAGTAACTGGCGGCTTCGTACAGCCGGGCGTATTGCGGGTCGTCCAGGTAGCCGTGCATGACCACCACCCGACAGGCGAACGGCGAAAGCTGCGCGAGCAACGTCATCAGTTCGTCGTGGTAGGACGACAGATCGCTTTGGGTAATCTTCAGCACCAGTGTCGCGTCAGGCGTTTCGCGGAACGCCCAGCAGAATGCAGTGATCAGTTGATGCCAGTTCTTGCGACCGTCACGCGGGTTGAACACGGTGACGTACACCACACCGTCAACCTGTGCTTCGACCTGGGCGGTGGTGTCCGGCCACTGTCGCGGTTCTGGCTCGGGTACTGCAATCGTCTGCGGGCCGGCGATGGCCGGCAGCCAGCCAGCGAGACGCTCATGGGCGGCATCCGACAACAAGTCGCGAATCCCTTCCCAGTACCACTGGCTTAGAAAATGCGTGCGATGCACCGGGATCGGCAGCGATTTACCTTTGTCCAGGCGCCACATATGCAGGTAATGGCGAGCAATCACCAAGCGGCGCTTGAGCGTCAGCGGCGGTGGCTTCAATGCCTCCAGCTCGGCCTCGAGCGCCGCCAGTTCCTCGGCGGTCGGCACGACGGGAATCAGTGCATCGGCACTCAGCCCGAGTGTGCGCGTATCGAAGATGCAACCCTTGATGTCCAGGGTCGAGCCGGCGCTGATCGGGACGCTGGTGTGGCGACTACGAATGTCGGCGAAGTTTTCCCACAACGGCGTCGGCAACACCAGCACCGGAAAGTCTTCACCCATGGTCCGGCGAATCGCCCGGGCGGTATGGCTGGAGAGTGTGATCACCCGGCCCTGCCGCGCCAGCATTTGCGTCCAGTCCTGGCGCGGGTCGTTATCCCATTGTTCATCGGGAATCGAATCAAACTCCCAGGCCACCACGCAGATCGTCGGGCACTCAAGGTCGTTCGGGGTTTTCTGCGGCGGCGTAAACGACAGGAACAGACTGTCTTCGCCGGCGGCCAATAACTGTTTGTAGAGCGGATCGACCTCGGCGGTGGAGGACACCACATGCACTCGCCCAAGGCTTTCGAGCACAGGGCGATACGCCTTGAGCACGAAGTAGTAACTGTATTCGGGACGACCAAGGTTCTGGCTGATGGAGCTGTCGTTGATGTCCGAGTAAAGAATGAAATTCATGGCATCCCACGATGAAACCGCCATCCCGGCGGCCTCACTCTATGACGGAAAAACCATGAATCGAGCCGGCACTCGCCAGTCCTCGTCCATCGTCTTTTTGCCCGTCTACGTTCTTGTTTTAAAGGACAGATTCGCAGAGTCCCGGAACAACCCACACGAACGCCGGTTAATCGTGACGAGGGGCATTCTAAACACATCCATTGAGGATTCGTGAACCGCCCGGCGAGAATAAATCAGGCTACGCTGAGGAGAACCGATCAGTCACTTTTGGACTTGTTGAAATTACCGAGCAAATGGCACAGATTGGCTACCAAACAACTACAACAAACATTTCACCTGTCTTTCGAGCGATCATATCGGCTCGTAAACCTTTCCATGAAGACTGTGGAAACTGGATGAAATGCATGACCAAGGGGTCGCTGTTTGAAAAAACGTCTGTTTGTCACGGGTCTGACCGGATTCGTCGGACAACACATCCAGTCGCGTTTGCAGGCTGATGCCTCGGAATGGGAGCTTCTACCTGCTCCTTGTCGCTACGATCTCTGCGAGCCGGACAGCCTCGAAGGCCTGTGGCCGCAAATGCCCGATGCGGTGATTCACCTGGCCGGCCAGACTTTCGTCCCGGACGCCTTTCGTGATCCGGCGCGCACCCTGAACATCAACCTGCTGGGCACCCTGAACCTGCTGCAAGCCCTCAAGGCGCGCGGCTTCACCGGCACATTTCTGTACGTCAGCTCCGGTGATGTCTATGGCCAGGTCACCGAAGAGCATCTGCCCATCACTGAAATGCAGCCACCCTGCCCGCGCAATCCCTATGCCGTGAGCAAACTGTCGGCAGAATTCCTGAGTTTGCAATGGGGCCTGAGCGAAGGCTGGCCGGTACTGGTCGCCCGCCCGTTCAACCACATCGGCACAGGGCAGAAAGACAGCTTCGTCATCGCCAGCGCCGCCCGTCAGATCTGCCGGATCAAGCAAGGCCTGCAAGGGCCAGAGCTGGAGGTCGGGGACATCGATGTCACGCGCGATTTCCTTGATGTCGCGGACGTGGTCTCGGCCTATCTGGCTTTGCTGGAGAAAGGCACACCGGGGCAGGTGTACAACATTTGCTCGGGGCACGAGCGGAGCATTCGCAGTTTGATCGAGCAGCTGGCAGATCTTGCCCAGGTCGACCTGCAATTGGTCCAGGACCCTGCGCGACTTCGCCGCGCGGATCAGCGTCGGGTGTGTGGCAGCCCTGCCAGGCTGGTCCAGACCACCGGATGGAAGTCTGAAATCACAACACAACAATCCCTGCGGGCGATCCTGTCCGACTGGGAGAAGCGAGTACGACAAGAATGACTAAAAGTGCATTGATCACAGGTATCACCGGCCAGGATGGCGCGTATCTGGCCAAACTGCTGCTCGACAAGGGCTACAAGGTCCACGGCCTGGTGGCGCGTCGCAGCAGCGACTCGCGCTGGCGCCTGCGCGAGATGGGAGTCGAAGCGGACATCGTCTACCTGGACGGCGACATGGCCGATGCCTGTTCAGTGCAGCGCGCGGTGATCAAGTCGGCGCCGGACGAGGTCTACAACCTCGCCGCGCAAAGCTTTGTCGCGGCCTCCTGGGATCAACCGGTGACCACCGGCATCGTCGACGGTCTGGGCGTTACCCACCTGCTCGAAGCGATCCGTCAGTTCAGTGCGCACACGCGTTTCTACCAGGCGTCCACCAGCGAAATGTTCGGCCTGATCCAGGCCGAACAGCAGGACGAGAACACACCGTTCTATCCGCGCAGCCCTTATGGCGTAGCCAAGTTATACGGCCACTGGATCACCGTGAACTACCGCGAGAGCTTCAACCTGCACGCCAGTAGCGGCATCCTGTTCAACCATGAATCACCGCTGCGCGGCATCGAGTTCGTCACACGCAAAGTCACCGACGCCGCCGCCCGGATCAAGCAAGGCAAGCAGCATGAACTGCGCCTGGGCAACATCGACGCCAAGCGCGACTGGGGCTTTGCCGGGGACTACGTCGAAGCCATGTGGCTGATGCTGCAACAGGACAAACCCGACGACTTCGTGGTGGCCACCGGCGTGACCACCACCGTGCGCGAGATGTGCCGGATCGCCTTCGATCACGTGGGCCTGAACTACCGCGATTACGTGAAGATCGACCCGGCGTTCTTCCGCCCGGCCGAAGTCGAAGTGCTGCTCGGCAACCCGGCCAAGGCCCAGCGTGTGCTGGGCTGGAAACCAAAAACCGATCTGGATGCCTTGATCCGCATGATGATGGATGCGGACATGAAACGCGTCGCCAAGGAGTAGGCCATGCTGATTCCCGTGATTCTCTCCGGCGGTGCCGGGACCCGGTTGTGGCCGGTGTCGCGTGAAGGCCATCCCAAACCGTTCATGGTCTTGCCTGACGGCCAGTCGCTGCTGGGCAAGACCTACCGGCGTGCCGCGGACCTGCTCGACGGCTGGGGCGATATCGTCACGGTGACCAACCGCGAGTACTACTTCCAGAGCAAGGATCACTTTCGGGACGCGCACCTGGGCCGTCATCGCGGGCACTTCCTGCTGGAGCCGACGGGTCGCAATACGGCGCCGGCCATTGCCGCCGCCGCCCTCTCCCTGCAGGCCCTGCATGGCGACGACGCGATCATGCTGGTGATGCCCGCCGACCATCTGATCGTCAATGTCGACGCGCTGAAGGACGCGGTCGAGCATGCCGTGACATTGGCCAGGCGCGGTCACCTGGTGACCTTCGGTGTCGTGCCGACCGCTCCGGAAACCGGTTTTGGCTACATTGAAGCCGGCACATCGCTGGACGACAAAGGCGCTGCCAGCGTGCGGCGCTTCGTCGAAAAGCCCGACCTGCAAACCGCGACGCATTACCTGGAAAGCGGCAACTTCCTGTGGAACTCCGGGATGTTCTGCTTCTCGGTCGCCACCCTGCTGGCCGAACTGCAAATCCATGCGCCCACGTTGCTGGAGCAGACGCAAACCTGCATGGCCGCCAGCGCCGCGGTGGAAAACGCCGGGAGCGTGCAACAGGAACTGTCGCCGGCCCTGTTTGGCGAAATCATGGATATTTCCATCGACTACGCGTTGATGGAACGCTCCGACAAGGTGGTCGTCGTGCCGGCCCGTTTCGACTGGAGCGACATTGGCTCCTGGGGTGCGGTGGCCGCGCTGGTACCGGCGGATGCACAAAACAATCGCACCGTCGGCGAGTCGATCTTCATCGACAGCCACAACAACTTTGTCCAGAGCGATAACCGTCTGGTCGCGACCGTGGGCGTGGATAACCTGATCATCGTCGACACCGCCGACGCGGTGCTGGTGGCCCACGCCGACCGCGCCCAGGATGTGCGCCGGGTGGCCAGGCAGCTCAAGGATAAAGAGCACGAAGCCTATCGCCTGCACCGTACGGTCAGCCGGCCATGGGGCACCTACACCGTGCTCGAGGAAGGCCCGCGCTTCAAGATCAAACGCATCGTGGTCAAGCCCGGCGCCAAATTGTCGTTGCAGATGCACCACCATCGCAATGAACACTGGGTGGTGGTCGAAGGCATGGCCAAGGTCACCAACAACGGCACCGGCACGCACCTGGTGGCCAAGAACGAATCGACCTTCATTGCAGCCGGGCACAAGCATCGCCTGGAGAATCCCGGCGTGATTGACCTGGTGATCATCGAAGTGCAAAGCGGCGAATACCTGGGAGAGGACGACATCGTCCGCTTCGAAGATCAATACGGCAGGACGGTTTGAATGCTGCTTTCCCTTTACCGCACGCTGAGCAGCTATCGAGGGTTCATCCTCGGTAGCGTCCAGCGAGAGTTTCAGGCGCGTTATCGCAATTCGTTGTTCGGTGCCCTGTGGACCGTGCTCAATCCGCTGTCGATGATCATTGTCTACACCGTGATTTTTTCCCAGATCATGCGCGCGCGTTTGCCTGGGGTAGATGACGGCATGGCCTACAGCATCTACCTCTGCGCCGGGTTGCTGACCTGGGGCTTGTTCGCAGAGATCACGGTGCGCAGCCAGAACATGTTTCTGGATAACGCCAACCTTCTGAAAAAAATCAGCTTTCCACGGATCTGCCTGCCGGTGATCGTGCTGTTGAATGCCGGTATCAACTTCGCAATCATCATCGGCTTGTTCCTCGGCTTTCTGTTGATCACCGGTCGACTACCGGGCCTGGCGCTGTTGGCGCTCATTCCTCTGCTGGCGTTACAGGTGATGTTCTGTGCCGGCTTGGGGATCATTCTTGGCGTACTGAATGTGTTTTTTCGCGATGTCGGGCAATTTTTCGCCATCTGTCTGCAATTCTGGTTCTGGCTGACGCCAATCGTTTACCCAATGAGCATCCTGCCCGATTGGGTGCAGCGCTTGCTGCAACTCAACCCCCTGACCAACCTGATCACCAGCTACCAGAACATCTTCCTGTACGGCCAATGGCCCGTCTGGAGTTCGCTGCTGCCGATCATGGTCGCCAGCGTATTGCTCTTCGCCATCGGGTTGCGGCTGTTTCGGCAGAGGGTCGGTGAAATGGTGGATGAACTCTGATGGGGCACATACGCGTCACCGGCCTGGGCAAGGCCTATAAACAATACCCTACCCGCTGGAGTCGACTGGCCGAGTGGCTGATCCCGTTTTCGCCGATCCGCCATCGCCAGCACTGGGTGCTACAGGACGTGACCTTTCAGATTGCCCCCGGAGAATCGGTGGGCATCGTCGGGGTCAACGGCGCCGGCAAAAGCACTTTGTTGAAGATGATCACCGGCACCACCCAACCCACCTGCGGCACGATTGAGCTAGAAGGCCGCGTCGCCGCCCTGCTGGAATTGGGCATGGGTTTTCATGCGGACTTTACCGGCCGGCAGAATGCGGTCATGGCCGGGCAGCTGCTGGGCATGCAAGTCGAAGAAATAGAAGCGTTGATGCCAGACATCGAACGTTTCGCGGAAATAGGCGACGCCATCGACCACCCGGTGCGCACCTATTCCAGCGGTATGCAAATGCGCCTGGCGTTCAGCGTGGCCACCGCACGGCGCCCGGACATTTTGATCGTCGACGAAGCGCTGTCGGTGGGCGACGCCTATTTTCAGCACAAAAGTTTCGACCGCATCCGCAGCTTTCGCAAAGCCGGTACCACGCTATTGATCGTCTCCCATGACCGTGGGGCGATTCAGTCGATCTGCGACTCGGCGATCCTCCTGGAAAACGGCCGCATGGCCATGCACGACACACCCGAAACCGTCATGGATTACTACAACGCCCTGCTCGCCAAGCGTGAAGGACAGACCGTGCGCCAGGAAGCCCTCGCTGGCGGCCAGGTCAGTACCATTTCGGGAACGGGTGAAGCCAGGATTCTGAGCGTGCGCTTGCTCGACCAACATGAACGCTCCATCGACGCCGCCGAAGTCGGCCAGCCGGTCGTGCTGGAGGTCAATGTCGAGGTTCGCCAGGACATCGAACGGCTGGTACTGGGCTTCATGATCAAGGATCGCCTGGGCCAGGCCATGTACGGCATCAACACCCATCGCCAGGATCAGGCATTGACCGATCTGCAGGCTGGCGAGCGCGTGAGCTATCGCTTTGCATTCGTCATGGGGCTGGGCAAGGGTAACTATTCCGTGGCGTTGAGCCTGTCACGCCTGGATTCGCACCTGGACCGCAACTTCGAGTGGCGCGATTACGGGTTGGTGTTCCATGTGATCAACAACCGCCAGGAAGATTTTGTCGGTTGCTCGTGGCTGGCCGCGAAGACCACCGTCACGCGCTCGAACGCGCCGGTCACCTCGGGGAGCACGCCATGACGCGTCTTTTGGTGGAATGCACGCACGTCTTCCAGCACCCCAAGGTCAATTCGGGCATTCAGCGGGTGGTGCGCAACGTCGTCAACCAGCTACCGGAATCGGTCGACGGTGTTGAATGCATCCCGGTTGTGATGCTCAAGGGCAAACTCTATCGGGTACTGAAACTCGGTGCGCTGAACATTCCGTTTTTCGATCAATTGATGATGTTCGGCGGGCGACTTGGCCGGCTGGCACATCGTTTCTGGCAATGGCACCAGCGGCTCGACCAACGTTTGCCATCGCGATTCGCCCGACGCGTGGTGTACGTGGCTTATCGACTGACAGCGCTGACCTGCTTCAGCGTGCCGCTGCGCCTGATCGACCTGCTCGATCAGTATCAACGGCCCAAACGTTGCGCACCGTTGCAGCATCAACCGGGGGACCAACTGGTGTTGCTGGACTCGTCCTGGCACACCGACTTTTTCCCGTTTGCCGAACAGCTCAAACGTGAAGGCGTGGGTATCGTTTCGGTGATTTACGACCTGATTCCCGTGACGCATCCGCAGTTTTACGACACGCGGCTGGTGCAGGTTTTCAACGAGTGGTTTGACTGGATCACCAAAACCGCCGATGGCTATGTAGCCATTTCCGCCACGGTGCGCGATCAGGTGCGTGATGAATTGCAGCGCCGCCTGGGTCCTGCCAAGGCCAGTGAATTGTGGTTCGACTATTTCCACCTCGGCTCCGAACTGGACCTGAGCGAAGCCACGACCGCCGTCGAGCCGCGCCTGATGCGCATTTTCAAAACGCCGGAACCGGTGTTTCTGATGGTCAGTACCATCGAGCCGCGCAAGAACCACGCCTACCTGCTGGACGCCTTCGAACGGGTCTGGGCGGCAGGCTCCACTGCCCGGCTGTGCATTGCCGGGCGAGTCGGCTGGAAATGCGATGCACTGCTGGCCCGGGTCCGTAATCACCCGCAGCTGAACCAACGACTGTTCATGTTCAATGATCTGAGCGACACCAGCCTCGAGCATGCCTACACCCACGCCAGCTCACTGGTGTTTCCGTCTTTTGTGGAAGGCTTTGGCCTGCCGCTGGTAGAAGCCATGCAGCGTGGACTGCCGGCCATGGGCAGCGACATTGCGGTCTTTCGCGAAATCGGCGGCGAGTTCATGGCGTACTTCGATCTGGCCAAGCCACAAAGCCTGGCTGACCTGGTCATTGATTTCGAGGGCAGCGGTCAATTCCCGGCCACTCGCGACGTCGCGGACTGGCGCTGGATCGGCTGGCGTGAAGCCAGTGCGCAACTGGCTTCACGCACCCTGCGCAATCTCCCGGACGTGCCGCTCGTACAAGAGAGGCAACATGCGCATTGCCCTTAACGCGCGGATTCTCCAGGCGCCGCGCACCGGCATCGGCCACTACGTCGCCGAACTGGCGAACGCCCTGGCGGGTGAACCGGATATTGAACTGGCGCTGTTTCATGGCTGGGGCTGGAGTGATGTGCTGCCGGAAGCGGCCATGCCCGGTTATTCCCGACTGACGCCATTGCTGCGGCAGATTCCGGGGGCTTATCAGGCCCGACGGTGGCTGGAGCAGAAACGCTTCGATCAGGGCCGCGCGCAAGCCATCGACCTCTACCACGAACCGAGTTTGTGGCCGCTGTCGTTCGACGGCCCGACCGTCATCACCCTGCATGACCTGACTCACCTGCACTATCCGGAAACGCAGCCACCGGCGCGCTTGCGAGAAATCGAACGGCGCGTGGCCGACGGCGTGCGACAGGCAAGCCTGATTCTGACCGACTCGCAGTTCATTGCTGACGAAGCCCAGGCACATTTCGGGTTACCGACCGAGCGATTTGTCGTCGCCCCACTCGGTGTAGCCGCGCGTTTTCACCCGCGGTCCCCCGAGGCTATCGACGCCGTACTCAAGACCCATGGCGTCGAAGCGCGGGAATACTTCCTCTGTGTCGGCACCCTGGAACCGCGCAAGAATCTGTCCCTCGCCCTGCGCGCCCATGCCCGACTGACGGAATCAGTCCGTCAGCGTTTTCCGTTGCTGATAGTCGGCATGGCCGGCTGGCAGCGCGAGCAGTTCAGCGAAGAATTGCACCAGGCCCTGGCCAGCGGTCATGTCTGTTTGCTCGGCTATTTGCCTGACGAGCACGTTGCACAGCTACTGGCCGGCGCCCGGGCATTGATTTTTCCGTCGCTTTACGAAGGTTTTGGCCTGCCGGTGCTGGAGGCCATGGCCTGCGGCACACCGGTCATTCTGACCAGCCGTTCGGCCATGCCCGAAGTGGCAGGCTCTGCGGGTAACTATGTTGAACCGGATGAAACCGACGGCTTGCGCGATGCAATGAGTCGTCTGATCGAGGATCTAGCGCATTGGCAGGCATGCCGAGAAGCCGGATTGCTACAGGCAAGGCTTTTTACCTGGGAAGGCTGCGCGCAAGTCACGGCCAGCGCTTACCGCCAGGCAATGGGAGGTTGAATGCGAGTTCTTCATTTTTTCAAGACGTACCTGCCTGACTCGGTCGGCGGGATCGAACAAGTGATTTTCCAGTTGTGCGAAAGCGGTGCCCTGCACGGCGTTGAAGGCAAGGTGCTGACCCTCAGTGCCGATCCGACACCGCCGGTGATGCAGATCGCTCAACATGAAGTCCATCGAGCCAGACTCGACATTCAGTTCGCCTCCACAGGGTTTTCCTGGAGTGTCTTCAAACAGTTTCGCGAGCTGGCAGCCGAGGCCGACGTGGTCAATTACCACTTTCCCTGGCCGTTCATGGACCTGGTGCATTTCGCCAGCGGCCTGAACAAACCCAGCGTGGTGACGTACCACTCGGACATCATCCGCCAGAAAAACCTGCTCAAACTTTACCGGCCGCTGATGAATCGCTTTCTGCACAGCGCCGACCGGATCGTCGCTGCATCGCCCAATTACCTGCACACCAGTGATGTGCTGCAACAGTTTCAGCACAAGACCCGAGTGATTCCCTATGGACTGAACAAGGCAGGTTACCCACAGCCTGACAGTGATCGAGTGGCCCACTGGCGGCAAAAGCTCGGCGACAAGTTCTTTCTGTTTGTCGGTGTGATGCGCTACTACAAAGGTTTGCACATTCTGCTCGACGCCCTGAAGGACCTGGATTACCCGACAGTGATTGTCGGTGCCGGCCCACTGGAAGCAGAGCTGCATGCCCAGGCGACCGCCTTGGGTTTACGCAATGTCCACTTCCTCGGGCGTCTGGGGGACGAGGACAAAGTAGCGCTGCTGCAACTGAGCTACGCCATCGTGTTCCCGTCACACCTGCGCTCCGAAGCCTTCGGCATTTCGCTGCTTGAAGGCGCGATGTATGGCAAACCGATGATCTCCAGTGAGATTGGCACTGGCACCAGTTACATCAACATCCATAACGAGACCGGGCTGGTGGTGCCGCCGAGCAATCCATTGGCGTTTCGTGAGGCGATGCGCACGCTTTGGGAAAACCCGCTGCTGGCGGCGCAAATGGGCGAGAAGGCGCAGGCCCGCTATCAAAATCTGTTTACCGCGGACGAAATGGGTCGCAAATGGGCGGCCTTGTATGAGGAACTGCTGGAAGAAAAAGCCCTCGCCTACGCATGAGCATCCGTGATGCCTGTGCTATGAAGCCATGTGGGCTCAGACGAGAGGATCGCCCGGCACCTTGCTCGGCGCGGCGTACTGTGGCTTCAGGTGCCCGTCCTGATCGAGTAGCCAGGCGTCCATGATCTCCCGGACGACCGGTCCGGCGACGCGGCCACCCGCCTCGCCGTTTTCGATCATCACCGAAATCACGATCTTCGGGTGCTCGGCCGGGGCGAAACCGACGAACAAGGCATTGTCGCGGTTACGCTCGCGGGTTTTCTCCCGGTTGTAACGTTCGCCCTGCTTGATCGCCACCACCTGCGCGGTACCACTCTTGCCGGCGATACGATACTGCGCCCCTGCCGCTGCGGCCCGGGCAATCCCGCGGGCATCGTGCATCACCATCTGCATACCATGGTTGACCTGCTCCCAGTCGCGCGGATCCTTGAGCAGAATATTCGGCATCGGATGTTCATCCACCGGCGCGACGCCGTCCACGGTTTTGGCCAGGTGCGGGCGATTCCACACGCCTTTGTTGGCAATCAGCGCCGTCGCCTGAGCCAACTGCAGCGGCGTGACCTGCATGTAGCCCTGGCCGATGCCGAGAATTACCGTCTCGCCCGGAAACCAGGCCTGACGGCGGGTGGCGCGTTTCCAGGCTTGGGATGGCATCAGCCCAGGGGCTTCTTCATTCATGTCCAGGGAGACTTTCTCCCCCAGCCCGAACATGGCCATGTAGTCGTGCAGGCGATCGATACCGAGCTTGTGTGCGAGATCATAGAAATAGGTGTCGTTGGAACGCATGATCGCCGCATCCATATCCACCCAACCATCGCCGCTGTGGTTCCAGTTGCGGTACTTGTGATCGAAATCCGGTAGCTGGTAATAACCGGGGTCGAACACACGGGTCTGTGGCGTGACGACACCGGCATCGAGGCCAGCGATTGCCACTTCCGGCTTGATGGTCGAACCCGGGGCATAGAGACCACGCAGGACACGATTGAACAGCGGCCGATCAATGGAATCCCGTAGCGAAGAGTATTCCTTGGAACTGATACCGGTGACGAACAGATTCGGATCGAAACTCGGGTTGCTGACCATGGCCAATACTTCGCCGGTCGACGGATCCAGCGCGACCACCGAGCCACGGCGATCGCCCAGGGCTTGCTCGGCGGCTTCCTGCAGCTTGACGTCGAGGCTCAGGACAATGTTTTCGCCTGGCACCGGGTCAGTGTGCCTGAGCACTCGCAGCACGCGGCCCTGGGCATTGGTTTCGACTTCCTCATAGCCGACATGGCCGTGCAGTTGCGCCTCGTAGAATTTTTCGATTCCGGTCTTGCCGATGGATTGGGTGCCTCGGTACTCGACCGTATCCAGAGCCTTTGACTCTTTCTCGTTGATACGTCCGACGTAGCCGACCGAATGAGCGAAGTGCTCGCCCAATGGATAGTGCCGAACGAACTGCGGCTCTACATCAAGGCCCGGCAGGCGGAACTCGTTGACGGCGAGAATGGCAATCTGCTCTTCGGTCAGTTCATAGAACAGCGTCACGGGTACGAAGGGGTGACGAGCCTGCTTCATCACCTTGTCGAACTGCGAGCGGTCTTCAGCGGGCAGGTGCAGGAGATTTACGACTTCGTCCAGCTCTTCGCTGACATTGGAAGCACGTTCGCGGGTGATGGTCAGGTTGAAGCTGGGACGGTTGTCAGCGAGGAGTACACCGTTGCGGTCATAGATCAATCCGCGGGTAGGCGTAATCGGCAGGACATGAACGCGATTGTTTTCGGAGATGGTCGAGTGATAGTCGAATTCGACGACTTGCAGGACGTACAGGCGTACTACCAGCGCACAGGTGACAGCGGCAACGAACAAGGCGCAGGCCATGAGTCTCTTGTTGACCAGGCGTGTCTCTTTTTCGTGGTCCTTGATCGGTATCGGTTCAGGCACTTGTGCAGCAACTCATTGAAAGGAATGCCGATCCGTGGGCGCAAACTCAGTCCATTAAAAATGAGCTGCACCATAGCAAAACCGTGGAGTCAGGTTTGTGTGATTTTTTTTAAAAAGCTCGCCCTGCTTTTCGAGCGCAAAAACAAAACCCCAACTGCTTTCGCAATTGGGGTTTCGGAATTTAATCTTGACGATGACCTACTCTCACATGGGGAAACCCCACACTACCATCGGCGATGCATCGTTTCACTGCTGAGTTCGGGATGGGATCAGGTGGTTCCAATGC
>NZ_JBFTOU010000030.1:0-87444 GCF_056398125.1 Pseudomonas sp. 05L36 | reverse complement strand
CAGCACACCACCGGCGGTTACCTGTTGTACGCGGCCATGACCCACGAGCGCGTGTTCGACTACCGCCCGGGTGAAATCTACTGGTGCACCGCCGACGTCGGCTGGGTCACCGGCCACAGTTATATCGTCTACGGCCCGCTGGCCAACGGTGCGACCACGCTGCTGTTCGAAGGCGTGCCGAACTACCCGGACATCACCCGGGTGTCGAAGATCGTCGACAAGCACAAGGTCAACATCCTCTACACCGCGCCGACGGCGATCCGCGCCATGATGGCCTCGGGCACCGCCGCCGTTGAAGGCGCCGATGGCAGCAGCCTGCGCCTGTTGGGTTCGGTGGGCGAGCCGATCAACCCGGAAGCCTGGGACTGGTACTACAAGAATGTCGGCAAGTCCCGTTGCCCGATCGTCGACACCTGGTGGCAGACCGAAACCGGCGGCAACATGATGAGCCCGCTGCCGGGCGCTCATGCGCTCAAGCCAGGCTCTGCGGCGCGTCCGTTCTTCGGCGTGGTGCCGGCCCTGGTGGACAACCTGGGCAACATCGTCGAAGGCGAGGCCGAGGGCAACCTGGTGATTCTCGATTCGTGGCCAGGCCAGGCGCGTACGCTGTTTGGCGACCATGACCGCTTCGTCGACACTTACTTCAAGACCTTCCGTGGCATGTACTTCACCGGTGACGGCGCCCGTCGCGATGCCGATGGTTACTACTGGATCACCGGTCGCGTGGACGACGTGCTCAACGTGTCCGGCCACCGCATGGGCACCGCCGAGATCGAAAGCGCGATGGTCGCGCACCCGAAAGTCGCCGAAGCGGCGGTGGTCGGTGTGCCGCACGACATCAAGGGGCAGGGCATTTATGTCTACGTCACTATCAACAGCGGTGAAGAGCCGAACGAGCAACTGCGCCTGGAACTGAAAAACTGGGTGCGCAAGGAGATCGGTCCGATCGCTTCGCCGGATGTCATTCAGTGGGCACCGGGGCTGCCGAAAACCCGTTCGGGCAAGATCATGCGGCGGATTCTGCGCAAGATTGCGACGGCCGAATACGATGGGTTGGGGGATATTTCCACCCTGGCCGATCCAGGTGTGGTGCAGTATCTGATCGACACCCACAAAACCATGAACGCTTCATAAACTACAAAAAAGCCATGTCGAGGATGAAGCTTCGCCCGGTCATTTACCGGGAGGAGCTTCTTTGTCCTGTGGATTCAACCGATCGATGCAACACACTAGATTCTGTATAGACAGGAGGAGTGTTGCAGATGAAGCAGCGACCTCGGATCTATTGCACCGAAAACCAGAAAAAACTGATATGGGATCGCTGGCAGAAAGGCGATACAGGGAGTGGGCTTCTATCCCTTTAAAACCAGAGACATGTCCGGGTATTTCGCGCACATGAAATCGACGAATGCGCGAACTTTCGGAGCAGCAAGACGCCTGGATGTATGCAAGACCCAGAGCGCGGGTTCTACACCCGATACCGTGCCCCACTGGACCAACTCGCCACGGGCAAGCTGGTTCCATGCGATGGACTGTGGAATTAGGGCAACACCACCACCGGCGATAGCCGCGTCGCGGACCATCAGTAACGAAGAGAACCGCAGCTTTGGGATCGGCTCCAGGACCAACTGCCCTCCATCGAGACTCCAGTGGGTGGGCTGGAAACTCGAAGTTACGATGCCTGGAATTGGTCTGATTGCGCCGGGCATTGGCTTAGGTACTTCTGGCGCAGCCACTACTACCAGCCGGTCCTTGGCGAAGCAGCGGCCGACCAAACTGCTGTCTGGGGTCGGGTTGATCCGGATGGCGACGTCAAATTGTTCCTCCACAAGGTCGACCAGGCGATCCTCCGCCACGACTTCGATTTCGACCTCCGGGTAGGCGGCACAGAATTCGGCGCCAATGCGGCCCATCGCAAGCTGGGAGAACAGGACTGGGGAGGCGACACGCAAGCGTCCGCGGGGTGTCGATACGCCCTCACGGGCCGCCGTCATGGCTTCGGCCACCTCGCCCAATGGACCTTCTGTTCGAGCCATCAGCATTTCGCCAGCTTCGGTGAGCTTCAGGCCGCGAGCGCTGCGCTCGATCAGCCTCACGCCCAGTTGTTCCTCAAGGTCGGAGATTCGGCGCGATAAGGTGGCTTTGGATATGCCGCTCGCACGGCTCGCCTTCCCGAGCCCCTCATTCGTTGCGACGAGCGTGAAATCGATCAGAGCGTTCAGGTTCATGGTGTTCCATTTTTGAAACGAAGTGTCTGTATTTTGGTGTCTCTGCTTTATCTGTGCAACAGCATATCTTCTCGTCATCGGAACTCGATACGAGGAACTGCAATGAGCACCATGCAACGCGCGGTACTGATCCGGGCATACGGCGGCGCTGACGCCGCGCAAGTGGCCGAGATCGAAAAACCAGAACCTGGACAAAACCAGGTTCTGGTTCGAGTTCGTGCCGCCGGCGTGAACGGCATCGATTGGAAGGTCCGCGAAGGCCATGTGCGAAATGCCTTCCCGCTTCCATTGCCAATAGTACTGGGCGCCGAAATGGCGGGTGTTGTCGAGGCTGTCGGGCCCGGTGCCTCTCGCTTTCGTGTTGGCGATCGCGTCATGGGCGCGGTGGGAGGGCTGGGCGCGTACGCCGAATTCGTGAGCGTCAGTGAAGCGAGCCTCTCCCTTACGCCTGAAAACCTTGATGACGTCCATGCTGCCGCTGTACCCGTCGCAGCCGTGGCGGCCTGGAAGAGCCTCCATCATGCGGGTCCGATTCATCCAGGCCAGCGAATCCTTATTCATGGTGCTGCCGGTGGGCTGGGCGCCTATGCCGTGCAGTACGCCAAGCGGGCCGCCGCCGAGGTCTTCGCAACCGCGGGTACGGCTGACCTGGATTATGTGCGCAGCCTCGGCGCGGATCATGTCATCGACTATCAATCCCAACGTTTCGAGGATGTCGTCCAGGACATTGACCTGGTGCTCGACTACGTCGGGGGTGAGGTACTGGATCGCTCGTGGCAGGTGTTGGCGGAAAACGGCGTCATTGTCGGCACGTCATCACCCGACATTCTGGCGCGCACGCCGGCGAATCGCCGAGGCCTCTGGTTCATGAACAAGCCCGACCCCGAGTTGCTGGAGACGCTGGCCCAGGAAATCGCCAGCGGCACGCTGCAGTCCAGGATCGGCAAGGTCGTTGGCTTCGCCGACATCCCTGAGGCCATCGAACGCAATCGCAGCGCTTCACGGACTGGCAAGGTCGTTGCGGACTTCTCTCGCTAATCCACCCTAAGTATCCACTGTAGGAAATTCAAAAATGAGCATTCTCGTTATTGGTGCCACGGGCACCATTGGTTCACTCATCACTCAGGGCCTTGCCAGCGCGGGCGCCGAGGTCAAAGCCCTTGTGCGCCAACCTGGTAAGCGGGACTTCCCGGCCGGCGTCACTGAAGTTGTCGCAGACCTCACCGATGTACCTTCGATGCGCGTCGCGCTGTCGTCGGTGCGGACGCTGTTTCTGCTCAACGCCGTTACGCCCGATGAGGTGACGCAAGCCCTCATCACGCTGAACCTTGCTCGCGAGGCTGGCATCGAGCGCCTCGTTTACCTGTCTGTGATTCATGCCGACAAGTTCACCAATGTGCCGCACTTCACCGGCAAGCATACGGTGGAACGCATGATCGAAAGCCAGGACATCCCCGCAACCATTTTGCGTCCGGCTTACTTCATGCAAAACGACCTCATGGTCCAGCAGACGATTCAGAACTACTCGGTGTACCCGATGCCAATCGGCTCGGCGGGCGTCTCGATGATAGATGCACGCGACATCGCCGATGTTGCCGTTGCAGAGTTGCTGCGACGCGACAAAGCGTCTTCTGCTCTGGATCGTGTAACCCTGGAGTTGGTTGGACCGCAAGCGCTTACCGGTGCTTCCGTGGCGAAGATCTGGAGTTCCGCCCTGGGTCGCGACATTGCCTACGGCGGTGACGATGTGGCGGCCTTCGAAGGACAGCTGGCTTCGTATGGTCCCACCTGGTTGGCTTATGACATGCGCCTGATGATGACGGGTATCCAGACGTTCGGCATGCAAGCAACTGAAGGAACCGTAGAACAGCTTCAGACCATCATCGGGCACCCGCTGCGCACCTATGAAGACTTCGTTCGCGAGGCCATTGCAGAGGTTTAAACAGCCAGGGCGGTGAGGGCGGGTTTATTTCTTGGCTGGTGCGCCGCCCCCATAAAAATCTGTCCTCGTTCGCCATACCACTACTCCCTCAATGGACGAACGGCGCCAGACATTGCCGGCAGGAACATAGGGTCGACCTGCGCTTTACATGTCTTGCTGGGTCGTAATCCTTCATCAGCCAGACTTCAAGGCACGCTATGACGCTCTTCGGGAGCGAGGCAAGAGCGCGAAAGTCGCGCTCTTGCCTGCATGCGAGTCTTACTGATTAGGCTGAATGCCATGTTGCGGGACGGCACCGAATGGCGGTGACGAGTGGCATGGTGAAGGCAGTTGCTCCCACAGGGTTCGCGGCTATCCGCAGAATCCGCGAGCAACCAACACAACTGTAGGAGCGAGCCTGCTCGCGATGGCGGCCTGATAGGCAATAAAAGAATTGAATTGCTCCCACAGTTTTTCCTGTGCAGGGCTCAGCGAAAAAACTCCCCCGGTGTTTCGCCGAACTGCTGGCGGAACGCAGCGATAAACGCCGACGTCGAGTCGTAGCCACAGGCCAGCGCGACGTCGGTCACTCGCTCGCCCTGTTCCAGTGGCGTCAGGGCGCCGAGCAGGCGCAAGCGCTGGCGCCAGGCGCGAAACGTCAGGCCAGTGTCGCGCAGGAACAGGCGACTGAGGGTTTTCTCGGTGACGCCGAATTTGTCGCTCCAGTGGCTGAGGGTGGTCTGTTGCTCCGGGTGCGACTCCAGGCTTTGGGCGATTTGCCGCAATCGGCTGTCCTGGGGCAGGGGCAGCATCAAATCGATCTGCGGCGCCTCAGCCAATTGATCCAGAATCACCTGGGCCAACCGGCCGTGCGGACCGTTCTGATCGTATTCCACCGGAATCTGACTAAAGGCGCGGATCAACTCACGCAACAAATCACTGACCCCCAGCACATGACAGCCCGGCGGCGCCCACGTCGAGACGCTGCAATCGATGTACAGGCTGCGCATTTCCGTGCGCGGCGAGCTGAACACCCGGTGCGGCATGCCCGCCGGAATCCACACCGCACGCTCCGGCGGGGCCACGAAGCGCCCGACGCCGGTCTGTATTTCGAGCACGCCCTGAATCGCATAGGAAAGCTGCACCCACGGATGGCTGTGGCGCCGGGTCAGGGCGCGATTGGGCAGCGATTCGGTGCGACCGTAGAGCGGTCGTGGCAGGCTGGACAGTCCGGGAATACTGCGTCGAACACTCTTGTCATGTCCTTTAGGCGGCATCAGCTGGCTCATCGGCGTTAGTCGGTAATTATCAGGCACGTTAGAGTCGCTTTCACGTACTGGCAACCCCCGGATGATCAACCCCATGACTCGCCCCCGTTTGTTACCCGACAACTTCACCCTGACCCTGATCGGCGTGGTGACGCTCGCCAGCCTGCTGCCCGCCAGCGGTCAGGTCGCGGTCGGTTTTGGCTGGCTGACCAACATCGCCATCGCGCTGCTGTTTTTCCTGCATGGCGCCAAACTGTCCCGCGAGTCGATCATTGCCGGTGCTGGGCACTGGCGTCTGCATTTGCTGGTGTTCAGCCTGACTTTCGTGCTGTTTCCGTTGCTCGGCCTGGCGCTAAAACCGCTATTGTCGCCGCTGATCGGCAACGACCTGTACATGGGCATGCTTTACCTGTGTGCGCTGCCCGCTACGGTGCAATCGGCGATTGCCTTTACTTCGCTGGCACGGGGCAATATCCCGGCGGCGATTTGCAGCGCGGCAGCATCCAGCCTGTTCGGGATTTTCCTCACGCCGTTGCTGGTGACCCTGCTGCTCAATGTGCACGGTGAAGGCGCCTCGACCCTCGACGCCATCCTCAAGATCAGCGTGCAGTTACTGCTGCCGTTCATTGCCGGGCAAATCGCGCGGCGCTGGATCGGCAATTGGGTAGCGCGCAACAAGAGCTGGTTGAAGTTCGTCGATCAGGGTTCGATTCTGCTGGTGGTCTACGGCGCGTTCAGCGAGGCGGTGATCGAGGGGCTCTGGCAGCAGATTCCGTTGCTGGATCTGGTCGGGCTGGTGGTGGTCTGTTGCATCGTATTGGCGCTGGTGTTGCTGGCGTCGACCGTGCTGGGCAAGGCATTCGGCTTCAACCAGGAAGACCGCATCACCATTCTCTTCTGTGGCTCGAAGAAAAGCCTGGCGACCGGCGTGCCGATGGCGCAGGTGTTGTTTGCCGGTAGCACCATTGGCTTGCTGATCTTGCCGCTGATGCTGTTCCACCAGATTCAATTGATGGTCTGTGCAGTGCTGGCGCAGCGTTATGCCAATCGGCCGGAATCGATTCCGGAACTGATGGCCCAGGTTGATCCCTGATTTGCCAGCCGTGGCGGCTCGCGTGAGCCGCCACGGTTTTACCGGTCAGCGCTTGTCAGCGACCAATGGCGGGGTACGCGGCGGGATCATGCGTTTGTTGCCGGTCGACTCGAACGCCGACGCCAGGTGCAGCAGCGACGAGTCGTCATAGGCGCGCCCGGCAAACGTCAGGCCGACCGGCATGCCGATGTCCGGCATCACGCCCATCGGCACGGTGACCGTTGGCACGCCAAGATGACGGATGGCGAGGTTGCCGTTGGCGACCCATACGCCGTTGCTCCAGGCGATATCTGCCGATTGCGGATCGACATCGGCATTCGCCGGGCCCACATCGGCAACCGTCGGGAACAGCACCGCGTCGAGGCCCAGGCGATCCATCCAGTCTTCCAGATCGATCTTGCGGGTTTTCTCCAGTCCGCGCAGGCCGTCCGGCATCGTGCTGATCTGGTCCCACGGGGTGATGCCGCGCTCGGCCATGCGCACGTATTCGTCCATGCCGGCAACCAGGTCGCCTTCGCGGTTGGGCAGGGTGCCCGGGTCGTGAGGGAAGATCTGCGGGCCGTCGACATCGACGAGGCGATTCAGTTTGGGATTGCCGTTCGCTTGCAGGAAATCATCGAAGGCCCAGGCGGTCAGGTCCCACAGTTCATGGTGTAAAAATTCTTTGGAGACGATGCCGCGATTGAACACGGTCGGTGCGCCCGGGCGATCGCCTTCGCAATTGGAAACCAGCGGGAAGTCCACTTCGAGCACTTCGGCGCCTGCGGCTTCGAGGGCGTTGCGCGCCTGTTCCCAGAGGCCGATCACCGAAGGACGGGTGTTGATGCGTTGGCCGGTCGGCCCACCGATGCCCGGCGCTTCGGATGTGCCGGCTTCAGGGTCGGCGTTGATGTACATGCGTGGAATGCCGAACTTCTTGCCTTTGAGCGCCTCGCTGTTGGCGGCCAGCGCCGCGTAGGATTTGGGGCGCACCAGGGACGAGCTCGGAATCGGCACCCAGGGTTGCAGGCGCCACAGGTCGCCACGGGTGTCCGGGTCATCGGCCACCACCACGTCGAGCACTTCGAGCAGGTCGGCCATGGTCCGGGCAAACGGCACGACCACGTCCATGGTCGGCGTCAACGGCCAGTTGCCGCGCACCGAAATCACTCCGCGCGAAGGCGTGTAGGCGCACAAGCCATTGTTCGAGGCCGGTCCACGGCCGCTCGACCAGGTTTCTTCCGCCAGGCCGAAGGCCGCGAAACTCGCGGCAGTGGCAGTACCCGCGCCGTTCGACGAACCGGAGGCGAATGGGGCGGTGAGGTAGTCAGCGTTGTACGGACTCTCGGCGCGGCCGTAGACGCCGCGCTGCATCCCGCCGTTGGCCATCGGCGGCATGTTGGTCTTGCCCAGGCAGATCGCCCCGGCGGCGCGCAGGCGCTCGATGGTGAACGCGTCGCGATAGGCGACCAGGTCCTTGAAGGCCGGGCTGCCGGAAGCGGCGGTGAGGCCCTTGACCAGATAGCTGTCCTTGGCGGTGTAAGGGATACCGTCCAGCGCTCCCAGCGTCTGGCCCTTGGCGCGACGGGCGTCGGACGCCTGCGCTTCGGCGAGCGCCTCGGGGTTGCGCACCACGACCGCATTCAGCGCCGTTGGCGTTTCGGGGCCGTCATAGGCGTCGATCCGCGCGAGATAAGCCTGGACCAGTTCAACCGAGGTGGTCTGGCCGGATTCGAGCGCGGCGCGCAGCTCGGCAATGGAAACTTCGGTAACTTCGATCATGCTGCCACCGCCGCTTGCAGGTGGAGGGTCCCAAACACTTCACTTTTCTCGAAATGGACTTTCATATCGTTATTCTCGTTGCACTGTGTGGCACGACAGGGTCGGGTGTTAAAAATACTGAGCACTATTTAGCATTAAACCGGGATTTTAGGAATCCGTTGTCCAATTTATCTTACAGGCGACAGAAAAAAGGCCACCACAACCCGACGTTGTGGTGGCCCGAGGGTGACTCATTATAGTGGCCCGCGCGCGCAGGCCAATGGATCAGTGAGCGCCGGCGGCCTTGTTCAGGTCGCTTTCGGCCCATTCGGTGTAGACGCAGGCATCGGCGGTGGCCCAGCGCACCCGCACCGGGTCACCGGCCTTGAGCGGCATGCCGGCGGCGGACAGTGCCTTGACCGTCATCGAGGTACCGCCCGCGGTGACCACGCTGCAGGTCTGGCTTTCGCCGAGAAACAGCACTTCCACGACCTTGGCCGAGACTTCGTTCCAGCCGGCGGCCAGCGGTTCGGCAAGGGCTTGTTCATTGCTCAGGGCCAGGGCTTTTTCCGGACGCACCATCAGCAGCACGTCCTGATCGGTGTGCAGGCCGGCCGTGAGTCGGATCGACAGCGCCTGACCTTCAAACGACGCTACCGCATTACCCTGAGCCTTGAGCTTGAGGAAATTCGAGTTGCCGAGGAACGACGCTACAAAGGCATTCGGCGGATTCTGGTACAGGTCATAGCCGCTGCCGAGGCCGACGATTTTGCCGTGGCTGAAAATCGCGATGCGCTGGGACAAACGCATGGCTTCTTCCTGATCGTGGGTCACGTAGACGATGGTGATGCCCAGGCGCCGATGCAGTTGGCGCAGTTCATCCTGCAAGTCTTCACGCAGTTTCTTGTCCAGTGCACCGAGGGGTTCGTCCATCAACAGGATGCGTGGCTCATAAACCAGCGCCCGTGCAATGGCGACTCGTTGCTGCTGGCCACCGGAGAGTTGCGAAGGGCGGCGATGGGCAAATTGCTCAAGCTGCACCAGCTTGAGCATCGCATCGACCCGGCGTTCGCGTTCGGCGGCGGCCAGTTTGCGAATGGCCAACGGGAAGGCGATGTTGTCGCGTACCGACAGGTGCGGGAACAGTGAGTAGCGCTGGAACACCATGCCGATGTCGCGTTTGTGCGGCGGCACGTTGACCAGCGACTGGCCGTTGACCAGGATCTCGCCGCTGCTCGGGGTTTCGAAGCCGGCGAGCATCGACAGCGTGGTGCTTTTGCCCGAGCCGCTGGAGCCGAGGAAGGTGAGGAATTCACCGTCCTTGATGTCCAGCGAGATGTTGTCCACGGCGGCGAAGTCGCCGTAGTGCTTGTTCAGGTTACGCAGGCTGACCAGGGGCTTGTCATTTTGCTGCGGGGAATCTTTGATCACTGCACTCATGTCGTACTCCTGGGCGCTCAGGCGCTGATTTCGTTGCGCCGGCGCAGAGCGGCGGCGATCACCATGACCAATACCGAGAGGCCGATCAGCAGCGTCGAAGCGACGGCGATCACGGGCGTCAGGTCCTGGCGCAGGGTGGTCCACATTTTCACGGGAAGGGTTTGCAGGGTCGGGCTGGCCATCATCACGCTCAGCACCACTTCATCCCACGAGACGAGAAAGGCGAAGAGGGCGCCAGCCACCATGCCCGGACGGATCGCCGGGAAGGTCACCTTGAACACCGCTTGCAGGCGCGAGGCGCCGCAGATCACCGCTGCATCCTCGATCGACTGGTCGAACAGCTTCAGCGAGTTGATGATCGAGATGATGGTGAACGGCAACGCGACGATGACGTGGCTGACCACAAACGCGAACATGGTCCCGGTGTAGCCGAGTTTCAGGAACAGCGCGTACACCGCCACGGCGATAATCACCAGCGGCACGATCATCGGCAGGGTGAACAGGCCGTAGAGCATTTCCCGGCCGGGGAAGCGGCCACGCACCAGGGCGAAAGCGGTCGGCAGGCCCAGCGCGACGGCGAAGAACGTGGTCAGCACCGCGACTTTCAGGCTGGCCATGGCGGCGTTCATCCAGTCGGCGTTGGAGAAGAACTGGCCGTACCATTTCAGCGTCCAGCCCGGCGGCGGGAACACCAGCCATTGCGACGAGCCGAACGACAGCAGCACGATGAACACGATCGGCAACAGCAGGAACAGACCGATCAGCCCGGTGGTGGCATACAGGCCGAAGCGCATGCGCCGGCTCATGGCATTGGGGGTCAGGAGCATGACGGCTTACCTCGCGTTGCTGGCGCCAACCGGGGATTCCGGCTGAAGCTTCAGGTAGAAGTAGAACAGCACCAGCGTGATCACGATCAGCAACGCGGCGCCGGCACTCGCCAGGCCCCAGTTGAGGAACGACTGCACCTGCTGAATGATGAACTCGGGCAGCATCATGTTCTGTGCACCGCCCAGCAGCGCCGGGGTCACGTAGTAACCGAGGGACATCACGAACACCATCAAACCGCCGGAGAACAGCCCCGGCCGGCACAGCGGCAGGAACACCCGGAAGAAGTTGGTCCAGGGGCTGGCGCCGCAGATGGAACCGGCCTGCAGGATCATCGGGTCGATGGCCTGCATGGTCGCCTGCAACGGCAGCACGATGAACGGGATCATGATGTAGCTCATGCCGATCACCACGCCGGTGAGGTTATGCACCATCTCCAGCGGCTGATCGATGATGCCCATGGCCATCAACGCCTTGTTGATCACCCCGGAGGCTTGCAGCAACACCAGCCAGGAGTAGGTGCGGGCGAGCAGGCTGGTCCACATCGACAGCAGCACGATGTTCAGGATCCAGCGGCCCCAGCCGCGCGGCACCAGGGTGATTGCCCAGGCCAGCGGGAAGCCCAGCAACAGGCTGAACAGCGTCACCAGTCCCGCCACCGAGAAGGTGTTCAACAACACCCGTGCGTAGGCGGAGTTGGCGAACAGTTGCTCGTAGTTGCCCAGACCCGGCACCGGTTCCAGCACGCCGCGCAACAGCAGGCCAATCAGCGGCGCGAGAAAGAACAGGCCGAGAAACAGCAGGGCGGGGATCAGGTTGCTCGATCCGCGCCAGCGCTGGGCCAGGCTTGGCGATTGCGTCATTGCAGCCGCCTTGCCGGCAGCGCCAGGGGCGCTCCCGACTGACGTGGAGGGACGGGATGCGGTTGCCGTCATTTTCATTTGACCAGCCATTCGTTCCACCGTGTCGCGATGGCCGGACCGTTCTTGGCCCAGTACGCGAAATCAAGAGTGATCTGATCCTTTACGTAGGCGGTCGGCAGATTCGGGGCCAGCACCGAGTCCAGGCGCTGCACGCTGTCGACGTTGACCGGGGCGTAGGCGGTCAGGTTGGAGAAGTCGGCCTGGCCCTTGGCACTGCTGGCGTTGGCCAGGAACTTCATCGCCGCGTCCTTGTTTTTCGAACCCTTGGGAATGACCAGGATGTCGGCCATGACCAGGTTCTGCTTCCAGCTTACGCCGACCGGGGCGCCGTCTTCCTGCAGGGCATGAATCCGGCCGTTCCAGAACTGGCCCATGCTCGCTTCACCAGAGGCCAGCAGCTGCTGCGACTGCGCGCCGCCGCCCCACCAGACGATGTCTTTCTTGATGGTGTCGAGTTTTTTGAAGGCGCGGTCCAGGTCCAGCGGGTAGAGCTTGTCCGCCGCTACACCGTCGGCCAGCAGCGCCAGTTCCAGCACGCCTGGGCTTGGCCATTTGTACAGGGCGCGTTTGCCGGGGTAGGTCTTGGTGTCGAACAGCGCGGACCAGTCTTGAGGCTTGTTGGCGCCGAGCTTGCCTTCGTTGTAGCCGAGGACGAAGGAGAAGAAGAACGAGCCGACGCCGTAATCGCTGACGAAGCGCGGGTCGATCTTGTCGCGTTCAATCACTTTGAAATCGAGGGGTTCGAGCAAGCCTTCGGCGGCGGCGCGCAAGGCGAAGTCGGCTTCGACGTCGACCACGTCCCACTGCACGTTGCCGCTCTCGACCATGGCCTTGAGCTTGCCGTAGTCGGTCGGGCCATCCTGCACAACGGTGATGCCGCTGGCCTTGCTGAACGGGTCGGCCCAGGCCTGCTTCTGTGCATCCTGGGTGCTGCCGCCCCAACTCACGAAGTTGACGCTTTCAGCCGCCAGCAATGCCTGGCTGGTCACGCTCAGCAGTCCTGCAAAAAGAACCGCGGTCGCACGTTTGTTCAACACCATTTTCACGCCCTCATTGTTGTGTTTATGAGCGGGGCTTTGGAGTGCCCGCCTATCGGGAGCAGTAAGTCCGTCGAGTCAGTGCTGACTGTCCGGTCTATGGAATATCATATTATGGTATTCCAAACTTTGTGCAAGCACTTTGCCGTACCGGCTATCAGCCGAAAGTGGATTTTCAGTGGTTCCGAAGGTTGCCCGGTTACGCAATCCCCTGTGGGAGCGAGCTTGCTCGCGATGAGGGCGTGTCAGTCGATACCAGTGTTGACTGTCATACCGCTATCGCGAGCAAGCTCGCTCCCACAGGGAAATGTGCTACGCCAAGAGTCACCCGGTGAATGGAATACTCTCCACCACCTCCAGGTCATACCCGGTCAAGCCCGCATATTTCAGTGGCGGGCCCAGATGACGCAGCTTGCCCACGCCAAGGTTCTGCAGGATCTGCGCTCCAGTACCCACCTCCGAATAAATCCGTGACTGCGAACGGCTGAACTGCCGGGGCGGCTGGGTCAGTTGCGGCACGCGTTCGAGCAGCGCCTGCGAGGATTCGTGATTGGCCAGCACCACCACCACGCCGTGGCCTTCGGCGGCGACGCGCTGCAAGGCGGCCCACAACGTCCAGTTGGTCGGCCCGCTGTATTCGGCGCCGACCAGATCGCGCAACGGATCGATCACATGCACGCGCACCAGCGTCGGCTCATCGCGACGCAGATCGCCCATGACCATGGCCATGTGGACACCGCCTTCGATGTGATCCTCAAAGGTGATCAGACGAAAGGTGCCGTGCACGGTCGGCAGGTCACGTTCACCGATGCGCACGATGGTGTGTTCGGTGCTCAGGCGATAGTGGATCAGGTCGGCGATGGTGCCGATCTTGATCCCGTGCTTGCGCGCGAACACTTCCAGGTCGGGGCGGCGGGCCATGGTGCCGTCATCGTTCATCACTTCGACGATCACCGAGGCGGGCGTATGGCCGGCCAGGCGGGCCAGATCGCAGCCGGCTTCGGTATGGCCGGCACGGGTCAGCACGCCGCCTTCCCGGGCGCGCAACGGGAAGATATGGCCGGGTTGCACGATGTCGGCAGGGCCGGCATGGGCGGCGACGGCAGCGGCCACGGTGCAGGCCCGATCCGCAGCGGAGATACCGGTGGTCACGCCGACGGCGGCCTCGATGGACACGGTGAAGGCGGTGCTGAACACGCTGCCGTTGCTCGGCACCATCTGCTCCAGGCCCAGGCGTTTGCAGTGCTCGTCGGTCAGGGTCAGGCAGATCAGGCCGCGGGCTTCCCGGGCCATGAAGCTGATCGCCTCGGGTGTGCAGCAATCGGCGGCCAGCAACAGGTCGCCTTCGTTTTCCCGGTCTTCATCGTCCACCAGCAGAACCATTTTGCCGAGGCGGTAATCTTCGATGATTTCTTCGATGCTGTTGAAGGCCATGCTGGAGTCTCAGTGTTTGTTGGATTGGTAATGTGGTATACCATAATACAAAATAAACCGAGAGGTCACTATGAAGGCTTACTGGATTGCTCACGTGGATGTCACCGACCCCGATCAATACAGCCAATACACTCAGCGGGCGCCGCAGGCGTTTGCCCTGTATGGCGGTCGGATTCTGGCTCGCGGTGGGCGTAGCGAGGCGATGGAAGGCCGGGCTACGCCGCAACGCAGCGTGGTGATCGAGTTCGATTCCTATGAGCAGGCGGTGGCTTGTTATCACTCGGCGTTGTATCAGGAGGCTAGGGGGTATCGTGAAGGGGTGGCTTCGGCTGAGGTGATTATTGTCGAGGGCGTGGCGCCGCTCTGAATGGCGACTGAGTACATATCCGTTGCTGCGGTAACGGCGGCTGGCGGTTTCGCCCTTACGGCGAGTCCCTTTTTTTACAAGAGCGCCTAAAAAAAGTAACCAAAAAAACGCTCGCCCCGAACGTACGGCCCCTCGCTAAGGCTCGGCGTTCCTTCGCTCCGGCATTCATCCGGGGGCATTGCCCTCCGGTCGGCTTCGCTTCGACCTACATGCAATGAGTTCGACTGCGTCGAACGGCGCTGCGCGCCAATCCCCGGATAAACACCTCCGCTCAGCCTGCCGAGGGGGCGGGTGGATCAAGATCAAGGCCTGCCAGCCGACCAATTTCTTTCGAATGTACCCAGCTCAACTGTAGGAGCTGCCGAAGGCTGCGATCTTTTGATCTTGTTTGTAAGTAATAAAGCCAAAAGATCGCAGCCTCGTTGCACTCGACAGCTCCTACAGGGAAATGCGCAYGCATGAAGAACCAGGCCGGCCGGTAGGCCGCCTCGTTTTTGCTTTTGCGGTACACGCCCCCTCGTGAGGCCGAGTGGAGGTTCTGCGCAGTGGGCAACCCGGCATGGATGGCCGATGGCGGCGGGCCCACGGAGCAGGACCGGAGCGAGGGCATGCCGAGCCTGGGCGAGGCACCGAATGTCAGGGGCAAGAGCCCTTGGTTACTTGGGGCCGGGCGGCGTTCCGCTTTTCCAAGTGACCCGCCGTAAGGGCGGAACCCTAAGTGGCCGTTACCGCAGCAACGGATAGGTACACCCTCAAAAATCCATGCCGCCTGACACAAAGCCATCGTCGGAACGCCGCCCGGACCAAGCTTGCTCCCACAGGGATCTTCAGTGGCCACAAGTCCCGAGTAAACCCGAGAACCGGAACCGAAACCGAAAAGATCTACACCGGCAATCGCAACTCCGCACACAACCCGCCACCCTCACGATTGCTCAAGGTCAACGACCCTCCAATGGCAATTGCCAATTGCTGGGCGATCGCCAGCCCCAACCCGGTGCCACCAGTGCTGCGGTTGCGGGAGTTTTCCACGCGGTAGAACGGTTCCATCACTTGCTTGAGTTCTTCTTCAGCGATGCCCGGGCCGCGGTCGAGGATCTTGATCGACAGGTTGCCATCGGCCTGTTTTTCCACTTGCAACTCGGCAGCACCGGCAAATTTCAATGCGTTGTCCGTCAGGTTGACCAGCACCCGGCGCAAGGCGTGGGGGCGGGTGTCGATGACGGTGGCGCTTTTGCCTGTGAGCCGAACGTCCTTGCCCACGTCCTGGTAGTCGAACACCAGGCTGTCGAGGAACGAGTCGAGGTCGGTGCGGCGGCTTTCTTCGGTGGCGCCGTGGATGCTGCGGGCGTAGGCCACGCCTTCGCGGACCAGGTGTTCCATCTCGCCAAGGTCGTTCCACAGTTTGTCTTTTTCGCTGGAGTCGTCCATGAACTCGGCGCGCAGTTTCATGCGGGTGATCGGGGTTTGCAGGTCGTGGGAAATCGCCGCGAGCAACTGCATGCGTTCCTTCAGGTACGCCGCGATGCGTGCCTGCATCGAGTTGAAGGCCTTGGCGGCGTGGGCGACTTCGGTCGGGCCTTTTTCGTCCAGGAGTACTGGGTGCGCGTTGGGGTCCAGGGTTTCGACGGCACCGGCGAGGCGGGTGAGGGGGCGGATGGCGATTCTGACCGCCAGCCAGGAGCAGGCCAGCATCAGCGCCAGTTGCCCGAGCAATACGATGGGCAGCCAGGGCGACAACGGCACCATCGCCGGACGGACGTCGATGGTCAGCGGGCTGCCATCTGCCAGGTTCAAGTGCACTTGAAAATGTTTTTTCGGCCCGGGGATGTCGGTAAAAGTCATCGGGTAATCGTGACCGATGGCGTCTTTGATCGAGGCAATGGCAATGGGCGTATCGGGCATGTCGGTGCGTATGGGCGTGCCCGGCGAACCCTCATTGAGCAGGTAGCTGTAATTGCGCCGCTCCAGTTGTTGCAGCCAGCCGGATCGCTCGTTGGCGGGCAAGCGGTCGAGGATGGCTATGGACGTGGAAACGTCGGTTTCCAGGTTGCCGAGCATGGTGTTTTTCGAGGATTCGTAGCGCTCGTAATACTGCGCGCCGAAGGACAGCGCCTGGGCGAGGATCAGGCCGATCAGGAAAATCAGCGACAGCCGCGAGGCCAGGGTCCGCGGCCAATGCAGCGCCTGCGTCATGATCGATCGCCCAGGATTTCCACCGGCAGGGAGAACACATAGCCTTCGCTGCGCACGGTCTTGATGTAGGCCGGTTCGCGGGCGTCGTCCAGCAGGCGCTGGCGCAGGCGACTGACCAGCAAGTCGATGGAGCGGTCGAACAGGTCGGCATCGCGGCCCTGGGTCAGGTTCAGCAGCTGATCACGGTTGAGCACTCGTTGCGGATGATCGAGAAACACCCGCAGCAATCGATACTCGGCACCGCTCAGGGCCACCATGGTACCGTTTTCGTCGAGCAGGTGACGGGCCGAGGTGTCCAGGCGCCAGCGCCCGAAGGCCAGCAGACGGCTGGCTTCGGTCACCACCAGGTTCGGTGGCAGCATGCGGGTGCGCCGTAGCACCGCGTTGATCCGCGCCAACAGTTCACGGGCCGCGAAGGGCTTGACCAGGTAGTCGTCGGCACCCATTTCCAGACCGAGGATGCGATCGGTTTCATCGTTGCGGGCGGTGAGCATCAGCACTGGCGTGGTCTTGTGTTTGCCGGCGCGCAGTTCGCGGCACAACAGCAAGCCATCGTCCCCCGGCATCATGATGTCCAGCACGATCAGGTCCACCGGGGTGGTTTCCAGAAAAGCGCGCATCTGCCGTCCATCCGCCACGACCGTGGTGCGCAAGCCGTTCTTCTTCAGGTAGTTGCCTACCAGCTCGCGGATTTCGCGGTCATCGTCAACGATGAGGATGTGATCAACGTGATCCATTGGGCCAAACCTCTGATAAATGGGGAATGCCACACAGTCTATCGAGCCTGGGCGGGCTCGCCTGCCGCCCTTTGTATTGCAGTGTATCTGGCTTGCCTGAGGATACACACGAAGGCAAAAAAGCCGATTTTCAGCGGTTTTGTATTGCTCTGTATCTGCGCCCGGTTCTGATACGTACCGATTGATTCAAGCCGATTCCCGACACAGACGAGATACCTCGCAAGCATTTAATAGGTTCCATCGAGGCAAACCAGACCGCTTCGGATCAACCTTTTGAAACCTTGAGGAACTCGCCATGAACACCAAAGCCATCTACGCCGCGTGCCTGTTTGCCGCACTGAACATCTGCACCCTGTCGGCCCGTGCCGAAGCCGATGTCGCTCCGAAAACCTACACCTACGGCACCCAACTTGACATCAGGAAAGTGGTGTCGCTGACCGAGGACACTACAGCGTCCTGCGGCGTGGTGAATGCGCAGCTGACGTACCTCGATTCCCAGTCCAAAACCCAGGTGCTGGATTACCGCAAGTTGGCTGACAACTGCAACTCGGAAAACTGAGTGTTGCGATCAACGACCGCTTAATCCATTTGCAACAGGAAGGACATCATGAACAACGTTTCCCGCTACCTGACCGCCATCGCCTTTTCCGTCGCCGGTGCGGCAGCCCATGCCAACGCCGCTGTCGAGCAAAGTGCCTGCGCCAGCAACACCTGCTTCCAGCTCACGCCGGTGGCAGAGAAGGGCACCCATGGGTTCCTTGCGCAAGACGGTTCCAGCCGCACGCCGCAGGGGCAGTTGCTGAATGAACAGACCGCTTGAGAACACCCCCAATCCATTGTAGGAGCGAGCCTGCTCGCGATGGCGTCGGGTCAGGCGATACATCGTTGACCGAACAATCGCTATCGCGAGCAGGCTCGCTCCTACAGTGGTGATGTGTTGCCCTCTAATTTGCATCAGGTGATCCCATGTTACTCATCGCTTTCCTGGGCGGCATATTGACCGTCCTCAGCCCGTGCATCCTGCCGGTCGTGCCATTGCTGTTTGCCGGGGCCGACCGCACACGCTCCTCGATCCTGCTCACCCTCGGCGGCATGGTCCTGACCTTTGCCCTGGTCTCCAGCCTGGCCGTGGTCAGCAGTGAGTGGGTGATTCAGGCCAGCAACACCGGCCGCCACGTAGCGCTAGTGGTGATGGTGCTGTTCGCCCTGTCGCTGATTTCCGCTCGGGTCGGTGACTGGCTGGCGCGGCCCTTCGTGCTACTGGGTAATCGCATCGACCCGAACTCGCGCAAGGTGTCCGGGCCGCTGGCTTCGATCATGATCGGTGTCGCCACCGGGTTGCTCTGGGCACCCTGCGCCGGGCCGATCCTCGGGGTGATTCTGACCAGCGCCATGCTGCAGGGCGCGAACGCCGGCACCAGTCTGTTGCTGGTGGCCTATGGTGCGGGCAGTGCGCTGTCCCTGGGCACCTTGATCTTTACCGGTCGCGGCCTGGTCAATCGCTTGAAACCGTCGATTCCGGTTACGGGCTGGTTGCGCCGTGGCGCCGGGGTTGCGGTGCTGGCCGGGGCGGCGGTGATTGCAACGGGGGCCAACGACCTGTTGCTGGCCAATACTTCTTCGCAAGGTGTCAGCAGTGTCGAGAAGGGCGTGCTGGAGACCGTGCCGAAAGTCGTCGATTACCTGGTCAGCAAGGTCAAGGCCGACAGCACCATGGGCAATGCCCAGGGCGCCATGCCGTCGCTGTCCGGCGCAGTGGACTGGCTCAACTCGCCCGCACTGACCAACGAAGCGCTGAAAGGCAAAGTGGTGCTGGTGGACTTCTGGACCTTCGACTGCATCAACTGCAAGCACACCCTGCCGTACGTGAAGGACTGGGCGAAGAAATATGAAAAGGACGGACTGGTGGTGATCGGCGTGCACACGCCCGAATACGGCTTTGAACGCATCATCGACAACGTCAGGGCCAAGGTGAAGGAGTACGGCATCACCTACCCGGTGGCGATCGACAACAACTACGCGATCTGGCGCAACTTCGACAACCAGTACTGGCCGGCGCACTACCTGATCGATGCCAAGGGGCAGGTGCGTTACACCCACTTCGGTGAAGGCAGCTACGACACGCAGGAACAAATGATTCAGCAGTTGCTGCAGGAGGCCAGGGCCAGCGCGCCTGCGGCGTAATCCGCTTGATCAATGGCTCACAGGTCCCGAGCCATGAGCCATTGATCTTTTTCCCACGCTTCAAAACGCTCCAGCACCACCCATCCGCGCTTGGCGTAATAAGCGCTCTGGTCCTGGGTGTGCAGGTAGATCCTCTTCTCGCCGCTGGCTTTGGCTTGCGCGCAAATCCCTTCGATCAATCGCTCTGCCAGGCCCTTGCCGCGTGCCTCGGGGGTGATGAACACGCAAGCGAGCCACGGCCCCAGATCCGGGCGATGGTCCAGGTCGGCCCTGGCCAGTGCTGCGCCGCCCACCAGCTCGTCGTGGTCGAGGGCGATCAGACATTTCCAGTCGCCGTTGTCTTGGCCTTCGGTGAACTCACGTTGCCAGTCAGGCAGGGGCTGTCCGGCGTATTCGTAGTGGAACTGCTGGTGGATCCACGAAGCGAATGTGTTGCTGTGCCGCATATGTCGAGCAAGCCAGTCCAGGCGGGGTGCCATGTTGTGAGTCCTTTCAGAGGTCAGTCGCTGGTTAGCGAGAGTAGCGGGCCTGGGCGGTGCTGTCGCCTGCGCTGGCTCAGCGACCGCTCAAGTGATTCGAGGCCACCTGAGCGCGCCGCCACGCCGCCGGCGGCGCACCGTACTCGCGACGAAAGGCGCGGCTGAAGGCGGTATCGGTCTGGTAGCCGACTTCTTCGGCGATCCGCGTCAAGGAGCTGTTGCTGCTGCGCAACAGATTGGCGGCCAGCAACATGCGCCATTGCGTCAGGTATTGCATCGGCGACACCCCCACCAGTTGCTGGAAACGTTCGGCCAATACCGATCTTGAGGTGCTGGCGGTGCGCGCCAGTTCGTCCAGCGTCCAGGCGTGGCAGGGTTTTTTATGCAAGGCGTTGAGGGCAGCGCCGACGATGCGGTCGCGCACACCGGCCAGCCAGCCGGTGCGGCCTTCGCCCTGTTCATTCATGTACAGGCGCAGCACTTCGATGAACAGCACTTCGGCGAGTTTGGCCAATACCCCTTCGCCGCCGGGGCGGGGCGAGCGGGCTTCGGCGAGGGCATAGCGCACGGAGGATTCCAGCCAGATGCCGGCATCCGAGCCGCGCACATTGACCCGCACCACGGCCGGCAAGCCCTTGAGTAACATGCCCGCCAGGCGCGTGTCGCACGCCAGGTACCCGCACACCAGGCGGGTGACCGCGCCACCCCCGCCATAACTCAGCTGCCGGGGCCGCCGCGCCAACACCGCATCCAGTCGCGCACCCGTGGCCGGGGGTAATCCGGGACGTGAGCACATGCGATGGGCATCGCCCTGGGGGAAGATCACCACGTCGCCCGCACTCAGCAGCAGCGGCGGGTCATCGCCCAGTTCGACATAGCACTCGCCCTCGGTGATCAGGTGAAAGATCACCACCCGTTCCGCATCGGGCTCCAGAAACGGCGCCGCCGTATCGGCGCTGGGCGACTGGTAGCACCAGGGCGCAGTGAAGCGGGCGTTGATGAAGATCGCGCCGACCAGATGCACGACGCGCAGGGTCTGTGACAGAGCGTCCATTGGGGTTTCCCCGTGGGAGGGTTCCTGATTGTGAACGCGCCGGCGCGCAACGTGGAATCTCCGGACGATCGGGCAGGGTTGGGCGACGATCGGGCAGGACGCCAGCGCCCGTCAGGACGATAGTTTGACCACAGGGTGAGTGCCGCCCTGCCATCCAGAACAATAAAGAGAGGTTGCCATGCCTAAGTTCGTCATCGAACGTGAGATCCAGGGCGCCGGAGCTCTGTCGGAAAGGGATTTGAAAGCCGCTTCGCAAAAGTCCTGCCGGGCCTTGCGTGAGTTGCCAGAGGTGCAGTGGCTGCAGAGTTATGTCACTGGTGACAAGCTCTATTGCGTGTACATCTCGCCGAGCGAGGCGCAGATCCAGGAGCACGCCAGGCTGAGCGGTTTTCCTGCCAACCGCATTTCCCAGGTCATGAACATCATCGATCCGACAACGGCGGAGTAACCGCGGCCGGACCCGATTTGTGTTTCAACCCAGAGACCGCCTCCATGAGTACACCCATTGACCTGACTGCCTTGAAAAACCGCCAGATGGCCTCCTGGGCCAGCGGTGACTACGCCGTGATCGGCACCACCCTGCAAATTGTCGGCGAGCAACTGGCCGAAGCCTGCGACCTGTTGTGCGATGAGCGCGTGCTCGATGTTGCTGCCGGCAACGGCAACGCGACACTCGCGGCTGCACGCCGTGGTTGCCAGGTGACGTCCACCGACTATGTCGCGGCCTTGCTCGAACGCGGCGAAGAACGGGCCCGGGCAGAACGCCTGAACGTCTCCTTCCAGGTCGCCGATGCCGAAGCCTTGCCCTTTGCCGACGGCAGTTTTGATGCTGTGCTGTCGACCTTCGGCGTGATGTTCACGCCGGACCAGCCCAAAGCCGCCACGGAACTGGCGCGGGTTTGCCGCCCGGGCGGCCGGATCGGCCTGGCCAACTGGACGCCGGAAGGTTTCGTCGGCCAGATGTTCAAGACCCTGGGCCAGCACCTGCCACCCCCGCCGGGAGCGAATCCGCCCTCGCGCTGGGGTACTGAAGCCTGGCTGCACGAGCATTTTGACGAGCGGGAATTTCTGCTCCAGGTGACGCGTCGCACCTTCAATTTCCGCTATCGCTCGGCGGCGCATTTCATCGACACCTTCCGCGAGTGGTACGGGCCGGTGCACAAGGCCTTCGCCGCGCTGCCCGCGGATGGCGCCAAGGCCCTGGAGACCGACCTGACCGAGCTGATCAACCGGATGAACCGGGCGGGCGACAAGTCGCTGGTGGTGCCGAGTGAATACCTGGAGGTAGTGATTACGCGGCGGTAGCTGACAACCCTGCAAAAAACTGTGGGAGCGAGCTTGCTCGCGATAGCGGTCTTCCAGTCACAGTGCTGTGTCTGATACACCGCCATCGCGAGCAAGCTCGCTCCCACAGGGGTTGTGTGGTGGTCAATGGCATCTAAATCACTACGGCCCCACGCGCCTCCAGCAACTCGCGCAACACCGACCGGTGACAATGCGCTTCATCCTCGCAATAACAGCCCACGGCCAGGGATGTCTGATGGGACAACGCAGCCAGCAGGTCGAGCATCTGACTGGCAGCGGGCTGGCTCATCTCGGCCTTGAATTTGCGTCTGAACACCTCCCAGGCCTTGGCATCTTGCGCAGCCTTGGCCTCGGCCACCAGCTCCGCGCTGGGCGACAGCAGCGGCTGCCAGACATCATAAAAATCCCGACAGGCGAATTCGGCTTTCGGTACGCCACGGGGAGGGCGGCGTACCGTACCCAGGCGCAAACCTTCGTCGGGTCGACGGGGTGATCCGAGTTGAACAATATGGACCGCCATGGCTACTTGAGCCGCGATTGGTCAAACCACTCGAGCGCCGTGCGCCATAAGCAGATGCCCAGGAAGTACGCCGACATCAGCAGCCACAGCCCCATCACCAACGGGTTGATCACCGGGTGGTTGAGCACCAGCGACAAACTGCACAGCAACCAGATGGCCGTCACCGCAATGTTGATCGGCATGAACCGGCGCACGCGGAACGGATGCAGGAATTTCATCCGGGTCACGGTCAGCAGCGCCAGGCCAATCACCGTAACAAAGGTGATCCACGGCGACGGAGCGATGATGTACAGGCACAGGGCAACCACGTTCCAGGCGGCGGGGAAGCCCTGGAAGTAGTTGTCCTTGCTCTTCATGTTGACGTTGCAGAAGCAGAACAGCGACGACACCAGAATCAGCGACACGCTCAGCAGCAAGGTGTAGTCCGGCAACGGGATGTAGCGATAGATGAACAGTGCCGGGATAAACACATACGTCAGGTAATCGATCACCAGGTCGAGGATCGAGCCATCGAAGCTCGGCAACACTGACTGCACATTGACCTTGCGCGCCAGTGCACCGTCCAGCCCGTCGACGATCAGGGCGACGCCCAGCCACAGCAGGCAATGGGTCGGCTGGTTATCCAGCAGGGACAGGGTGGCGAGGAAAGCGGTGACCACGCCAGTGGCGGTAAAACCATGGGCGCCCCATGCTTTGAGTCTGGCGATTCGTAGGGTTGAAATCACGGGGGCGTTCTCCAGTGAATGAAGCAAGCCAGTTGTCACCCCGCGTATGGGGGCGATGGCAAACCGGGTCGGGTTGCAGGTATCGACCGGGTATCCGGGAATAAGGTTCACCACCTATGAATCTTAGCTGCGCCGCAAAAAAACACTCCGGACCCATCTGCGGTAGCACGGGCGCGTCAGCCCAACGGTGCTGGCACATTCGCCTGCGGGGACTATCGTTGCCTGACTGGATAAACCCCTTCCAAAGAGGACAAGCGTCATGAACACCAGCGATCTGCTCGAACAATTATTGCGCGCCGGCCAGGGCTCGATGGCGCAGCAGGGTGGCAGTGGCGCGGCGGCCCAAGGCGGGCTCGGCGACCTGGGTGGATTGCTCGGCGGGTTGTTGGGCGGTGGCGGCGGTGCTGGCGGCGGTGGCGGCGGTGGCGGCGGTGGCGCAGGGTTGGGCGGTTTGCTCGGTGGTTTGCTCGGCGGCGGTTCGCCGATGGGTGGCGCGCCACAAAGCCGCTCCGGTGGTGGCACAAATTATGCGGCGCTGGCGTCCCTCGGCATGATGGCGTTCCAGGCGTACCAGGCCTGGCAGCGCAGTCAGGCGTCGGCCCCGCAAGAAGCTCCGCGCACGGTGGACTTGCTCGCCGGCCCGGAAGCCGAGGAGCACAGCCATGCGATCCTGCGGGCATTGATTGCGGCGGCCAAGGCCGATGGCCGGATCGACGACGCCGAGAAGCAGATGATCAGCACCGAGATCGGCCGTCACACTGACGATCCTCAATTGCAGCAATGGCTGGACGATGAAGTCGCCAAGCCACTGGACCCCAATGACGTGGCGCAGTCGGCGACCGATCCTGGAATGGCCTCGGAGATGTATCTGGCCAGCGTGATGCTGGTGGACGACCAGCAGGACGCCGAGCGCAACTATCTGGATGAACTGGCCGCGGCGTTGCAGATCGAGCCGCAGCTGCAATTGCATCTGGAGCAGCAAGCCAAGGGCGGCGCGGTCTAAGTTGCCTACGGCAGCAGAAACGTGGGGATGTAGGAGTGACCGCAAGAGTCAGGAAGGAACTCCAGGTGGCGAGGGAGCAAGCTCCCTCGCCACAAGAGTGTGTTACTTCAGGAACGCCTGGAAGTCGGTGCCCAGTTTGTCGATCGCCGCCTTGAAGTCCTTGGCGGTAATCTTCTGGCTTTCGTTTTCCAGGGCGGTGCCAAACACTTTGCGCACCACTTTGGCCACGGTCTGGTTGCTCTTCGCGTCGACGAACTCGGCTTCGATGAACAGGGTGGTGTCCTGGTCGCGGTGACCGGTGGCGGCCTGAGTCGCGCCGACAACGGCTGCGACCGGGACCACTTCATACCACTTCATGCCTTCGTTCTCGGCGGTCACCCCGGTAATTGCCGCACGCATGATCAGGGGCCTGGAACCGGCCGGTGCGGACGAGGTGTTGGACACTACGCGGTATTTCTGACCCAGGGTGGCCTTGGCCTTGCTGGTCATGTAGTTCTGGATGTCGGAGAGCGTTTGCTGGTTGACCCGTTCGTTGGGCTTGGGCGCCGGGTACAGCTCCAGCTTGTTGAACACCACGGTGTCATAAGCATTCGGGTTCCACGAAGGGCTGACCCAGCGCATCGCGGTGCCGCCGCTCGGCGTTTGGACTTCCTGCAGGTTGTTGTAGTTGGACAGGAAGCCAGAGTATTGCTCCTTCTCAGTCACTTTCGAGGTGCAACCGCCTAGCAACAGACTGGCCAGCGCGGCGCCGACAAGCAGTTTTCGGGACAGATTCATAGTGGTGTTTACTCCTTGGATGAAATCGTCGTTCTTTCGTTTACAAAACATCAGAATCGCCAGGTCATATTCCCGGTCAAGGCTTGAATCCAGGTATTGTCGAATTCACCGGAAATTTGATTGCCCGATACGGATTTGGCCTGGTCAACCGGCATGTCGCCGATCCAGACCATGGCCCAGCTGACGTTGACATCAGTGTCTTTGTTCAGAGCATAGGTGGCTCCTGTGGCAATGCGCCAGGATTCGCTCATCGGCACGACCACGCTACGGTTGCTGTCCGAGACGGCACTGCTGTCGTAGGCCACGCCGAAGTTCCACAACCACTGCTCGGTGGCCTGGTATTGCGCGCCAAGGGAAAGGTGCCAGGTGTCCTTGAAGCCGGCGTCGACCGTTGTCGATTGCGCACCAAGGGCCGTGGTGTCGACCTCTACGGCGATGTCGCCGAACTTGGACCAGTCCTGCCAGTTGGCCGAGGCCAACAACGCCCATTGCCGGTCCAGTTGCTGGAACAGACTCAGGGTGACGGTTTGCGGTACCTTCATATCGAGTTCGGTGTTGGTGTTGTTGACGCGCTCGAGCAGACGTCCGTCGCCCTTCACATCGAGCCGGTCCTCGAAGTCCAGGTCGACCTGGCTGGTGTAGGTCAGGCCGATGCGTGTGCCGGGTTGCGGGGCGTAGATCACCCCGACGTTGGCGCCATAACCCCAGTCGTTGTCCTTGTATTTGTACTGGCCGTCCGAGCGGTCAGTGAAGCCGAAAGGGGAACGGTCGATAGCGGTGTCTGCCTTCAACATGCCGTACATGGCCTTGATGCCCAGGCCGACCGACCACTGCTCGTTGAAGCGATAAGCCACGCTCGGTACCAGCGACAGGCCGAGCAGGCTGGAGTTCTGTGCGAAGTAACGGCCGGACCAATCGTTGTCGTAGTTGACCGCCAACCCGAAGTCACCGTACTGGCCGAAACCGACGCTCCAGTGCTCGTCCAGTTCATGGCTGATGAAGAAGCTGCCACCGGGAATCGGATCGAGGGCATTGCCACTGCCGCTGCCCGGGACGTTGGTGCCGGAGTCGCGGTCGAAGCTCAGGTCGCCATACAGAACCTGCAAGCCGGCGGTGATTTGCGTGCCCGGCAGGTAGCTCATGCCCGCGGGGTTACTGGCTATGGTCGAGGGGCCTTGGGCACGGGCGGCGGCACCGGCGTTGGCCAGGCCGGCGTTATCGGTGCCGATTTCATAGAGCATGATGCCACCGGCCCAGGCTTGCTGGCAGCACAGGGCAAGTAGCGCAGAAGCGGGCAGGGTAGCGGTTTTTGTCGGCATTGAAATCCCTCAGCAATTGTCCATTTCGAATACGGGTGGACTGCACCAGCCACCCGTGGATTCGGCTGTTACTTAGCCATCTCTGCTCGAGCCTTGGCGATCTTGGCTTTAACCGAGTCGAGGTTGAAACTCGCGCCTTTTTGCATCGGCGGGAACTCGATCGCTGTTTCAGCCAGTTTGGCCACCTGCTGCTGGACGAACACGAAACGCCAGAATTGGAACTTGAACCAGTCGAAGTATTGTTGCGAACCCTGTGCGGCCTGATTTTCCGGCCAGCCCATGCGCTCGAATGGGTCGAGTCGAAGATTGGTCAGGTTCGGCACGTCCACATCAACTTTAGCCCCCAACCAGCCACCCGGTTGATCAATGAAGCGATATTTGTAGTCGTCTATGCGCACTGCACCCAAGGAGCTTTCTCCGAAGTAGAAAACTTCATGCCGGTTCGACGGACCTTTTCCGGTGATCATTGGAGTTTGATCATAGCCGTCCAGGTGAACTTTGTAGGTGGTATCGCCCAATTGTTTGCCTTTGAGCAGTTCCGCCGTGATGTTCGGGTTGCCCGCCGCCGCGACCAGGGTCGGGAACCAGTCCATGCCGGACATGATGCCGTTGCCGATCTGGTTGGCCGGCACCTTGCCCGGCCAGCGGATGATCGCCGGCACCCGGAAGCCACCTTCCATGACCGTGCCTTTGCCCATGGCGAACGGCGTCGTGCCGCCATCGGGCCAGGTGAAGTTTTCCGCACCATTGTCGGTGGTGAAAATCACGATGGTGTTGTCGTCCATGCCGTCTTTTTTCAGCTTCGCCAGGACGTCGCCAACGATGTCATCGAGCTGCGCCATGCCGGCTTCCTGTTCCGACCAGCCATTCTGCGAGTTGCGCATGGCCTCGTACTTGTCGGACAGGTGCGTGACGATGTGCATGCGGGTCGGGTTGAGCCAGACGAAGAACGGTTTGTTGTCCTGTTTGGCCTTGTCGATGAAAGAGAAGGCCTTGTCGCGAATCTCCTCGTCGACGGTTTTCATCCGCTCCGGATAGAGCGTACCGGCGTCTTCGATTTTCTGCTTGCCCACCTTGCCCCAGCGCGGCATCACGGTCGTGTCATCAGTGGTGGAGGCCCAACTGTGGACCATGTTGCGTGGGCCGACGCTGTCCAGCAGCTCCTTCGGATAATTGGGGTGCGCCGGGTCTTCCATGGCGTCGAGGTGATAGAGGTAGCCGAAGAATTCATCGAAACCGTGGACGGTGGGCAGGAACTGGTTGAGGTCACCCAAGTGGTTCTTGCCGAACTGGCCAGTGGCATAACCCATGGCCTTGAGTGCGGTCGCGATGGTGACGGCTTCGGCGGGAATACCCACGGGCGAGCCGGCCTGGCCGACAGTGGTCATGCCCGTACGAATCGGCAGTTCGCCGGTGATGAAATTGGCGCGGCCGGCGGTGCAACTGGCTTCGGCGTAATAGTCGGTGAAACGCATGCCTTCGTTCGCTAGCTGATCAAGGTTGGGCGTTCGGCCGGCCATCATGCCCTGGTTGTAGACGCCGATATTCGACCAGCCGATATCGTCGCCCATGATCACCAGGATGTTGGGGGCTTTGTCGGCGGCCAGGGTCAGGCTGGGAAACGCCATTGCAGACAGCAACAGGGGGACCGCTAACATCGAGGTTAAGGTTGTCCGATTCATGTCGAGCTCCTGCGTACTTGCGTGAGTAAATCGAGACGAGCCCCCAACCGTCGTTGAAATTCGTAACCCCCGGGAAGAGCGTAGGTTTGAATTGCGAAATATCCAGTAATGGATAGTCAGAAAGTATTGATTCAGGCGCATTGCGCCGAAAGAGTGTCCCGTTAAAGACACCGGCGAAATCGGGGCGGCGAGCGGTACTCGCCGCCTCGATCGTCATTACCGGGCGGCAGTGGCGGCCAGCAAGGGTGCGATTTGCTCATCGGTCAATGCGGCGTGCACGTCCATGCTCATCAGGTCGTTCCACTCCAGCACCCATTTTTGAATCGGCACCAAATCACTCGCCTCGGCAATGCCGAAGCCGGCCGAGCTCCCTACAGCATGCCAGCGTCCGTGCATGGTGACGCCTGCAGGCGGCGCGCCACCGGTCTTGAGAAAACGTGCGATTGCGGCATCACGGTTGTCCGGGCTGATTGTCCAACTGACGATGAATAACATCGGCCACCTCCTGTTACGGATTGGCACCGGTCTTTATGCGCGTACCTGGCTGGCGCCGGGGCCGTGGCCGCGCTTGGGTTTGCAGTTCCGTCCTGGCTGGCTTGCGGCAAAATCTCCCATGGAAGGCATAGCAGTGCACCGAGATTCCTGTATGACCGCTGATCCTGTTCCGGTGCATTTTCGAGGGGGTAACAGACGCCTGTTTCACCAGCGAAACATGGGCAGCGGGCGCAGCGGCGAGCGGATGAATTGCCGGGCTGAAAGCTTCATCAGCATCGAGTGAAAACCGTGATCGGGAAAGGTCGCCTGCACGGTTTTGATGAAGCTTCGGGGCAAGCCGAAACGCACCAGGCCCAGCGACACATCCACCAGATCGGCCTGGCGGAAGTGTTCGACACTGTTGGCACAAGCGCCGCGATACCGGCGCAGCTTGTGATGCTCAAGTATCAACGCGCTGACTTCATCCTTCAGTTCCGCTCGTTGCTGGCTGTCGAGGTACTCACTGGCCAGGGCAATGGATGGCGGCAGGTAGTCGAGGGTGTCATCGGTCCAGATACCCAGGTCATGAAATGCCGCTGCGATCTGTACGGCGTCCGAGGGCAAACCTTCGGCACCGCTGAGGGCGGTATGGAAATTCAGCACCCGGTAAATGTGGTTGCGGTAGCCCTGCAGGTCGACACCGATGGCCAGGGCGTACGTGGTGAGAATCTTGTCGGTGAGGGGGAACTCGAGAATGGGCTTCATCAGGCGTCACGCAACAGGTCGTTGGCATTGAGCAGTTCGTAGGCAATCTCCGGGCGCTTTTCCATGGCACGGCGAATAGCGGCGGGGATGTTGGCGCGGGTCTTGCGGCACAGCCCCGGCAGTTCGCCAACGCGGATGCCGATGCCGCGCATGGTGCGCACTTCGTTGAAGCCGGGGGCGATGTCCACGCGCAGACCCAACTGTTCGAACATGCGCCGTTGCACGTGCTCAAGATCGCTCAGGCTCTGCAGGTTTTCCAGGCGTTCGATCAGGCGTTTTTCTTCGTTGCGGGTCAGAAACAGAATGCGCAGGTCCGCCCCCGGTGTTTCCAGCAACGGGTCACGCCCGCAGTCGCAGGCGCCAGGTGGGCAGGGTGAGCGGATCGCAGCGGTGGTGGTCATGGGGATCAATCATAGAGCGCTGTGATCGAATTTGCCCATAGGGATTTGTGGGGGCGATGCAAAGCAATGTAGGAGCGAGCTTGCTCGCGATGGCGGAGTATCAGCCGACATCATTGCTGAATGTCAGTCCGCAATCGTCGGAACGCCGCCCGGAGCAAGCTCGCTCCCACAGGTTTTACGGTGAGTCTCGCTTACCTCACTTCAAGACAAGCATCCGATAAACGCCGTCCTCGACTTCGATCCCGTGGGTGTCATGGGTGAAGCCGGGGAAGGATTTGTCGAAGGCTTCCAGTGCCTTGAGATACGCCAGCAACGGACCGTCCGCCGGACCCGCGTTCTCACCCGGCATGAGCAGCGGGATGCCTGGTGGATACGGCACGATACCGGTGGCGGCGAGGCGCCCGGCGGCTTCGTTGAGGGTCACCAGTTCGATGTCGTTGCGCACCAGTTTTTCGTAGGCCTCCACCGGGCTGAACTCGGCCTTTGGCAGGGTGCCGAAGGCCTGGGACATGTTGGCGGTGGTCTTGTGTTTCTTCATGGCGGCGAAGATTTCGTCGGCCAGATCCTTCAGGCCCATGCCGGCATAGCGGTGCTGGTTGGCGTTGTACAGGTCGGGCAGGCACAGCTCGAGCTCGGCGTTGTCGTCGTAATCGCGCTTGAAGTCGAGCAGGGCATTGAGCAGCGTGCCCCATTTGCCTTTGGTGATACCGATGGAGAACAGGAACAGGATGGTGAAGTCGGTGGTTTTCTCGACCACGATACCCTGACGACCCAGGTAAGCGGTGACTACGCAGGCGGGGATGCCATTGGTGAGCAGGTTGCCGTCGTCGCCCATGCCCGGGGCAAGTACCGAAACCTTGATCGGGTCGAGCATGCAGTAGCCGTCTTCGATGTCACCGAAACCGTGCCATACCGCGTTCGGGTGCAGGACCCAGCAGTTCGGGTCGGTTTTAAGCGTAGCCGGGTCGACCTCATGGAACGGCACGGTCGCTGCGCCAACCTGTACGGTCGGCGGCTGCCAGCAGGTGAAGAACCAGTCATCCTTGCTCAGCATCTCGTTGTGCATGCGCGAAAGAACCTGGCGAAAGCTGATGGCTTCTTCAATCGATTCGCTGGTGAGGATCTGCCCGCTCGGCGCTTCCATCATTGCCGAGCTGACGTCGCAGGACGCCATGATCGCGTAGTTCGGCGAGGTCGAGGCGTGCATCATGTACGACTCGTTGAAGCGCGCATGTTCGATCGGGTTACGCCCGTCACGCACGTGGATCATCGAGGCCTGGGACAGCGCGGCCAGCAACTTGTGGGTCGACTGGGTGGCGAACACGGTCGGCTTGGACTTGTCGTGATCGGCCGGGTTGCCGTGCATGGCATGGCGCCCGCTGTACAGCGGGTTGAAGCGCGCATAACCGTACCAGGCTTCGTCGAAGTGCAGACGGTCGACACTTTCGCCCAGCAGCTCTTCGACGCGGGTGACGTTGTAGGTCAGGCCGTCGTAGGTGGAGTTGGTGACAATGGCGTGCACCGGCGTCGGGTCGATGCCTGCCTTGACCAGCGGGTTGTTGGCGATGGCGGCTTTCACGCCTTCGGCGCTCAGGGTCTGCGGCAGGATCGGGCCGATGATGCCGTAGCGGTTGCGGGTCGGCACCAGGTAGGTCGGAATCGCCCCGGACAGAGTCATCGCATGCTCGGCGGACTTGTGGCAATTGCGGTCGCACAGGGCGATCTGGTTGCGCGTGACGCTGGCCATGAGGATGACGCGGTTGGACATCGACGAACCGTTGGTCACGTAATACGTGCGGTGCGCGCCGAAAACCTTGGCGGCATAACGTTCGCCCTGGCCGATGGGGCCGCTGTGATCGAGCAGCGAACCGAGTTCGCCGACCGAGATCGACAGGTCGGAACGCAGCAGGTTTTCGCCGAAGAACTCGTAGAAGGCCCGGCCTGCGGTGCTCTTCAGGAATGCCGTGCCACCGGCATGCCCTGGGGTGTGCCACGAGTATTCATAGTTGCGGGCAAACTTCACCAGCGCGCCGAACATCGGCGGCAGGGCAGCCTGGCGATAGCGTTCGATGGCCGCCAGGATGCGCCCGCTGAGGAAACGGGAGGTGTCCTCGGGCAGCCAGATGAAGTCGTCGGCGTGTTGCATGACCAATAACGGAATGGTCGACGCGGTGGTACGGTCGCTGATCAGGAACACCGGCACCCGGGTGTTGCGCTCACGCAGCTTGACCAGCAATTTGGTGCAGTCGGCATGGCCTTCGCTGGTGTCCATTTCCCATCGGATCAGCACGCATTGAATAGCCGGGTCAGAGCGCAGGATCGAGGCGGCATCGGTGAGGCTTTCCGAGGCCAGAACACTGACACCACGTCCCTCTACGTCGTGGACCAGTTGGTCCAGGGCGCGGCCGAACACCGTTCGCTTGTCCGGCGGACTGCTGACCAGTAGCGCCAGCATGCCCAGCGAGTGTTTATATTCCGTCATGCTTGAACCTCCATAGTGGCTGTATTCAGATTATTCACCGGCACTGGCTCGGCAGTGAGGTGCTGCGCGCTGACGGTTTGCGTCGGTACGCTGTTGTTGAGAGCTTCGAGGCGGATCAGGCGGTTGTTGACGAAGCCGAACAGGGTGTAACCGAAGATCGTGGCCACGCCGCCCAGCATCAGGGCCTGCTCGCCGGAGCTGTACAGCGCCAGATAGCTGTAGGCCGCCGCGATCAGGGCAATGACGTTGGTCGCCAGTGCCTTGCCTTCTGGCACGTTGGAGACTTTCTGCATGGTCATCAGCGCGGCCATGGACAGGATGTAAGGCACCAGGTTGGTCACCACTGCGAGGTTGACCAGGGTATCGAACTGTTTGCTCAGGTCTGGACTGATGGTGAGCAGGGCCAGCGCGGTCTGTGCGGCGAGCAGTACCAGCATGCCGACAATCGGCGTTCCCGCCTTGTTGGCCTTGGCGAAGATCGACAGGAAGTAACCGGTGTCCGCCGAGCTTTTGTACACCTGGGCGATGGTGAACTGCCAACCCAGCAGCGAGCCGATGCAGGCGAGTACCATGGCCGCCATCACGATGTCGCCGACCATCGGGGTGAACATCTTGGCAAACACCAGGCCGAACGGTGCGGTGGACGCGACCAGTTCTTCGTTGCCGACGATACCGAAGATGACGTTGGTGGAGACGATGTAGATCACCGCCGCACCCAGGGTGCCGCCCAGCACGGCAATCGGTACGTTGCGCTCAGGGTTTTCCACCGCGTCGGTGTTGGCGCAAGCCGATTCCAGGCCGAGGAAGGCCCACAGGGTGATCGCCACCGAGGCGCCTGCCGCTTCGAACCAGCCTTTGTCGTGGGGGTTCCAGCCTGCGGCGTAGACGCTGCTGTCGAACCAGAACCAGCCCACCGTGGATACCAGCACCACCGGGGCAATCACACCCCAGACCGTGATCGCACCGATCCGGCCGGTTATGCTGGCGCCGCCAAAGTTGGCGAAGGTGGTGATCCACAACAGAGCAATAGTCGCCAGACCTACTTGCAGCGAATCGAGTTTTATCCCGAACAACACCTGGATATAACCAACCGCAGTAATACTGATCGCCACGTTGGCAATCAACAGCGACAGACCATAGGTGTAGTTGGTGATGTAGTTACCCGCTTTACCGAACGTGTATTCGGCATAACCGCCCATGCCGCCGGTCTTGCGGCTGAGCATCCCGCATCGCGCAAACGCGTAGGCCAGAGCGAGGGAGCCGGTGGCAGTCACCAGCCAGGAGAGGATCGAAATTGCACCGACTTCCGCGAGTTTCGTCGGTAGAAGCACAATGCCGGAGCCCAACATGTTGACGGCAGTCAACATTGTCAGTTGCCCCACACTCATTTTCTTTGCGACTGACATTCCGTTGCCTCACTTAGTTGGCGATTGAGAGTCTTAGCTATAGCAAAGGATTGAAAACTCGCAAGAAATGACATTGCCCATCTCGTTTTCGCTTTAATTTGCAGAAAAGGCACGATGCTGGCCCCCAAGTTTACAAATCCTCAGCAAAATTAGTTCATTTTCAGCCAGTTAAATAGGTCAAGATGCGCAAGATATGGATCGCGTTAATCCCGCTGGTAGTTGCGGGTGTAGCCAATTCGGCTCAAGCCAAAGAGCTGGCCAGCAATGATCAGTACATGTGCAGTTGGGGTGCGGGCACCGCTGCAAGGGCACAGGAACTCAAGCTTGCAGGCGTTTCTTTGTATGCTGCGCGCCAGAAAATCCAGGTCTACAAGTTCGCCAAAACCTGGATGCGCATGATGGCACTTGGCATTACAGAGCAAACTTATGACAGTCCGTCGCGATTCAAACCGACTGCTGTACGGCAGAGCTTTTATGAGGACTGCGTCAGGTACAAGTTGGCGCGTAAATAAACAAGAAACGGGCGCTGGTCGGATCGACCACGGTGTGGGCGTGTGACGTCTATATTGATTGACCATCCCAGCGACCCGATGGGGTGTTAAAACCGGTTTTTTACAACTTAATCAGGAGGTCACCATGAACCAGATCGATAAAGTGTTGTACACCGCCAAAACCCACACCACCGGCGGGCGTGACGGCGCCTCCCGCAGCTCCGACGGAATCCTCGATGTGCAGCTGTCATCGCCAGGTGCGGGCGGTGGCGGTACTAACCCTGAGCAACTGTTCTCTGCCGGATGGTCAGCCTGTTTTATCGGCGCCATGCAGGTTGCGGCCAGGGAAATGAAAGTAGCGTTGCCCAAGGATGTGGCCGTCGATGCCGAAGTCGACCTGGGCACCAATGAAGGCGGCTACCTGCTCCAGGCACGGCTCAATGTCAGCCTGCCAGGGCTGGATCGCGAAACCGCGCAGAAAATCGTCGACACCGGGCACCAGTACTGCCCGTACTCGAAAGCCACGCGCAACAACATCAACGTCGTACTCAAGCTGGTTTGAGTTGACATGAAAAGATCTTGATCAAAAAAAGATCGCAGCCTGCGGCAGCTCCTACACCGATTTCGTAGGAGCTGCCGCAGGCTGCGATCTTTTTGGTGTTGCAATACTACGGGAAAATCAATTCATCTTGCTGTGATCATGCATCATCGAGCTGTGATCCATAGTGCCAATCGCCTTGGCAACGGCTTCAACCTGAATCGACTCTTTCTCACCCCTGGAGTCTTCCACGGTCAGGGTCAGCGGCACCTTGTCGCCTTCCTTGATCTGGCCCGTCAGGTTCATGAGCATGATGTGGTAGCCGTGGGGATCGAAGCTCACCGCTTTACCGGCGGGCAGTGCGACGGCGCCCACCTGCTGCATTTTCATCACGTCGTCTTTCATGCTCATTTCATGGATCTGCACAAGCCCGGCAACCGGCGTTTGCACGCTCAGCAGTTTGCTGTCGCTGCTCGCGGTGACGGTCATGAAGGCACCGCTCGACGGCTGGCCGGCCACGGTGGCGCGGACCCAGGCGTCTTCTACCTCGGTTTGTGCCGACGCCTGAAAGGCCAGGCCGACCAGGGACAAGCCCAGCGCCAGTTGCTTGCAGCGTTGTGCGAAACGGTTTTTAGCCTGCGGGGCATTCATTTCAGCAAACCTCCATCACGGTGAGCAGGTCTTCTGCGCACTCTTGGGCCGTCAGGGACGTGGACAGTCCCAGGCGCAGAGTGCCCCGGGAGTCGAAGACATAGCTGGTCGCGGTATGGGAGAGGGTATAGGTATCGCCGCTCGGGACTTTTTCAAAAAACACGCCAAATTCCTTGGCGGTGGCAGCGGTTTCTTCCAGGGTGCCGTACAGCGCTTCAAAACTCGGGTCGAAGGCTTTTACGTATTTATCGATCATCTCTGGCGTGTCGCGCTCAGGGTCCAGGGTGATGAAGATCACCTGCAGCCTTTCGCCATCGCGACCCATCAGCTTTTTGGCCTGGGCCGCGCGGGCCAGGGTGGTCGGGCACACGGCCGGGCACTGGGTGAACCCGAAGAACACCATCGGCATCAGGCCGCGATAGCTGCCCAGCATCCGGGTTTCGCCCTGAGCGTTCTTGAGCTTGAAGTTACGCCCCATGATCTTGTCGCTGAGGTCTTTGCCGTACTTGAACGACAGCTTGCTGCTGTCGTCGCAACCGGCGAGCAGGCCCAGGCTCAACAGGCCCATGCCTTGCAGGACCGTTCGGCGGGTATACACAGTACTCATTGAAAAAGCATCCTGTTGAACAGGCTGAAATGACAGCGTGATGACTGTACAGACGAAAAAATCGTGGGGATGTTAACAAACTGTGTCGGTGCCGGAGGGGCGGATACGACCATTGGACCGACACAGAGGCGTGACATAGTGTCGCGCCGGAACGGGGCTTGATGATTTTGTAGGGGGGATTAACGACGCAGCTGCGCGCAATGATCCTCTTCCGGTTGTGCGGCGGTGTACCACACGTAATCCGCACTCTCGGCAGTCACGGTCTTGCCCGCTTCGGCCAGGATCAGCACTGCATTCCCTTCACCGGCACCGAGGTCTTTCAAGTGCAATGGCACCCCCAGGTCCTTGCGCACGTGGAAGGCGCCGGCCAGCAGCAACGCCGGCAGAGGCGCGGCCATCAGGCGCTCCGCCATGTGCCGGTCACGCTGTTGCTGCACCGCGAGCATCGCCGGCATCTGTGCTTCGGGCAGCAGACCACAATGGGATTCGCGGATGTCGTCCAGCAAGGTCGCCTGCACCTGTTGGGTGGTAGACGCTTGCCCCGTGAGTACCGGGCGCTGTTTGTAGATCTGCATGATCTGCGCGCGGTCCAGGTTCGCCGCCAGCAGCGGATACGGTTGTCGTAGCGCGTAGGTGACCAGTGCGCCATAAACACTCCAGTCCCAATTGGCCTGCCAGGCCAGCGCCGTGAACGCATCGGCCGGTGGCTGTCCGGCGCGGGTCGCGGCTTGGGCGGCATCGACCCTGGCCTGTTGATCGGGATTGAGCATTTCCATCAGCAGACTGCCCTGGGCGCGTTGTGCCGCCAGTTCGCGCAGCAACCACAGTTGCAGGGCGTGGTGGTCCGGGTTGTCGTGCTGCTCTCCGACCAAAACACTTGGGGCAGCGGCCAGGCGTTGGACCAGTTCTTGCGGCGTCAGCGTGCGGCCCGTGGCGAGTTCACGGATGACCCCGAAGTCAGTGTGATCACGCCCTTGCGGGGCGATCGACGCCGGCAGTGGTGTAACTTGATGGGTTTGGCAGGCAGCCAACAGGCTGAATGCACAGAGCAATACAAAGCGCATCGGTTTTCCTTATTGGACAGGTGCCCCCTCGATGACAGAGGAGGGGGGCGGTATCAGCGCGCGATGATCAACGGATGGCCGCGTTCCGGATGCTGGTGGATCAGCACCTCCAACCCATAGACCGCCGCCAGCGCTTCGGCGGTCAGCACCTCGGCCGGTGGACCGTAGGCGTGGGGCAGGCCCTGTTGCAACAACAGTAGTTGATCGCAGTAACGTGCGGCCAGGTTGAGGTCGTGCAGAATCACCAGCACCGCCGCCCCGCGCTCGGCGAAATCACGCACGGCTTGCAAAATGGTGTGCTGGTGCAGCGGATCGAGCATCGACGTCGGTTCATCGAGCAGCAGGGTTTGCCCTTCGGCACCCGGCCACAGTTGAGCGAGCACCCGCGCCAGATGCACGCGCTGGCGTTCACCGCCGGACAGGGCCAGGTAACTGCGTCCGGCCAGATGAAGCGCATCGGCCGCTTTAAGCGCTTCGGCGACGATTTCGGCATCGCGCACGCGGCCGCTGGCGTGAGGCAAGCGACCCATGCCCACGACTTCATTGACCGAGAACGCAAAGTTCAGGCTCGAACTCTGCGGCAGCACGGCCAGGCGTCTGGCCCGCTCCTGACCCGGCCAGTCGGCGAGCGGACGCTCGTCGAGGCTGACCCTGCCTTCGCTGCTCGCCAGTTCGCCGCACAAAGCGGCGAGCAGGGTGCTTTTGCCAGCGCCATTGGGCCCCAGCACCCCCAGTACTTCACCGGGGCGCAACTCGATATCGATGTTCGCCAGTACCGTGCGGTTGCCACGGCGTACCAGCAAGTTGTTTGCCCGCAGCATCAGGAACGCCCTCGTACCAGCAGATAAAGAAAGAACGGAGCGCCGATCAGTGCAGTCACGATACCGATGGGTAATTCGGCTGGCGCCAACAGCAGGCGCGCCGCCAGATCAGCCAACAACAGCAGGCTGGCACCGGCCAGTAACGACGCGGGCAGCAACACCCGGTGATCCGGGCCGACCAGCAGACGCATCAGATGCGGTACCACCAGGCCGATAAAGCCGATCAGGCCGGCCGCCGCGACGGCCGCACCGACGCCGAGCGCCGTGCACAGCACCAGCTCAAGCTTGATCCGCTCGATGTCGAAGCCCAGGTGACGGGCTTCCGACTCACCCAGCAGCATGGCATTGAGCGCCGCCGCCCGACGGGGCAACCACAGCGCCACGCCCAGGGTGACGATCAGCAACGGCCACAAGCGCAGGTAGCTGGCACCGTTGAGGCTGCCCAGGTTCCAGAACGTCAAGGTGCGCAAGGTCGCGTCATCGGCCAGGTAGGTGAACAGCCCCACGCCGGCACCGGCCATGGCCGTCATCGCCACTCCCGCCAAGAGCATGGTGGCAACGTCGGTTTGCCCGTTGCGGCGACCAAAGCGATACACCACCGCCGTGACGATCAAGCCACCGGCGAAGGCGCTGACCGACAGCAGATAAGGTTCGATGGCCGCTGGCATGCCGCCGAGCAGGCTGCCGCCGACGATGGCGAGCGCGGCACCGAGTGCCGCGCCACCGGAAACACCGACCAGACCCGGGTCCGCCAAGGGGTTGCGGAACAACCCCTGCATTGCCACGCCGGACAGCGCCAGTATCGAACCGACGGCGATACCGAGCAGACTGCGCGGCAGACGAATCTGACCGAGGATCAACTCCGCCTGCTGTGTATCGCCACCGTCAAGCGGCAACCCCAGCAGACGCATCCCGGCCAGCAAGGTATCGCCCAGCGGCAGGCTGACCGGTCCGAGAGCCAGGGACAACCAGAACACCAGCACCAGCAACAGCAGCAAAAAGATCAACGTCGGACGCGGCCGAAAAATGGCCGTCATGGGTTGGTCCCGGCAGTCTGCGCTTTGGCGTCCGGGTAGAACGCCGTGTAAAGACGCGTCAGTGCATCCGGTACACGCGGGCCAAGGCCTCCGACCAGAAGCGTCGGGTCGATCACCACCACCCGGCCATTTCGACCGGCCTGGGTTTGCGCCAGGATCGGGTTCTGTTCCAGCAAGGCTTTACGCGCCGCATCACCCTCCAGACGACCACCGGCAAAGATGATTACTTGCGGGTCCAGGCTCAGCATGGCTTCACTGGAGACCGGTTTGTAGCCGTTGTGCTCACCCAGGCTTTTGCCACCGGCCTGTTGAATCATCCAGGCGGCCAGGGTGTCTTTGCCCGCCATTTGCAGGTTGCCACCGGAGTGGCTGAGCAGCATCAGCACCCGGGGAGCCGGTTGCTGTTGCTGCGCCAGCTTGACCCAATCGGCCTGGGTTTGCAGGCGCTTGAGGTAACCGCCCATCAGCGCTTGCGCCTCAGTTTCCTTACCCAGCAGTTGCCCCAGCTCGGTCAGGTTGTGTTGCAGGGCTGGCACGTCGGCCTTGGCCGACAGCAATTCAATGCGCACGCCGGCCGCCTTGAGTTGCTCGAGCACCGGTGGCGGGCCCATTTCGTTGCTGCCCACCAGAATGTCCGGCTTCAGGGCCAGGATCCCTTCGGCCGCCAGCGCGCGCTGGTAGCCGACGCCCGGCAGGCGGTGCAGCGATTGCGGGTACTGGCTGGTGCTGTCGACACCCACCAGTTTGCTTTCGCCGCCCAGGGCAACCACCCATTCGCTGAACGCACCGCCGGCACTGACCCAGCGCTGGGGCAGGGCATCGGCGACGGCCATCTGGCTGACGAGCACGCTGGCACAGGCCAGCAGTGTTTTCATACGCATCGGAACTATTCCTTAGCCGATCAGAGGGGTGGCGGTTTCAGCCAGGGCACGCCAGTCGTCACGCTCAGGGATGCCTGGCTTGCGCACGCCGAACAACTGGATGACCAGCTCGCCTTCGGCATCGAAACCTTCGTAGCTGGTGATGATGCCATCGACGCTCGGCTTGCGCACACGCCACAGTTCGGTCACGCCAGTGGTTTTCAAGTGCAGGTTGAACATCGGGTCGAGCACGTTGAACCAGGTGTCCATCCAGCGCAGGTTGCTGACGGGGCCGGAGTGAATCTGGATGCAGTGCTTGTTGCCCACGAACACCATGATCGGCACTTCACGCTTGCCCGCTTCTTCAATGACGCGGGTCAGCTCGACGGTGGCCAGAGGTTCGGCCCACTCGTGACCGGCCAGGCGCAAGGCCTGGGTGCGCGCCACGTCATTACGCTTGAGCAGCAAGAAGAAGTCGTGGGTGTCCTTGAGCTGCGACCATTCGCTACGCAGGGTGTCTACATCGACTTCGCCATCGGCACGCGGTGCCTTGGCTTGCGGCAGCGGTTGCAGGTTCAGTTCGGCCGTTTGTTCTTCGGCGCGCATACGCTCGACCAACGGCGCCCAGGCGGCATCGAAGCTGGTGGCGGTCAGGTAGACCTTGTGCACGGCCAGGCCCTGACGGTCGAACACCTGGATGCTGCGCTGCGGACCGCGCGCGGTGGTCTCATCGACGGCGAACACGCTGGCCCAGCCGCTGAGGAACAGGCGCAAGTCGATGTCCGGCGACAGCACCATGCCCATCTGACCGCTGCCCATCACCGTCACTTCGCTGTACACGCCCTTGCGTTCGTGTACGCAATGTTCGTTGCGGGTCAGGGCCATGATGGTGCCCAGTTCGCCGAGGGCTGGCAGCAGCTCTTTCCACTCCGGCCGCAGGCGCACGGTGTCGGTGTCCAGGCGGCTGGCGGTCAGCTCGGCCTCGCTGACGCCCAGTCTTGCGGCGGCGTCGCGGGCGCGCAGGCCGGGTTGTTCGGCGCGTAGCTGTTGCCAGGTCTGGTACAGGGCCGGGCTGGTTGGCAGGGCGGACGTTTGTGCGGTCATGTGAAGCTCCTTCAGGGTCAACGGTTCGCCGTGAGGGCGAATTCTATTGGTATCTCTACGCGGCTGGGCACGGCCCGGCCGTCGACAATTTCGGGGCGAAAACGCCAGGTGGTGACGGCTTCGAGTGCAGCCTGGTCAAGGCTTTCCACCCCGGAAGAACGCACCAGCGTCAGCTTGAGTTGCTGGCCGCGTTCATCCAGGCGCACCTCGACCCGCACCACGCCCTGCTGGTTTCGGCGGCGTGCAGTGGTGGGGTAGCGAGGCGCGGGGGGCGGGGTGACGAAGGTCGGGCGCAGGCTGACCACCGGAGAGAGTATGGGGGCCGGGGCAGCAGCGACCGGCGTGGCCGGATGGGTGTTCTGTGCGGGTACGGCGGCGGGGGGCGCTGCCGGTGCCGGTGGGTTTTTCGCCACGGTGGCCGGCAACTCAAGCGGTTCGGCGCGACGTGGATCGGTCTGGGATTTGGGAGCCGGTTGCGGTTTGCTCGCAGCCTTGACGATGGACGGCTGGGTGCTGACCGGCAGTGGCTTGACCAGTGTTGGCGCGGGCGTTGCGGGTTCAGCCTTTGTTGTCGCCGGTTCCTTCACCGGCGTTGGTGCTGGCGCTGATGTTGACGTTGACGCGGGCGCGCGGACGGGCTGCGGTGGGGCAGGGGCGGGCACCGCAATCGGCGCCAGGGTGACCAGTTGAATGGCCATCGGCGGCTGAAAGGCCAAAGGTTCAGGCGCGGCCTGAATCTCGCGAACGAGCCATCCGGCGCTCAAATGCAGCGCAATCGATAACCCCAGACAACCCCAGAAGTGCTTCATGCACACTCGTTCCAGATTTAAAATATAATGTACATGATAATAATTTGCATTTACAAGTCAAGCTGGTTATCTTCGCCGCCGCTGCCGAAAAGCGTTTTTGTATACATCCCTTCAAGAGAAAGGGCCGAGCGCTTTGTTCACAAAAAATCAAACACACGCCGGACAGTTGCCGTCACCCATGCAGATCCCCTTCAGCACCCTGCATGCACGTGACCGCTGTCAGACTCTCAGGAGTAAAAGTCAGATGTCGATCCGCCCGCCATTCGCCATGCGTCCCTGGCTCGCCTTGCTGCTGCTCTCACCTTCGCTGGTTTTTGCCGCCGAACCCGTTACTCAGTTCGATACCGTCAGCGTGACCGCCACCCGCACCGAGCAGACCCTGCTGCAGGTGCCGAGTACCGTGTCGGTGCACAGCGAGCGTGAAATCGATCAGCAGAACGACAAGGACCTCAAGGATCTGGTGCGTTATGAGCCGGGCGTTTCGGTGAGCGGCACCGGCAGCCGTTTCGGTCTGTCCGGGGCGAACATCCGCGGTATCGACGGCAACCGGGTTCTGACCCAGGTCGACGGCGTGCGCGTGCCGCAAAGCAACGCCTTCAGCCCGTTCCAGGACGTGCGCAGCAACTACGTCGACCTCGATACCATCGAGCAGGTGGAAATCATCCGCGGCCCGGCGTCTTCGCTGTACGGCAGCGACGCCATCGGTGGTGCGGTCAGCTACCTGACCAAGGACGCCGCTGACTACCTCGAAGACGGCGACGACGCCTACGCACGCTTGAAGACCGGTTATGACGGCAGCGATGACAGTTGGCAGCGCAGCGCCACCTTCGCCGGCCGCACCGGCACCGTCGATGGCCTGTTGCACCTGGGTCGCCGTGACGGTCAGTCCACGGATACCGCAGGCAGCGTCGGTGGTGTCGGCGTCAACCGTGAAGAAGCCAACCCGCTCGACTACACCACCGAAAACGTGCTGGCCAAACTGGGCTGGGACTACGCTGAAGGCGACCGCCTGCAATTCACTTACGAGCGTTATCAGGACGACGCCGACAGCAACCTGCTGAGCGACATCGTTCCCCGCGCCACGGGCATGAGCCCGGCGATTCTCGGCTCCACTTCCAAAGACAGCATCGACCGTACCCGCTACAGCCTGGCGCACACCCTGAGCCTGGACAGCGCGATGGCCGACAAGCTGCAATGGCAGCTGAACTATCAGGAAAGCAGCAACGACCAGGATACCTTCCAGCAGCGTCAGACCGCCTCGGGGGTCAACCGCGTGCGCACCCGCCAGTCGTCTTACGATGAACGCTTGTGGAGCCTGAATGCCCAGCTCGACAAGCAATTCGCGATTGCCGACACCAGGCACCATTTGATCTACGGTGGTGAAGTCAAGCGCATCGACTCGAGCAATCTGCGTACCGGTAAAGAGGTTCGCCTGGACACCGGCGCTACCGTGCCGGCCTCGGAGAATTTCCCGGTCAGCGACTTCCCGGATCCGACCAGCGAATCCCTGGGCCTGTTCGTGCAGGACAGCATCGAGATCGGCCGCTGGACCCTGTTGCCGGGCCTGCGCTACGACTACTACCGCCAGACCCCGCACGTCACTCAGGAGTACCTCAATGGCCTGCCGTCGGAAACCGATCCGTCGCGCATCATCGACGATCACATCTCGCCGAAATTCGGCATGACCTATCAGCTGACCGAGCACGAAAGCCTGTACGGCCAGTACGCCGCCGGTTTCCGCGCACCTAACCCGGTCAACATGTTCGGTGAGTTCAGCAACCCACAGATTGGCTACAAGCAAATCGGCAACCCGAACCTCAAGGCGGAAACCAGCGACAGCTTCGAGACCGGTCTGCGTGGTCGCTACGACCTGGGCAGCTTTGGTATTGCGCTGTTCTACAACAAGTACAAGGACTTCATCGACACGGTCGGCTTTGTTGATCCGACCAGCGACATCCCGCTGACCTTCCAGTCGCGCAACCTGAGCAAGGTCACCATTCGTGGTGCCGAAGCCAAGGGTGACGTCAAGCTGGATGCCTTCATGCCGGCCGGCACCCGCGCGCTGGGCTCGATTGCCTATGCCCGTGGCAAGGACGAAGACACCGGCGAGGCGCTCAACAGTGTCGACCCGCTCAAGGCCGTCATGGGCCTGGCCTACGATGCACCGAGCGGCGTTTACGGCGGCCAGGTCATGTGGACTCTGGTTCAGGCCAAGGACCGCGTCGACCACAGCGGCGATGCCGATCTTCTGATCAACCGTCAGTTCGAAACACCGGGCTACGGCACACTCGACCTGACGGCCTGGTGGCAGGTGACCCAGGAAGTGTCGGTCAATGGCGGTCTGTTCAACGTGACCGACAAGAAGTACTGGAACTGGGGGGACGTGCAGGGCCGCGACGAAAATGCGGCAGGTCTTGATCGTCTGACTCAGCCGGGGCGTTATGCGGCGGTCAACCTGATCTGGGAAATCTGATGGGCGGGAGCTGATCTGCAACAGTCAGTTCCCGAACTGGCGAGATTTGTGGTGAGGGAGCAAGTTCCCTCGCCACATCCTCTCCATGAAAAAAACTCGTGATCATCAAGATTTAAATGAGTTTGTCTCACCAAGGCTCAACTACTGACAATGGCTCCATTAACCAGATGGAGTTTTATTGTCATGGCATTGGCCCATTCCCTTGGATTTCCGCGCATTGGTCGCGACCGCGAACTGAAAAAGGCTCAAGAGGCGTTCTGGAAGGGCGAGCTCGACGAAGCCGGTCTGCGCACCGTGGGCCGCGACCTGCGCAAGACCCACTGGGACTTGCAGAAAAAGGCCGGGATCGAGCTGTTGCCGGTCGGTGATTTTGCCTGGTACGACCAGGTTCTGACCCACTCGCTGATGTTCGGTGTGATCCCTGAGCGCTTCCGCCCGCACGATGGCAAGGCCAGCCTGCAAACCCTGTTCGGCATGGCGCGCGGTGTGAGCGACAGCTGCTGCGGCGGCGCGCATGCCCAGGAAATGACCAAGTGGTTCGACACCAACTATCACTACCTCGTGCCTGAATTCAGCGCCGATCAACAATTCCAGCTCGGCTGGGATCAGCTGTTCGAAGAAGTCGAAGAGGCCCGCGCACTGGGGCACCACGTCAAGCCGGTGATCATCGGCCCGTTGACTTACCTGTGGCTGGGCAAGGTCAAGGGCGCCGAATTCGACAAGCTGGAGCTGCTGGATCGTCTGCTGCCGTTGTACGGTCAAATCTTCCAGCGCCTCGCGGCACAAGGCGTTGAATGGGTACAAATCGACGAGCCGATCCTGGTCCTCGATCTGCCGCAGGACTGGAAAAACGCCTTTGAGCGCGCCTACAACCTGATTCAGCGCGACCCGCTGAAGAAGCTGGTCGCCACTTACTTCGGCGGTCTGGAAGAGAACCTGGGCCTGGCCGCCAACCTGCCGGTGGACGGTCTGCACATCGATCTGGTGCGCGCACCTGAGCAGTTCCCGACCATCCTCGACCGTCTGCCGGCCTACAAAGTGCTGTCGCTGGGCGTGGTCAACGGCCGCAACGTCTGGCGCTGCGACCTGGAAAACGCCCTGGCCACGTTGCAGTATGCTCACGAGCGTCTGGGTGATCGCCTGTGGGTTGCGCCATCCTGCTCGCTGCTGCACAGCCCGGTTGACCTGGGGCGTGAAGACAAGCTCGATGCCGAACTGAAAAGCTGGCTGGCGTTTGCCGTGCAGAAGTGTGAAGAAGTTGCGGTGCTGGCTCAGGCGGTGAAAGAACCGGAAGCGCCGAAGGTGCTTGACGCGCTGACTCGAAGCCGTGCCGTGCAGGCCAGCCGTGCTGCGTCGCCGCGCATCCACAAACCGGCCGTGCAGGCACGCGTTGCCGCGATCACCGCCAAGCACAGCCAGCGTCATTCGCTGTTTGCCCAGCGTATCGAGAAGCAACGCGCCGGTTTGAACCTGCCGCTGTTCCCGACCACCACCATCGGTTCGTTCCCGCAAACCGCGTCGATCCGTCTGGCTCGCCAGTCGTTCAAGCAAGGCAAGCTGACCGAAGCCGAATACACCGAAGCGATGCACAGCGAGATCCGTCACGCCGTGCAAGTGCAGGAACACCTGGGCCTGGACGTGCTGGTGCACGGTGAAGCCGAGCGTAACGACATGGTCGAGTACTTCGCCGAGCAACTCGACGGCTACGTGTTCACCCGTTTCGGTTGGGTCCAGAGCTACGGTTCGCGCTGTGTGAAACCGGCGGTGATCTTCGGCGACCTGAGCCGTCCGAACGCCATGACCGTGGAGTGGATCCGCTACGCCCAAGGCCTCACCGACAAAGTGATGAAGGGCATGCTGACAGGTCCTGTGACCATGCTGATGTGGTCGTTCCCGCGCGAAGACGTGAGCCGCGAAGTGCAGGCCCGCCAACTGGCCCTGGCGATTCGCGACGAAGTGGTGGACCTGGAAGCCGCCGGGATCAAGATCGTGCAGATCGACGAAGCCGCGTTCCGCGAAGGCTTGCCGTTGCGCCGGGCGCAGTGGCAGCACTACCTGGACTGGGCGACCGAAGTGTTCCGCCTGTGCGCCTGCGGCGTGCGTGACGAAACCCAGATCCACACCCACATGTGCTACAGCGAATTCAATGATGTGATCGAGTCCATCGCCGCCATGGATGCCGACGTGATCACCATCGAAACCTCGCGCTCGGACATGGAACTGCTGGGTGCGTTCGAAGCCTTCGCTTACCCCAACGAAATCGGCCCGGGCGTGTATGACATCCACTCGCCACGGGTGCCGGACTCCGCGGAAATGGCCAACCTGCTGCGCAAGGCCGCCAAGCGTATTCCCGCCGACCGCCTGTGGGTCAACCCGGACTGCGGCCTGAAGACCCGCGGCTGGCCGGAAACCGAAGCGGCGCTGGTGCACATGGTCAATGCGGCGCGCCAGCTGCGTAAAGAGTGGGCCTGACGCTGTATTGGGTGCACCGCTGAGCCCTGTAGGAGCGAGCCTGCTCGCGATGGCGGAGTGTCAGGCGACATCGATGTTGAATGTGCCGGCCTCATCGCGAGCAGGCTCGCTCCCACAGGGTTGCATGGCAGTCAGCACCTGTATGCAGGCATTGAAAGCCAATCACCGCCGCGGCTCGGCCACCAACAGCAACGACTGCGGCACAGGGCTTTGCGGGTGCTGCGGCTCTTGCAAGCCGGCTAGCGCAAAACCCGCCATGTCCAGCGCATTGAGCCAGCTGGACAGGGTGCGGAAATACCACGGCATGGGCTGCCACTGCCCCTTGAACCCGGCGAAGGTCTCTTCCCGCCAACCATCCTGATAATCGCCTGCCGCAGCTGCCCATGGATGCAACGTCTGGATCACCAGTGCACCACCCGGGGCGAGCAGGAGGTTCATGGCGGCGAGCAGGGGAATGATGTCCTGATGCAGCAGGGCGAAGTTGGCGCAGATCAGGTTGTAGTCGCGGCCGATATCGATTTTCGCTTTGGCCAACGCTTCATAGCTCGCCACATGCACCGGCGACGAGCACGCCGCGCGCGCAGCCTCCACCAGCGTCACGTCGCCATCCACACCCACCGCGTCAATGGCCCGTTCAGCCAGCGCGCGCAACAACCAGCCTTCGCCGCAACCCAGGTCGAGCACACGCTCGGGCTGACGACCCAGCACCGCCAGCAGAATGGCCTGGTCGGTGACCTTGAGGCGGCTTTCAATGGTGCCGCTGCGGATGGCGTCGATCCAGGCCAGGGCGTTGTGGTGCCAGCTGTCGAGGAGGGTGGATTCGGGGGCTGACATGGTCGATGTCCGGCGTGATGGCTTGGATGAAAGGATAGGGCAACAGAAGGTTAACGGTGGAACCGGTTTTTACCCGGCACCACCGACTGCGCGTGGCTAGTCGCTTTTGGTGGCTGCCAAATGATAGGCAACCAACGCGTTAGCGTGGCCATGACCCATTCCGTGTTCGGTTTTGAGCCAGGCCACCATCTCCATGTGTTTCTTGTCGCCGACGGTTTTAAGCAGATCCAGCCAATGGGTGATCGGCTGAGCGTACTTTTTTTCAATTGACGGGAAGTACGAAGCCGGTCCTTTGGTTTTTGTCTCTTCGGTCACGATGCAAACTCCCTTTTCCAATGTTCTGAGTTCGAATGCAGCGCCGATTACGTTACTTATTTGCCGTCAGTGCGTCCATCGTCCAAACGGTCGAACGTGGAGCACGTTGTTCTCAATAACTCATCCCGTCATCAATCCCGATGCCCTGGGCGCGCATGGCCTTGATCAACTCGCCACGGGTGCCGGGCAGGTTGAGTATGGTCCTGGCGCGTAACGCCGTGACTTCTTCGGCGGTGTAAGGCTGATAGTCGGCCGGCACGCTTTTGCCTGCCATGCCGTCTTCACTCATCAGCCAGTTGAGCAAGTCCGCCAGTTGCCCGGTGCCCAACCGGCCATTTTGTCTTCGTCGGAAACCAGTGATCAGGACGGCAGGATCTTCGGTGCATCACCGGCAAAATCCACCGGGCGTACGGTACCGGTCGTGGTGGTGAAGTAGTAGGTGTCGCCGACGTTGACGGCGCGCTCTACCAGTTTTTCCGCGTTCGGATCAAAGAACGGTGTGCGGCTGCGCGCGGTTTCCTGGCCCTGATCGTTGAGGGTCACCACCTGCAGGCTGCCGTCGCCGCACAGCGAGGCGAAGCGGCGGTTGCCGATCGGGTAGTTGAGCACGCGACCGGGGATGGCGATTTCCGTGGCACGGCCTTGGCCTGGGTATCGACCACGGTGACCGAGGTCGACGGGGTGAAGTTGTAGACGTAGACGAACTTGTCGTCACCGCTTGGCTAGAGCGAGTAACGCTGGGTCAACAATTCGGCACGCTTGTTCGGGATCAGCACTTCCCAGGCGGGTGACAGGGTCGAGCTGTCCCACGCTGTCAGCACGTCGGTGCGGCTACCGCGGCTACCGCGGGAGTACCAGATGTCGGCGCTATAGATGGTCTTCTCCTCGGGACCGAGCACCGTTACGCCTACAGCCTGGCCGGCACCACTGCCATTTACCTGCGCCATCCGCTGCAACGCTACCTGCGCGACTCGATGGTGGTGACCCAGCACGCCTTCCTCAGCGAAGGACTGTACGACGGTGCCGGCTCGGTGTTCCTCGGTGTGCCGCCGTTCCCTGGCTATATCTGAATTCTCATCACTTTTTCAAGGATCAACAGCATGTCCCAAGCTACCCAGGAACCGTTGGAAAATTACCCACCAGTTGATTCAACCCCGCCGCCTGTTGTTCAGCGTCAGGAGGGTGGTAGCACCGATAATCACTGCGATTCCCAAAAGCTCGTTGATCCCTGGACATTCGTTCCAGAATAGAAAGCTGATCAGGGTTGCGAAGATCAGGGTGGCATACTCGAAGGGTGCTATCACTGATGCCGGGGCATTCTGATAGGCGAAGGTCAACAGGACTTGCGCCACACCTCCCAGCAAACCGATGGCCACCAGCGCGGGAAGATCCCGCATCGGCGGGGTTACCCCATCGAACAGCAGCGAGACCGCTCCCACAAATGTGCCGAACAGCGTGAAATAGAAAGCAATGGCTGTCCCGCTCTCGGTGCCTGGCATTGAACGGATGGAGATCAGCGCCGCAGCGGTAGCAATCGCCCCTAGCAACGCCACCAGGACACCGGTCTCCACGCGCCACGTCATATCGGGCAAGACGATGAGGTACGCCCCAACGAAACCGAGCAGAAGCGCCAACCATTTACCGGTATTGGCCGGTTCCTTCAGAAACACAATCGCAAACAGACCAATGAACAGGGGGGCAGTGTTATTAAGGGCAGTGGCTGTCGCCAACGGCAACATTCCCACTGCCGCAAAGCTGAAAAACTGCGAGGCTGTGCCGAAAATCGACCGAAGGGCATGTGCCCCCGGCTCCTTTATGCGGAGCGTCTTCCACTCACCCAGATAGCAGACCAACCCGATAATCGGAATCAGTGCAAACAGATTTCGTACAAAAATAATCTGGCCGATCGGATAGCTTGCGCCCATGCCCTTTATGAGGCCATACATCGTTGCTATCAGCAGTGCGGAAATCAATCTGAAGAGAATGGCCTGCCTGACTAATGCCGAAGACGCCCCATAGGTGCTTGCAGTTTTCGGCATCACATGTGCCCTCCCTGGTTCCGCTGACTCAACAGGTGGAATCAATTACCGTTTCAGGAAGAGATTTCACAGCGCCGACAATTTCGAGAATCTCCTTTTTTGACTCGGTTTCCAGGCCCAAAGAATGGAGATTTCGGCCGACGGCGAGATAGTCGGTGTTGTTCACAACAGATGCCAGTTTTATGATCGAGCCAATCGTCGAGCACTCGATGCCAATCCGTTGTCCAAGCTGGAACCACGGAACGAGAACGTAGGGTACATCCTGGGAAACGAACCGGTGACGCATATGCTCCGGCGCCATGCGCATCACGTTGTGCTCGGGAGAATTCCTGGCAAATTCGGTGAAGCTGAAAAAGGAGTGACCATAAAAACCATTGATGATGTCCACCACCGAACTGGTTTTCAGTCCGAAGCCGCGAGCGATACTCTGCCGCTCCTGGTCGAGCTGGTCGATTACCCGGCAAACAGAGGACGACATGCCTTCTTTATAGAAGTAGAAATCTCCGCTAGTGGTTTCGATCCATCCGGCATTCATCAGTGCCGGCACCGGGTGAATGACCCCGGTCACACAGGACAAGCCGATTTCAAGCACATTTTCACGCCAATCCAGCGGCATAGGAAAAATCGCTTCGATATCGGCACGAATGTCGGACGTCAAGTTGACCGGTATTGACGCTATCGGAAGCAACTTTTTAATCCCGGTTATTCGGACTTTTCCATCCTCGTTGCGGGAGGCATAGGGAGAAGTGCTGGTTTCGACGAGGGCTTTGGCGTTCAGATATCGACGTGCCGCCAGGCTGAAGAAGTTTCCGGTGATGCAGATGATGACGTGATCGCGCAGGTCGAATTTTGCAAGCTCATCAATGATGGTGTCGTGCCCATAAGCGGGAACCGTAATTATGATGTATCTGGAAAATTCCAACACTTCGGCAATTGAAGTACTTAACCGCGGATGAACATGGCCGTTGGCTGCCAGTGTTGTCTTCAGGTGTCCCGCCATACGGATAGTATCAAGATTGTCACTGTGCTGATAATGGGCAAACAATAGAGCGTCGATACCGCGACTTAATAAATCCGCTGCAAGTGCAGAGCCGCAATGACCTGCGCCGATGATGGAGATTGGAATTTTCATACTGTGATCCTTCACGAAAAAATGTGCCCGCTATTAACTTGCTTCATGATTGAAAAAACAACCAAGGAATAGTGATAAATGTTTTCTGTATAATAAGGATGTATAAATAATGCTCGGATCGAATTTGAGTTGATTTGAAATAAAATAAATAACTTAAAGACCTCCGAATATTTCCTCGGCTTTGCAGGAACGTGAACTGCCCGCGAAGAGCGAAGGGTGTGCGGGTATGAGTATTGATGTTGTGTTGATCTCCTTCGCGGGATCGCCGCATCGCCGCTCTGACGAAAGCGGAATATCAGGCAACATCAATCTCAAATGCGAAAGCTACCCACCAACTGATTCAACCGCGCCGCCTGCCGTCCCAGCTCGGTACAAGCCCGCAGTGTCGATTGCAGATTCTCCGCCCCTTGCTGGTTCAGGCTGTTGATCTGTGTGATATCGACATTCAACGCCTCGACCATGGCGGTCTGTTCCTCGGTAGCAGCGGCGACGGACTGGGTCACGCTGCCCAGGCGGGAGCCGGCGAGGTTGGCGATGGTGACGCTTTCTTCGCTGTGGCGCTGGCGCTGGCTCTCGGTCATGGTGGTGACCGATTCCCGCGCACCCACTTGCAGCTCCTCGATCATTTGCTGGATCTCCAGCGCCGAGGTCTGGGTGCGTCCGGCCAGGCTGCGCACCTCGTCAGCGACTACGGCAAAACCACGGCCCGCTTCACCGGCCCGCGCCGCTTCGATCAGCACGCCTCACGGCGCGGCGCCGGCAATCGGCGACAGCGGCTCAAGGACCTTGATCTGCCGGGCGTCGACAAACACCTGCGGTTTGCCTTGGTGCAACGCGTCCATCACCTCGGCATTGTCCATCGGCTGACCGAGGCGACCGACGTCCTGGCTGTTGGCAGAAATCACCCCATGGAAATCGTCGAGCGCGCCGTGCAGTCGTCGCACAAGGCGTTCAAGTCTGGCGTGTGAACGAGCATCACACGGCAGGCGGTTTCGCCAGTTCAATGCCCGCAGCACCCAGCCGCTTGAGAATTTCAAACAGCAGCTCGCTTTTGATCGCGCCAACGGTGCGTGGGCTGCCGACATAACCGGTGATGGTCAAGGTGATGCCTTCCGGTTTCAGCTGACTGAAACGCAAAAATGGCGCTGGTTTATCCAGAATGGATTCATGCTCGGTGTAGGTGTCCATCAGCAGGTTTTGCACCAGCTCCGGATCGATATCCAATGGGAACATCAGTTCGAGTATCACCACGCCCTGGGCGCTGCCGCCGAGGGTGACGTTGCGCAGGTTCTGCGAAATCAGGTGGGAGTTGGGCACGATCATGATCGAGCGGTCGGCCAGTTGTATTTCCGTGGCCCGCACGTTGATTCGTCGTATATCGCCTTCGACGCCACTGATGCTGATCAGGTCGCCGACTTTCACCGGGCGCTCGGTGAGCAGGATCAGGCCGGAGATGAAATTCTTCACGATCTCCTGAAGGCCGAAGCCGATACCCACGGACAGGGCACTGACGATCCAGGCGAGGTTAGTCCACTTGATCCCCAGCGACGCCAGCGTGAGCAGGACGACGGACACGTAGCCGATGTTGGCGAACAGGGTGCTCAGCGAGGCGCACATGCCCGGGTCCATCTCGGTTTTCGGCAGGAACTCGTTATCCAGCCAGCGCCGTAATGAGCGAATCAGGTAGATGCCGATCACCAGGGCGAGGATGGCATTGACCAGGTTGTCCGGGACGATGTTCAGTTTGCGCAGCCCTTCGCCGCCGAGTATGGCCACGGTGCCGGTGACCAGTTGCCCGAGCGTCGTCCCCACGCCGCCGACAAACAAGGCAATGATGCCGATCAGCAGGAGGATGGCGCGGCCTGCCCCGGACAACACGGTGCAGATCTGCTCCAGGCGCGGATTGCCGATGCCCAGCAGCTGTTTGATGGTCTTGCCGGCGGGTTGCCGGGGCGAAAAAACGTAGTCGCAGGTGTCCTGGTAAACCTGTGTGAGCAGGTAGAAACCGGCGAAGATGATGAATATCCAGACCAATTCATAGGTGATGAAGCGGGCCATCGTCACGTAGCCGATCACCAGGGCGAACAGGGACACCACCACAGCAATGCCGGTAAACGCATAAATCAGGCCGGCGAAGGTGGTGACGCCTTCGGGAGCCTCGCCGGCCACTATCAGGTCCCTGCGAGTCTTGCTGACGCGCAACAGCAGCGCACCGATCACCAGTGCCGCGAGCAACGCCACGATGCCCCGACCGAACAACACCACTTCGGCGCTCATGCCGGTGACATTGCTCATCTGCACCAGGGTCACCAGCACCAGCAGCATGCTAGCCAGCAACCTCGGATAGGGCTCCATCGCCAGCGCCACCGGATCGGCAATATCGGGCAGGCGCCATGAGGGATGTTTGGTCGACAACAGTGCGCGACTCAATCCGGTGATCAGCACGCAGGTATAGGCCAGCTTTTCCAGATACTGCGCCAGGTCGGCCAGCAGCGGGGTGTAGGGCAGTTGGCGGGTCCCGGCAAAATGCAGCAGTTGCAGGGCGATGCCGGCGGTCAGCACCGTTGCCACTACCGATGCCAGCGCAAGGGAGCTGCGCCGCAACCGGCCTTCAGGCATTCGATGGATGCACAACCATGCCAGAGCCCGGCCGGCGAGCTTTCGCCCCACGGTCCAGATGGCCAAGGCCAGGATCAGCAGGGCGGCCGTGATCCCGCGTTGTCCGGGTTGCCAGGCAGCCCGGTGCGTGACCTCGAGTTGCTCGATGAGAGCGCTGAAACGTTGGCGGTCCTCGATCGGAAAATCGAACAATGGCGACCAGAAACCCGGGTTCAGGATACTGCTGGTCTGCTGGGTCACTTCCGCTTCCAGCAGGCTGCGCCGAATACTGCCAATCTGGGTGATCAGCTCGGCGGCACTTATTTTCAGCGCGGCCAGGGTTTTGAGTTGGCTATCGATCTTGTTTTTTTGCTCGCTGAGGGTGTCTCGTTGGGTGGTAATCGCCGACGTCACCAGTGCGTTCTCGTCGAGCAGCACTGGCCCCAGCACGTTGAGTTGCGCCTGCAACTGCGCCTGCCCGGGCAGCAGCGATGTGGACAGGCGTTCAATATCCTGAATGAGTACTTGCACCAGGTCCTGTGAGCTTTCCAGCTGGGTGTAATTGCTGGCCTGGGAAACCTGCTGCTTGAGGCTGTTCAGCTGGTTTTGCACCCCCAGTAATTCGCTGTCGGCGATGCTGATGATCGGGGCTGCGGGGGCGGGGGCAAGGGTGTCGGACGCCGCCAACAGCCATCCCGGGCTGGCCGTCAGAAGCGCGAAGGCGACGTAAATCATTGACCTCAGTACATTGCACATCGGCGTGCTCGACGGGTTGTTAGTCACTTAGCCAATGAGGTTAGGTCATGACACGCGCCCTCGAGCATTGTTTTGTCGCAAGTGCCCCGGGTGGTTTTCGCTCAGGCGTTACTCATGCTGTTGCCGCGCCGGGAAAAACAGTTCGAAGCAGGTGATGCCGTCGGCACTGCTGACGTGGCAGGCACCGTTGTGCAGTTGCATGATCGTCGCCACGATCGACAGGCCCAGGCCATTTGATTGGGCCGAGCGTTCACGGGACTCATCGACCCGGTAGAAGCGTTCGAACAGCCGTGGCAGATGCCGGGCCGGGATGGTCGGGCCGTGGTTGCGCACTTGTACCTGGATGCCGTCGGCGGTCGGGCTGGCGTGGATGCACAGCTCGGAATGCGGCGCGCCGTACTTGATGGCGTTGGCGCACAGGTTGGCCAATGCACGACGCAGCAACATGGGCTCGGCCCAGATCAGGCCGTTGCCCCGGGCATTGATGCAGATGCCAACGTCGGTTGCCGGGCCTTCGAAATAGTCGGCCATGCGTTGCATTTCGTCGGCGGCATCCAGCTCCTGACGCTGGCGCAAGGCACTGCGCGGATCGGTGCGGGCCAGAAACAGCATGTTGTCGAGCATGCGCGCCAGGCGCTCGAGCTCTTCGACATTGGAGGCCAACAGCTGTTGATAGGCGTCGGTGCTGCGATTCTGCTGCAAGGCCACCTGGGTTTCGCCGAGCAGGTTGTTGATCGGCGTGCGCAGCTCGTGGGCCATGTCGGTCGACACCTGGCCCAGTTGTATGAAGCCTTTGTCCAGCCGGTCGAGCATGGCGTTGAAGGCGTCGATCATCGGCAACAGTTCCAGCGGCGCGCCCTGGTTGTCGAGGCGTTCGTTGAGGTTGCCGACGTCGATGCTCTGGGTGTGGCGGGCCAGGCGCCGCACGGGCAACAGGCCGCGATGCACCAGCACATAACCGGACAGCGCCAGCAGAATCGCCGCGACGCTGGCGAACAGGTACACATTGAGCCGGTAGTCGGCGAGCACGGCGGTGCGTTCGGTCATCAAGCGCCCGGTCACCACTTGCAGGCTGCCCAGATCACCCGAGTCGATGGTCGCCGCCAAGGCGGAAAACGGCACGCCATTGACGTTGGGCAAATGCTGCACGTCGTCCAGGGTCAGCCGATGATCCATGGCCACCGGGGTCAGCACCGGCATTGTCAGGTTGCCCGGGTTGACCACCAGCAACGGCGGTTGGCCCGGGGTGCCGATGGTCAGCAGGGCCTCGCGGTTGCCCATCATGTTCTGGAACAGCGCCGGTTTGGCCTTGATCAGGTCCAGGGTATTGCTGTCGTTGAGGAAGGTGCGCAACTGGTCGATGCGGGTGATCAAGGCAATGTCGTCGCGGCGGATCAACTCGCGCTCCAGGTCGCGGTACAGCGCGACACCCAGCAGCGCCAGCGAGACAAACGCCAGCAGGGCGAACACCAGCGCCAGACGCAGGGTCAGGGAGTGACTGAGACGGGAGGCGGATTGCAGCGGCGTCATGGCATTCATGGGGGCATTCAGGGTTGAGTGTCGAAGCGGTAGCCGATGCCGCGCACGCTGTGGATCAACTTGAGCGGGAACGGATCGTCGATTTTCAGGCGCAGGCGGCGCACGGCGACATCGACGACATTGGTGTCGCTGTCGAAATTCATGTCCCAGACCCGGGAGGCGATCATCGAGCGTGACAGTACTTCGCCCTGATGGCTGGCGAACAGGTGCAGCAGGGCAAATTCCTTGTTGGTCAGGGTGATGCGGTTGCCGGCGCGGCTGACGCGGCGCTTGAGCACGTCGATCTGCAGGTCGTCGACGTGCAGGTGTTCTTCTTCCCGTGTAGGGCCGCGCCGGGTCAGGGTGCGCAGGCGTGCCACCAGTTCGGCGAAGGAAAACGGTTTGATCAGGTAATCGTCGGCGCCCAGTTCCAGGCCTTTGATGCGGTCGGCGATGTCATCCCGGGCGGTGAGGAACAGCACCGGCGTGTCGGCTTCCTTGCGCAGGCGGCGCAGGACTTCCCAGCCATCCATCTTCGGCATCATGACGTCCAGCACGATCACATCGAAATCGTGTTCCAGGGCCAGGTGCAAGCCGTCGACGCCGTCCCGCGCCAGGCTCACCGTGTATCCGAGTTCCTGCAGGCCGTTGAGCAGGTAATTGCCGGCCTTGGGTTCGTCTTCGACTACGAGGATGTTCATCGGGACCTGCCTGTTTCGGTCGGGCTACGGGGGCGCATCAGTGGCGCAAGTGTAGCCCGATCAGCGGTGACGGCAGGCATCCGCTCAGTTCTCACCAATGCAGCCCACGCCCTGGACCTGGTAGTCCAGCTGGTGCTCGCGACCCTGGTGGTCGAGGTAGTTGAACTGCGCTGGCACGATGCCGCAATTGCCGTTGAGGTCGGTCATCGACAGGACCTTGGCCACCTCCACCGGGACATAGAAGCCGTCGTTGTCGTGAATGATCGATGAGGTGGGCTGGTTAGCGGCAAACGCCGAACCGGTGGCGAGCAGGGCGGCAAATCCAAGGATCAACATTTTCATGACGAATCTCTCTCTACAAGGGCAGGGTGGCTGCCGGTGGTTGGCCTGACAGTGAGTTCAGGTTAACGAGGCGATCCGGACAGCCGACCAACAGCTTGATGACAAAGTTGTAATCAAACGCAGGTTGGAACACCGCAAACCCTTGTAGGAGCGAGCTTGCTCGCGAAGGACGTAAAGGCACTGTGTTTATTCAGACAGCACGCGTAATCGTTAGCGTCCATCGCGAGCAAGCTCGCTCCTACAAGGTGTTGCAGCGCTTTAAAACAGATCAACCCACGGATCCATGGCCTAAGCTTGTTCGCAGGCCCATGTTCATCGAGTACGTCGATGGGCAAACGGCACCTATAAAAACAATGCAATCAGGAGATGCCCATGTCCGCTTTGATCCATCGTTTCAGTCGTTGCGTGGCCGCTGGTTTGACCGCTGCCGTGCTGGTCGCACCCGCCTTCGCGCTGGATACCGTGAAATTCATGGCCCCGGGCTCGGTGGGCGGTGGTTACGACCAGACCGCCCGGGTGCTGGGCAAGGCCATGGTCGAAGCCAATACGGCCAAGGCCGTCACTTTCGAGAACAAGGGCGGGGCCGGCGGGACCCTGGGCCTGGCGCAATTTGCCAACAGCACCAAGGGTGACCCGAACGCCTTGTTGGTGGTCGGCGCGATCATGGTCGCGGGCATCGAACAGAACAAACCGCAGATCAGCCTGAAGGATGTGACGCCCATTGCCCGGCTGTTCACCGAGTACAACGTGATCGCCGTGCGCAAGGAGTCCGAGTTCAAGACCCTCGATGACCTGATCAAGGCCTTCAAGGCCAATCCGACGAGCATCACCTGGGGTGGCGGTTCCAAGGGCTCGGTGGATCACATCGGCATCGCCGAGCTGGCGGGCAAGCTGGACGTGCCGGTCAACAAGGTGAATTACGTGGCCTTTGGTGGCGGTGGCGAGGTGGTTGCCCAGGCGCTGGGCGGGCAGCTCAAGGTGATCACCGGCGGTTACGCCGAGCTGGGCCAATACATCAAGACCGGCCAGTTCCGTGTCCTGGCCATCGGCGCGCCGGAGCGCGTTCCCGGCATTGATGCACCGACCCTCAAGGAGAGCGGCTATGACGTGACGATCGGCAACTGGCGCGGCGTTTACGGTGCAGCGGGTCTCACCCCGCAGCAGCGCAAGGAAGTGATCGACGCGGTCGTGGCCGCCACCAACAGCAAGGTCTGGCAGGACAATATCCAGACCAACGCCTGGACGCCCAGTGTGCTGACCGGCGATGAGTTCGGCAAATTCGTCGAGGAAGAACACGTGCGGTTGCACGCCATGCTGGTCAAGGTCGGGCTGATTTGAAATGGCCACACTGCGCGCAGTGGTGCCGACGCAATTGGCCGTCGGCATCGGCCTGATCGCCATCAGCGTCGTGCTGGCGATTGGCGCCTACCGTTTTCCGCCTGAAATGGGTTTTGTCATCCTCCCGGCGTACGTTTATCCCTATGTCGTGGCAGGCTTTCTGGGCGCAGTGGGGCTGCTGCTGGGGTATCAGGCCATCAGTGGCGGCTTTCGCGAGCTGGATAACGACACCCCGACGGTCCCGGGTGGAAAAGCCGGTGCGGCCTGGGTGACCGCGGGTCTTGTCGGGGTGGCGGTGCTGATCAACCTGATCGGGTTTGTGCTGGCCGCCGGGTTGCTGTTTGCCTGTTCGGCGCGGGGTTTTGGCAGCCGTCATCCCGTGCGGGACCTGGCCATCGGCATTGCCTTGACCCTGCCGATCTACTGGCTGTTCAACGCCGGGCTGGGGGTTTCCCTGCCGTCGCTGATCAACATTTGGCTTTGAAAGGAGATCGACACCGTGGACATTCTTTCAAGCCTGGCGATGGGTTTTGCCGCGGCGTTGACGCCGATCAATCTGATGTGGGGGTTCATCGGCTGCCTGCTCGGCACCGCCATCGGCGTGCTGCCGGGGATCGGTCCGGCGTTGACAGTGGCCCTGTTGTTGCCGATCACCGCCAAGGTCGACCCCACCGGCGCCTTGATCATGTTCGCCGGTATCTACTACGGCGCGCAGTTCGGCGGTTCCACCACTTCGATTCTGCTCAACACCCCCGGCGAGTCGTCGTCGATGGTCACGGCCCTGGAAGGCAACCTGATGGCGCGCAACGGCCGGGCCGGACCTGCGCTGGCAACGGCGGCGATCGGCTCGTTCGTCGCCGGCACCATCGCCACGATTTTGCTGACGCTGTTTGCGCCCATCGTGGCCAGGCTGGCACTGAATTTCGGCCCGACCGAGTATTTCGCGATCCTGGTGTTGTCGTTCACAACCGTGTCGGCGGTGCTCGGCGCCTCGATGCTGCGCGGGTTTGCCTCGCTGGGCGTCGGGCTGACCATCGGTTTGATCGGGCTGGATTCGACCTCGGGTATTGCCCGCTACACGTTGGGCGTTCCCGAACTGGTGGACGGTATCGAAGTGGTGCTGGTGGCGGTCGGTTTGTTCGCGGTGGGCGAGGCGTTGTACAGCTTGCTCTATCAAACGGAGTCAAATGAAGGGCGGCATCGACTGACCTCGCTGTGGATGACTCGCGCCGACTGGAAACGCTCAGTCCCCGCCTGGTTGCGCGGCACCCTGATCGGTTTTCCGTTTGGTTCGATTCCGGCCGGTGGCGCCGAGATTCCGACCTTTTTGTCCTATTCCACCGAACGCAAACTCAGCAAGTATCCCAAGGAGTTTTCCGCCAACAAGGGCGAGGGCGCCATCGAAGGCGTCGCCGGCCCGGAAGCGGCCAATAATGCCAGCGCGACCGGATCGCTGGTGCCGTTGCTGACCCTGGGCATCCCGACGTCCGCCACCGCTGCGATCCTGCTGGCGGCGTTCCAGAACTACAACCTGCAACCGGGGCCGATGCTGTTCGAAACCTCCGCCGACCTGGTCTGGACGCTGGTGGCCTCGCTGTACATCGGCAACGTGATCCTGCTGGTGTTGAACCTGCCGCTGGTGGGGCTGTGGGTCAAACTGCTGCAAATCCCCCGGCCGTACCTGAACGCCGGCATCCTGGTATTCGCCACCATCGGCGTGTACGGCATGCGCCACTCATCCTTCGACCTGATCCTGATGTTGGCGATTGGCTGGGGCGGGGTGCTGATGCGCCGTTTCGACTTCCCCGTCGCCCCGGTGATCGTCGGCATGCTGCTGGGGCCGATGGCCGAGAAACAACTGCGCAACGCCTTGTCCATCGGCCAGGGCGACTGGACGGTGTTCGTCACGCAACCGATCTCGGCGTTCTTCCTCGCCCTGACGCTGCTGGTGCTGGTGGTGCCCCATGTGTTGCATAAACGCGGCATCAAGTTGCATGAGGATGATTGAGCAATCTCTGTAGGAGCGAGCTTGCTCGCGAAGGCGTCGGGTCAGTTGATATTTACTTCGCTGACACACCGCCTTCGTCGGAACGCCGCCCGGAGCAAGCCCGCTCCCACAGGGTCTTGCAGTGGACCAGGTGGAAAACCAATACCTGACTAACTCAGGCCAGCATCGACATCAACCCACCCTGACGATCCAGTTTGGCCAGGTCGTCGAAGCCCCCGATGTGCGTGTCGCCGATGAAAATCTGCGGCACGCTGCGGCGGTTGCTGCGGCTGAGCATTTCCTCGAATTTGCCTGGCTCGCGCTGAATATTGATCTCCTGCATCGCCACGCCTTTGTTCGCCAGCAAGGCCTTGGCGTTGCGGCAGTAAGGGCAGGTGTCGGTGGTGTACAAGGTCACGGTGTTCATGGTGAGTACTCCGTCGTTCAAGTCATTCAAGCATCGATGGCCGGGAAGTCGATGTCGGTCAGCGCTGTGTTGTTCAGGTAGTTGGTCAGTGTCTGCGAAGCCACGTGGGCGATCACTTCGATGATCTTGCCGTCGTCGATACCGGCGGCACGCGCAGTGGCGATCTGTTCGACTGTCAGGTGGCCACGGCTTTCGGTGACCTGGCGGGCGAGGGTGGCATAAGCGTTGAGTTCACCCTGACGCGCACTGAGGATGTCCTGACCTGATAGCCCGGCCTTGCCGGCAAACAGCGTGTGGGCCGCCAGGCAGTAGTCGCAGCCGTTGACCTGCGAGGTGGCGAGGAACACCGCTTCTTTTTCCGTGGCGCTCAAGGACGTCTTGCCCAGTGCGGCCGAGTTTTGCAGGTACGAGGCCAGTACCGCCGGGGCGTGGGCCAGTACCTTGAACAGGTTGGGCAGAAAACCGATTTTCTTCTGCACGCCTTCCAGCAGCGGGCGGGTGGTGTCGGTGGCGTGTTCGATGTTGATCGGGGCAATGCGGGTCATGGTGATACTCCGTGGTGTGAAGCGCGGTATGCGCTAGGTACGGAGCTGATGTTAGGGAGAGTGCTTGGCTTGTTGGGTGCAAATCGTCGAGGATATGCGACAGATCGTCCAGATCCGCCTTCGGGAGCCCTGTCATGGATCGCTTGTCCACGTTGCTCACGCACTTCGGCGTCAATGCCGGCACCTTTCACAGCGGTACGTTTTGCGGCACCGCCGCCTACGACGGCCAACAGGCCAGCGGCCACTTGCACCTGCTTCAGGCTGGCGAACTGTTGCTCAAGATGGGCGATCAGCCGGATCTGCAATTGACCGAACCGAGCCTGATCTTTTTCCCCCGGCCCTATCGACATCGCCTGTTCGCGTCTGAAGCGTCCGGCACGCAACTGGTGTGCGCGACCCTGGATTTCGACGGCGGTGCGGGCAATGCCCTGGCAGCGGCGCTGCCGGATTACCTGGTGCTCAAGCTCGATGAAATCCCGACGCTGGCGGGGACCCTGGAATGGCTGTTCAATGAGGCGTTTGACGGTACGTGCGGACGCGAAGCGGTAATGGATCGCCTGTTCGAGCTGCTGGTGATTCTGTTATTGCGGCACATCCTGAGCACCACTGGCCAGCAGCCGGGCATGATGGCCGGCCTCGCCGATGCGCGCCTGGCGCGGCCCCTGAGCCTGATGCACGAAACCCCGGCCAAGGCCTGGAGCGTGGCCGAACTTTCGGTCGCCGCCAACATGTCGCGGGCCAGTTTCGCCGAGCACTTTCGCCAGGTGGTCGGGCAGACGCCGGTGGATTACCTGGTGAGCTGGCGCATCAGCCTGGCGCAGAAACGTCTGCGCGAGGGCCGGCCGATTGCGCTGATTGCCGAGGAGGTCGGTTACGAAAGTCCCTCGGCGCTGGCCCGGGCGTTTCGGCGTAAAACCGGGCTGAGCCCCAGGGAGTGGAAAGGTAGTTGATTCACCCGAAAACCCCTGTAGGAGCGAGCTTGCTCGCGATGGCGGTAGTCCATTCAACATCAATGTCGACTGGCCTGACGCTATCGCGAGCAAGCTCGCTCCCACAGGTACGGCGGTGGTTTTAGCAATGCATCAGAACTTGAACGCCTGCCGTCCCACCAACAGCCATTTACCGTCCTGCTTTTGCCAGATCTGGAAGTTTTCGATTTCGGTGGGCACCACTTCAGTACCTTTGAGCGCTTGCGCCGAGAAGTGGTGACGGACCAGCGCGACATCGCCCGAGACGGTTATGGTCTGGTTTTGCATCTCCAGGGTCTTGAAGGCGCTTTTGCCGGTTTCGATGTCGGCGATGAAGGCCTGCTTGTCCTGGATCTTGCCGCTGGAATGCCCGTAGGTCAGGTTCTCGGCGGTCAAGGCGTTCAGTTCCGGGATGTCTTTGTGCAACATGGCCTGGGTCAGGTGGTCGACCGCCTGGGCCACGTCCTTGTCCGCGGCAACCTGGGTGGCGGCGACGTAGCCGCTGAACAGGCACAGAAAACCAATCAGCATTTTTGCTTTTTTCATGGGTGTTTCCTTGTTGTTGTAGGGATAGCGCGACGACTGGGCGAATATTCATCAGTCATCGTACAACTTAGCACGCATTGGCGGAAAAAAGCGAACTTGCCCGGCGGCCTTGCCTCGAAGTTAAAAGGGCGATGCCCTGACTTCGAGGTATTCCAGTCATGCAGCCGAACCAACGTTTACGGCACGACCTGACATTGCTCTTGGTATTCCTGGTGATTGTCGTGGTGTCGGGTTTTTTCCCCCGCAGCCGGGTGGACTGGGCGCTGGAAAACCTGCTGGTGCTGTTGCTGGTGGGGACGTTGGTCGCGGTTTCCCGTCGGTTCCGCTTGTCGGCGGCGTCCATCACGCTGGTGTTTGCGTTTCTGTGCGTGCATGAACTGGGTGCCCACTACACCTATTCCCTGGTGCCTTACGATCATTGGTCTTCGGCGTGGTTGGGCTTCAGTTTCGACCGGGCGGCAGGTGCTCACCGCAATCACTACGACCGACTGGTGCATTGCAGCTACGGGCTGCTGCTGGCTTATCCGGTGCGCGAAGTCCTGTGGCGCCTGACGCCGCTGCGCGGTTTCTGGCTGTTTTTCGTGACCCTGAACATCATGCTGTCGACCTCCGCCGTGTATGAACTGGTGGAGTGGATCGGCGGGGCCTTTCTGGGCAATGACACGGCGAACGCCTTCGTCGGCGCGCAAAACGATCCGTGGGATTCGCAGAAGGACATGGCCATCGCGGTGGTTGGGGCGTTTGCCTGTCTGTTGCTGGTGTCTTTGCGCGGCATGGCGCAAAAACACTCGATGACGACAGCAAGGTGATCGGGTGGATCGGTTTGTTTCCAGACAGGACGCCATCGCGAGCAAGCTCGCTCCCACAGTGAATCAGGTGTACGCAGCATTTGTGTACGACCTCGATTCCTGTGGGAGCGAGCTTGCTCGCGATGGCGTCCTATCCAACAACACCGTCCTCACGGCCTAAAGATACTTATCCGTCACAGCCCCCTCCGAAGCACTGGAAACCGTCTTTGCATACTTGGCCAACACCCCGCGCGTGTACTTGGATGGCGGCCGCACCCAGCGCGACTTGCGCTCGGCCAGCATGGCATCGGAGACATCCACCGTGATCTGCCGGGTCTCTGCATCGATGATGATCCTGTCGCCATTCTCGACCAGTGCAATCGGCCCGCCTTCAAAGGCTTCCGGCGTGATGTGACCGACCACGAAACCGTGGGAGCCGCCGGAGAAACGGCCATCGGTGATCAGCGCCACCTCCTTGCCGAGGCCCTTGCCCATGACCGCCGAAGTCGGCGAGAGCATTTCGCGCATGCCCGGCCCGCCCTTGGGGCCTTCATAGCGGATCACGACCACTTCGCCGGGCTGCACTTCGCCATTGAGGATGCCGGCCAGCGCACCTTCCTCGCCGTGATAGACCCGGGCCGTGCCTTCGAAGCGCAGGCCTTCCTTGCCGGTGATCTTGGCCACGGCGCCGTCGGGCGAGAGGTTGCCGCGCAGAATGACCAGGTGGGAATCCTTTTTGATCGGCTGGTCGAACGGCCGGATCACGTCCTGGCCGGCCGGGTAGTCGGGCACGCTGGCGAGGTTTTCCGCCAGGGTCTGGCCGGTGACAGTCAGCACATCGCCGTGCAGCATGCCGGCATCGAGCATGCGTTTCATCAGTGGTTGAATGCCGCCGATGGCCACCAGTTCGCTCATCATGTATTGGCCGCTGGGGCGCAGGTCGGCGACCACCGGGGAAATCTTGCCCAGTTCGACGAAGTCATCCAGGGTCAGCTCCACATCCACCGCGTTGGCCATGGCCAGCAGATGCAGCACGGCATTGGTCGAGCCGGCGAGGGCGATCACCACGCGAATGGCATTCTCGAAGGCTTTACGGGTCATGATGTCGCGAGGCTTGAGGTCGAGCTTGAGCAGCTCCATGACCTGCTGACCGGCGCGGAAACTGTCCGATGCCTTGTCGCCACCAATGGCCTCCTGAGAGCTGGAACCGGGCAGACTCATGCCCAAGGCTTCGATGGCCGAGGCCATGGTGTTGGCGGTGTACATGCCGCCACAGGAACCGGGGCCGGGAATCGCCACTTCCTCGATCTGCTTGACCTGGATCTCGCTGATATCGCCCCGCGCGTGTTGGCCCACGGCCTCGAACACGGAAATGATGTCGGTGTGGCCGGTGCCCGGCTGGATGGTGCCGCCATAGACAAAGATCGACGGGCGATTGAGCCGCGCCATGCCGATCAGGCAGCCCGGCATGTTCTTGTCGCAGCCGCCGATGGTCACCAGGCCGTCGAAACCCTCGCAACCGGCCACCACTTCGATGGAGTCGGCGATCACCTCGCGGGACACCAGCGAATACTTCATGCCTTCGGTGCCGTTGGCGATGCCGTCGGAAATGGTAATGGTGTTGAAGATCACGCCCTTGGCGCCCGCGGCATTCGCGCCTTTTTCGGCTTCCAGCGCCAGCTTGTCGATGTGCATGTTGCAGGGCGTGACCATGGCCCAGGTCGAGGCGATGCCGATCTGCGGCTTCTGGAAGTCGGCATCGGTAAAGCCCACGGCCCGCAACATGGCGCGTGCCGGAGCGGCCTCCACGCCGTCGATCACTTGAGAGGAGTACTTGCGCAGATCGTCTTTGTCGCTCATGACTGCTCCTTTCGCTCATGGCTGTTCCTATCACTCATGGCTGTTGCTCACACACTCGGTGAGAAAAACAGGATGAGTATAGAAGGCCGGGCGCCCGGGCCCGGACTAACCGGTCGGGAACAGACGCGCGGGTAAGCCTTGTCGTGATATTCTGCGCGCCAACTTGGTTTGACCTATTCAGTTTGCATGTCCGCAAGACGTGCCGACGGAATCACTGTCGCTCAAGTAGCTGAAGCCAATAACGATAAAAAGTCAGTTCAGAAGGGACATTAAAGTGGGGTCGATGCGGTTCATCGGCCTTGTGTGCCCACCCTGCAATCCTTGAGTGCCGCACCCGTGACTGCCGTGAAACACGGGGCTGTGCGCATGAGGATGGAAGGGCGGATGGCGTTTTATCATAGGTGCTACAGATGTTTAAGAAAGTGAACACGGCCCTGCTGGGGCTGGCTTTGTCGATGGGGATGTCATCCGTCCACGCGCAAGAGGCCAAGAAAGTCGATGTGCTGCTGATCGGCGGCGGCATCATGAGCGCGACCCTGGGTGTGTGGCTCAATGAGCTGGAACCTGGCATGTCGATGGAAATGGTCGAGCGCCTCGACGGCGTCGCCCAGGAAAGCTCCAACGGCTGGAACAACGCCGGTACCGGTCACTCCGCCCTGGCCGAGCTGAACTACACCCCGGAAGACGAGAACGGCAAGGTTTCGATCCCGAAGGCCGTTGAAATCAACGAAGCGTTCCAGATCTCCCGTCAGTTCTGGGCCTGGCAGGTTCAGCAAGGCGTGCTGAAGAACCCGCGTTCGTTCATCAACTCCACTCCGCACATGAGCTTCGTGTGGGGCGATGACAACATCAAGTTCCTGAAGAAGCGCTACGAAGCCCTGCAAGCGAGCCCGCTGTTCGCCGGCATGCAGTACTCCGAAGACCCGGCTGTGATCAAGCAGTGGGTGCCGCTGATGATGGAAGGGCGTGACCCGAACCAGAAGATCGCGGCCACCTGGAGCCCGCTCGGCACCGACATGAACTTCGGCGAAATCACCCGTCAGTTCGTTGCGCACCTGCAAACCACGCCGAAGTTCGACTTGAAGCTGTCCAGCGAAGTACAGGACATCACCAGGAACGAAGACGGCAGCTGGCGCGTCAGCTACAAGAACCTGAAAGACGGCAGCAAGACCGAAACCGACGCCAAGTTCGTGTTCATCGGCGCCGGCGGCGGTGCCCTGCACCTGCTGCAGAAGTCCGGCATTCCTGAAGCCCGTGAATACGCAGGCTTCCCGGTAGGCGGCTCGTTCCTCGTGACCGAGAACCCGACCATCGCCGAGCAACACCTGGCCAAGGCCTACGGCAAGGCTTCGGTGGGCGCACCGCCGATGTCGGTTCCACACCTGGACACCCGCGTGCTGGACGGCAAGCGCGTGATCCTGTTTGGCCCGTTCGCGACCTTCAGCACCAAGTTCCTGAAAGAAGGTTCGTACCTGGACCTGCTGACCACCACGACCACCCACAACGTGTGGCCAATGACCAAGGTCGGCATCAAGGAATACCCGCTGGTGGAATACCTGGCAGGCCAGCTTATGCTGTCGGATGAAGACCGCATGAACGCCCTGAAAGAATACTTCCCGAACGCCAAGGCTGAAGACTGGCGCCTGTGGCAAGCCGGCCAGCGCGTGCAGATCATCAAGCGTGATGAAGCCGCCGGTGGCGTGCTGAAACTGGGCACCGAAATCGTCGCTTCGCAAGACGGCAGCATCGCCGGCCTGCTGGGCGCCTCCCCAGGCGCTTCGACTGCCGCACCGATCATGCTGAGCGTGCTGCAGAAAGTGTTCAAGGACAAGGTCGCGACCCCTGAGTGGCAGGCCAAGCTGCACCAGATCGTACCGAGCTACGGCACTCAGCTGAACAACAGCCCTGAGAAAGTTGCAGAAGAGTGGGCCTACACCGCCAAGGTGCTGCAGCTGACTCCGCCACCAGCGGTGATCGCGCCGGCTGTGAAGCCAGTGACTGTCGATACTGCTGTGAAGGCTCCGAAGGCTAATGCTGCGAGTGATATGGCTCTGTAATTAGAGACCGGATCAAAAAAAGCCCACTGAACCGGCGACGGTCAGTGGGTTTTTTTGTGTTTGGTGTCAGTAAAATTGTCAGCGAGAAGTATCACCGGTGGGGCTGTTTTTTAGAGTTTAGGGTGGTAATCAATATTGTTTCGCGTTTTCGGTTTTGTTTTTATAGTGGGTGTTTAAATGCTGTAGTTGTAGTAGGTTGCGGTTTCGTAGTCATAAATTGATATGGAACGTCCATTTATGTTGCCGTTAAAGTAACTGCTGGTGTGATAGTCGTAACCTGTGAATTGAGTCCCATTAAGGTTGAGTTGGATGTAAGCGCTGTTGCCGTAATCATATAGACTGCTTGAGGTTCCAGTTATGTAGCAGTTCCTGTCGTGGTCGTAAATATTAATGTTGGTTTGATTGATGGTGCCACTAATATTTATGTGTCTAGACTCTGAGTAGTCGTACACGGATGAGGCGTTATTGCCAGATAAACAGGCAGTTGTGTAAGCAATACATGCTCGAGAGTTAGTATTCAATGCGAACTCCTTACAGAAGGGTTGTGTGGCTGGCTTCTGGATCGATCACTCAACATGATTTTCGGTTTCTTCGCCAAAATTTCTCAAAAAATTGGATCTTATTACTCTTTGGATAAGTTGGCGAAGCTATCGAGTATTTTGCTGTAATTTGTTAAAGTCTTAAGTGCCCCGTTCTTGGTCAGGTAATACAGGTGATGCATCTTTGTTGTTGTGTCGGTTTTTTGTTCGTATGTTAATTGTCAGCAGCTAATTAGACTTAGTAGGTTGTCGGTCCACACTCCATCAGCGTACGTTCTCAAGTAAGGTGTTCCGTTAGTAGGCTTAACAACTCCGACATTTGCACGTTGACCATTCGAGTCCAAAACATAGAAGGTGTCTGTACCTGCCTCTATGCGTCTCGCGGTGTCAGAGGTAGAAAGAAACCAAGGTACAGAACCATTACCAACCTGAATAATCCGTTCGTGAAATCTATTTGAGTCTGACAAGGTGATACAGGTGATCCTGCAATCCTGCAATCCGGCATTTTGGCTTTCCTTTTATCGATTTTTCTAGGCTTTCGGACGTCGCTGAACTGATTGTAGACAAACATCCATCCATCGCTAATTCTAATGATCGGAGTTCTAAATTTACGGCCTAAAGAACAAATTCGGATCAATTTAAGATTTCTCTGAGGTGCTAGGCTTACGTTCTTGCTGTGCGTCTTTCACCTGCTAACTAGGCTTGCACTTCACAACCCACCTCGCTAACCTTGGCCCGTCGCTGCCAATTCAGCGAACGGGTGTGGTAGCCCGGTTTCTTCATAGACCCAGAACGCCTCAGGGCGTTTTTTTGTGCTGGCTGCTTTGTGGCGGCTGTGCATGGGAGGCTTCGGCCTGCCGGGTTCCTATGACCGGTCTACCACCCCGTGTACAGTCGTCTCCCTATTTTGCGTGGTAGCGGATGGGGAGAGGCTCACTTCATAGGAGCTTCACAATGATAAAACCAACTCCGAATCCCCCTGAAACGGACGCGCAGATAGACGCCGATTCCGAGTCCTCATCTCGCAAGCCCCAAATGACCGACCGCCGTCCCAACCCCATCTTCACCATCGCCCCCAACGTCAACAACGAAACTCTCCTGGTTCACGCCTGTGAAACCCTTGCCTCGGCCAGTGTCATGGCCAGTGAACTGGCGTTTATCCTCTCCGGCCCTAAATGCAATTTGGCACTGGGGGTTCAACAGATGATTGCCTTGGCGGAACTATCGGTGAACCGCGTGCTGGATCAGGTAGATCCGCAGTAGCAGGCGAGGGCGGTTTTAGCCTGATGTGAAAAAGCCCACTGAACCGGCGACGGTCAGTGGGCTTTTTTTGGGTTTTTCACGCAATCCCGGGGAACACCGATACCTGTAGGAGCGAGCTTGCTCGCGATGAACCTGAGAACCCCGCGGGGTATCAGGTTTGCAGCGTCATCGTTGACGTTCATCGTCGGAACGCCGCCCGGAGCAAGCTCGCTCCTACAGAGGACCACATTCGCTTAACTGAACAGCATTGCTCTCTATGCCGCACGCTTCGGCAGCCCCTGTCATCAATTGCCAAGTCACTGACGCTTAATGTGAAGCAACCCGCTTGCACGTGACGATACTGGTTTGTTTACCGACCTCGAACCGTAAAGCGAAACCGCATTGGCACATGAAGTCCTGCCTCGCTACTCTGATGGGGGACTGTCAGTTGCATCTCAATAAAACAATCAGAGAGAGCGCAGAATGAAGTTCAGTTTCGTAGACAGCAACCAGCCGAGCCGCCGGCGGGTTTTACGCGATGCATTCACTTTGGCTTTGGCGGCCTCGCCGTTGGCAAACCTCGCCAAGGCAGCAGACGAAAACGCTGAAGAAGTGACCTTTGCCGCTGGCCCACGACCGTTGGTGCAATACCCGCAAAAACGCCCGTTGACCCTGGTGACCACTCGACCGCCGCACCTGGAGACGCCGTTCCCGGTGTTCAACGAAGGGCCGATCACGCCCAATGACGCCTTTTTCGTGCGTTATCACCTGGCCAGTTTCCCAACCAGCATCGATCCCGACAGCTACCGCCTGACGATCAAGGGTTCGGTCGATACGCCGCTGTCGCTATCTCTTGCCGAGCTCAAGGCCCTCGCCGAACCGGTGGAAGTGGTGGCCGTCAATCAATGTTCGGGTAACAGCCGTGGCTTCTCGATGCCGCGGGTGTTTGGTGCCCAGTTGGGCAATGGCTCGATGGGCAATGCGCGGTGGGTGGGGGTGCCGCTCAAGGCGGTATTGGAAAAGGCCGGTGTGAAAGCCGGTGCCGCGCAAGTGACTTTCCGTGGGCTCGACAAACCCGTGCTGCCGAGCACGCCGGAGTTCATCAAGGCGCTGGACATCAGCCATGCCATGGACGGCGAGCCGATGATTGCCTGGTCGATGAATGGCACCGACCTGCCATTTCTCAACGGTTACCCGATTCGTCTGGTGGTGCCGGGCTATTTCGGCACGTATTGGGTCAAGCACCTGAGTGAGATCGAGGTCATCGACCATACCTATGACGGTTTCTTCATGGCCAAGGCGTACCGGGTTCCGGATAACGATTGCTTCTGCATTGCCCCCGGCACCACGGCGGCGAAAACCCGGCCGATTTCCAGGCTGCCGGTGCGCAGTTTCATCACCAGCGTTAAACACGGCGATGTATTGCCGCTGAACAAAAGCGTGGTGCTCAAGGGCATCGCGTTCGACGGTGGCGTTGGGGTCAACAAGGTGGAGGTGTCGATCGACGGCGGAAAAATCTGGCGCGAAGCTGCGCTTGGGCAGGACCTTGGCCGTTTCTCCTTCCGTGAGTGGACACTGCCGATCACCTTTACCAGCAAGGGCGCCACGCAGTTGATGGTACGGGCCAGCAACAGTGCGGGCGAGACTCAGCCGCTGCAGGCGGACTGGAACCCCGGTGGCTACCGCCGCCACGTCGTCGAAACCAGCCACGTGACCGTCGCCTGAGGAGGACTGCATGAAACTTGTGAAACTCATGAGCACCGTGCTGTGCGCGGTTCAGGTTGGTCTGGCCAGCATGGCGGGTGCAGCGCCACTGTCGATCACCTTGCCGCCCGAAACGGCGGCGCTCAAGCCCAGTACGTTGCCGGGCTACCCATTGGCGCAGCAGAAGTGTTCGATCTGCCATTCGGCCGATTACATCAACTTCCAGCCGCCTGGCATGAGCCTGGCGCAATGGACTGCTGAAGCAGGCAAGATGCAGCAGGTGTACGGTGCGCCGATCAGCGACCAGGAGGTGAAGGTGATCGGCGCCTATCTGGCAGTGACCTACGGCAGTGCCCAGGCGAGCGATGCCGATGTTCAGGCGGCCTCGAACCCGCCGACGGATCAGCCACCGACGGTGTCGGTAGCGAAAGTCGCCTCGATCTTGCTCCAGGACAACGCCTGCCTGTCCTGTCACGCGGTCGACCACAAGGTCGTCGGCCCGGCCTATCGCGATGTGGCGGTCAAGTATGCCAATGACCCGCAGGCACTGGCCCGGGTAATGTCGAGCATTCAGCACGGCGGTAGCGGCAAGTGGGGGGATGTGCCCATGCCACCGTTCGCGCAGTTGAGTTCGGACGACCTGAAGAGCCTGGCGACGTTCATCATGAAGCAGTGAATCAGCGTTAGCCTGATGAGAAAAAAGCCCACTGAACCGGCAACGGTCAGTGGGCTTTTTTGGGGGCGCAGGTTTGTTCAAGGCATCTAGGTGTTGGCACTGAAGCGCTTGAGAATGTCCTGGTACATCTTGGTCCGTCGATGATCCTGGCCATAACCGCCAGCAGCGGCAACGGTGCCGGCCTGGACGTGGTCCAGGTACTTGAAGATTTTGCCGGGCGACAGAAACACGACCTTGTAGCCAAGCCCGATCACCCGGTCTTGCAACTCATAACCGGGCACACGGTCGTCGATTTGAAAATGCAGACCTTGCTGCTTCATCAGCCTGCAATTCCATAGCGTGCAAAAGCTTTTCAAGTAAGTTTCCCTGTAGGGTTTTGGCTCTTTTGATCGCAGGCCGAGCGATTGCTTGAGGCGCCGGTAATGGTGCTTGAGCAGGCGTGAAGTGAAGCGCCACACGGTCCTTGGCAGTCCGCGGTTGAGTTGTTCCGTGCAACCGACCGCTGCGACGTTTCGATCTTTTGTGCAGTGGTCCATCATCATCGCGAAGACGTTTGCATCGAAGACAAACGTGTCGGTGTGCATCAGGAACAGATAGTCGGTATCAACCCTGGTCAGTGCCATGTCCAGCGCCTTGCCATGGGCGATGTGGCCCGGCTCTTTGGTCGGGGCATCCCGTTCGACCAGATTGATCCAGTCGAGTGAGCGCAAATACTCGACGCTGGCGTCCGCCGAACCGTTATCCACCACCCAGACCGGGATTGCGGCTTTGCGTACAGGCTCGCGCAACAGGTCAAGGCAGATCCTGGTCAAATCAAGGGTTTTGTAATTAACCAGAACGATGCTGAACGGTGGCTTGGCGTTTGTATCGACACTATCCATCTTCGAAATGCTCGACGACTTAAAAGCGTCGAAGACTAACAGAGGCAACCTTAGCCCAGGCTTAATTTCACCTGGGCCGTTGGTGTCGAGGCGGGCACAGGGTTTTGAGCCGCTTGCCAGGGGCGCAGGCTATCGCTGCCTGACGCCCTCGAATGTGCCAGTGCGCACCTCGCCACTGCGGACGTAACGGGCGATCAGCACGCCCCCGGGCGAGCTGATCGAGTTCAGCAAGGTGAAGGCCGACGCTTGTGCATTGTCGTCGAACAAATGCTTGCCGCGCCCCAGCAGGATGGGATGAATCATCAGCCGCAACTCGTCCACCAGGCCGGCGGCAAGCAGTTGGCGCACCAGTTCGCCGCTGCCTTGGGTCAGTAGCTGAGGACCGTCCTGGCGCTTGAGCGCGCTGATCGCGTCGACCAGGTTGCCCTGCAGCGCATGACTGTTCTGCCAGGCCAGCGAATCGGCGCTATGGGTGGCCACGTGCTTGGGTACGCCGTTGAATAGATCAGCAATGGTGTGGTGGGTGGAGTCGGCCTGAATGTGTGGCCAATAGGCGGCGAAGATGTCGTAGGTACGACGTCCCAGCAGCAACTCGAACGGCTGGGAGAACAGGTCCTGTACGGCCTGACCGGTGGTTTTGTCGGCGTAGGGGACGATCCAGCCACCGAAGCGGAATCCACCACTGGTGTCCTCTTCAGGCCCGCCGGGCGCTTGCATGACGCCGTCCAGACTCACGAACGCGGCAACGGTGAGTGTGCGCATGTTCTTCTCCTGATTCATCCGGATGAAAAAGTTCAGGCAGGGAAATCTGCGATCCCTTGGGACCATTCCCTGATAGATAGTCGAACCGGACGCTGTGAAATCGACAACAAGCTGCGCGGTTTTCTATTTCTCGTGGGAATGCATTGCGATAAGCCCCTGTTTTCCAGTGGCCGCTGGTGGACGCACGATGTAATGCGGTAGCCAGTCAGTCGAAGATCTGCGATCTGATTTGTTTCGCCCGGTTTTCGATGATGAGCGACGCAGGGTAGGCACTGGCTAGCTCTGGTCTGTCTGTATGGACCACTTACGATAGTGTAGTGTCGGAGCCACAAAGGATGTTCCAGGCTTTTCGTTTCTTCCCAGGATGGATGTTTACCCAATGCTCAAGTTCAATGCTCATCTCGGTTTTCAATTCAATGAATTGCCTTTTCTGCAACGCATCGAAGCCGCCGCCGCCGCTGGATTTCGGGCGGTGGAGTTTCCGTCGCCCTATGAATTCGACGCCAGTCTCCTGGCCGACCACTTGGCTCAATACGCTCTTCCTCTGATTCAGTTCGCCGCACCGGCGGGCGTCACCAAAGGCATTGCAGCCCTGCAAGGCAAGGAAGAAGAGTTTCGCGCTGGCCTGGTCCAGGCCGCCCGTTATGCAAAGGTGCTGGCTTGTTCGGATGTCCACATCATGTCTGGAGTTACGACGCAGGATGAGGCTGCGCTTATCTTCGGGAGCAACCTTGCGTATGCAGTCAAGTACTTCGAAGATCAGGGGTTGCGGCCCCTTATCGAAGTGATCAGTTCGAAGGAGATGCCGGGCTATTACATGTCTGACTTCAGCAGAGCGCAACAGGTGCTGGAGACCTTCCCGAGTGTCGGGCTGATTCTCGATCTTTACCATGCCCAGCTTTTGACCGCAGACGCAGCAGATGTTCTGGCTCGATTTTATGACCGAACCGTCCATGTGCAAATTGCTGACTGTCCGGGTCGTCACGAACCGGGAACGGGGAGCATCGACTTTGCTGCCTTGTTCGCAGCGCTGGAGCAGCGTGGCTACCCAGGATGGATCGGGTGTGAATACCGTCCTTGCGGCTCTACCGTTGCGAGCCTGGACTGGATCAAGCAGCTAAGTGCTTAGCACTTGCGGGCACCCGTTACCCTGATGCACTCCTCAGGTGGAGAGATTTGAAAGGCGCTTGATGGCCGATTTCTGCCTGATGCATCGCCCCGGTTTCGCTCAAATTCCGGATCGATACTCGGGTCGCCCTCGATGTACCGACTGCACTGACAACGAGCTGGCATTCAAGGCCGTCTGTAATGACAGCTGAGTTGTGTTGCACACGAGTCAGCTTCCAATAAATGGGAGATTCTCTTCTCGAATGACGCGAGCGGCATCATCGTATAGAAACGGGAGAAACATATAGCGGCGACCTTGGGTTACAGGCGTGGCTTCGTGCAAAAGTGAACACGAAAACACCACAGCCCCTCCTGTTGGAGCGCTGTAAAGCGCTTTTCCAAACTCTGGAAAATGCAGAAAACCGCCTTCGTACTCTCCGGAATTAAGAAACAGGGAAACGGCAAAACGGCGATGCGCTGTACCCTTCGTGGTGTTATCCCTATGGGGCCGGAAATGCCCGCCTTCATCGCTGTTGTAGCAGGCCACCAGATAGCGCTCCATTCGAGTGGCATTGAACTGGAACGCTTTGTGTAGCTCTGGAAGCAAACGGTCGGCTATACGCAGCGAGCATGCTTTGGATAGAGCCTTGTCTTCAATAACGCAGTCACGACGTTGCTTGTGGCCATGGTCGGTGATGTAGACGGTTTTACCCGACTGCTCCATCATAAACCCGGATTCCTCTCCGCCACGTTCGTCGTAATAACGTATTAGTGCTTTACACAGCTTGGGCTCAAATATACGGGGAATCACCAGGACAGGGGCGTGTGGTGTGGCGGCATGTGGCGCAGCCAGTGCGGGTAATCTATCCAGAAAGCGCATTAACGAGGGTATATGGTTATCAACCGGTGCCTCTATCGGGATGATGGCCAGGAAACGCAGCGCAGGATCCAGCACGCAGGTCATTTGCCTGATGCTGCCGTCTGGCTGCAATGTACCGTAGAGCTGACTGACTGACCGATCGAAGTCCCAGATGAAGCGCATGCCAGGTATCGCACTTTCTACCCGCTTCAGCTTTTCATCCTCGGGATCTACGGAAACACCAAAGAAGCAGACGTGATCGTCATTGAACCGCTGGCGATGGGCCCGAACACCCTCCAGAATTTTAATTGATGCGGGATCAGCCGCGGAACCAAAAAAACAAAGCACGACATACCGACCGGCAATAGTGTCGAAACAAAAGCGCTCTCTTTGTTGAGTGCGGCAATGGAACCAAGGGGCAGGTCCACCGATTGAAAAGGCTGTGGCGCGCATCACAACTCCTTGCCGGCAGGCAGTGGATCGCTATTGTGGTCCTCTGTAGGAGCGAGCTTGCTCGCGATGGTCGTTAACGATAACGCGTATTTACTGGCTATACGCGGCGCTCTTGAGTCCATCGCGAGCAAGCTCGCTCCTACAGTTTCCTCAACTGAACAGCATTACGCGTACAAATGGGCTTACGCACCACTCACTGCGATGCCGGTGCAGGAAGAACTCCAGGCACTCGAAGCCTGCAGGTAAAACTAGTTCAGTCTTGTTGAAGCTGCCCAGATCGCGATTGCTCGGCTGCCTGACCAAACGCTGACAGATTTCATGTAGTAACGCAGACTTTAAAACGGTGCATGCGTTTTCACGCAGCCTGGACCTGAACAGGGAACTGGCCAGGCACTTTAAGCTGATATCATTCAAGCACTTGCAAAAGGAGTAGGAAAACATGAACCGTCGTAAAAAAATAAACCAGTTGTTAAAGGCTAACGCCAAAAAAGCCAGTGCCAAATTGGCACCGAAAAGCAAGTCAAAATACATCAGTAAAGCGGACCGATTGAAACTGGCTGCTGAGTCCAGTCAGGACTCCAGCATTTGCGCTGAGAGCTGATCCATATCGTCGTTCGCCACAAGAAGGGCGGGTATGGCGTTTGAGAGAGCCCTGCACCGAACTTTGTGAAAGCGACACGCGTTGAAATTTCCTGCCGCAATCCCGCTCATCCACGGCGGTTTGTGCGAAAGCCCACACGGTTACCCAAGGTTTTTGCACGAATCTTCACCGCTGTCGCTCGTATCATTTCACTCGGTAAATCCGGTGAGCATTGCGATGACAAAAAAAACAACGTTGTGGGACATCAGTCCACCCTTGAGTACCGAAACGCCGACCTGGCCGGGTGACACGCCGTTCCAGGAGGAACGCGTCTGGACCTACGGTCCCGAGTGTCCGGTGAATGTCGGACGCATCACCCTGTCGCCGCATACCGGCGCCCACGTCGATGCACCGCTGCATTACAGCGCTGATGGTGCGCCGATTGGCGATGTGGCGTTGGACGTCTATATCGGGCCTTGCCGCGTTTTGCATTGTCTGGACAGCGGCGAACTGGTGCAGCCCGGGCAATTGCAAGGACGTTTGCACGACGTGCCCGAGCGCGTGCTGCTGCGCACCTATCGACAAGCGCCGCTGACAGCCTGGGATTCAGGGTTCACGGCCGTTGCCAGGGAAACCATCGACTTGCTGGCGAGCCTGGGTGTGCGGTTGATTGGCATCGATACGCCGTCACTGGACCCCCAGCAATCCAGGACCATGGATTCACACGGTGCCGTGGCCCGCCATCACATGGCGATTCTTGAAGGCATCGTGCTGGACGATGTCCCGGAAGGCGATTATGAATTGATCGCCTTGCCGCTGCGCTTTGCTCATCTGGACGCCAGTCCGGTCAGGGCGATTCTGCGGCCGCTGAGTACGTCGCAACGCGGGTAACCCATTCAACAGATCCGAAGTGGACGCCGGAGCCGGGCACCAACCTGGCTCCCGGTTCCGGCGCTCGGTTCCGGCGCCCCATTCGGGTGAGCGATGTCAGGCATTACTCTCGGTGAATTTTTCGTAGTACAGGTGCACGCTGTCCAGTGCCTGGGCCTGTAACCAGGTTTTGATCGACTCAACCATCGGCGGTGGCCCGCAGACGTACATATCAACCTCGCCATCGCGCAGTTCAGCGGCGTCGAAGTGCTCGGCAATGTAGCCGCGCTTGCCGGTCCAGTGCGGTGACGGCTCGCTGACCACCTCGGTGTAGCGCAACCCCGGGATGCGTTGCGCATACGCGTGGATGCGCGCCTGCTCGCACAGGTCGGTTGCATCGCGCACACCGTAGTACAAATGCACGGGTTGCTCGCAGCCGCGTTCGGCGAGCTCGTCGAGCATGCCCAGCAATGCAGAAAGACCGGTGCCACCGGCCACCAGGATCAGCGGCCTGGCGACGTGTCGCAGATAAAAAGCCCCCAGCGGTGCCTCCAGAACGATTTGGTCGCCCACCTGACAGCGTTCGCGGATGTAGTTGCTCATTACCCCGTCGGGAAGCAGGCGAATCAGAAACTGCGGCTGATTGCTGGCGCTCGGCCGATTGGCGAACGAATAAGAGCGCTTGTTCTCGGTGCCCGGGATCCGCAACCGGGCGTATTGTCCCGGCAGGAAATCCAGTGATTGCCCGACCTGACCCAGATCCAGATGCAGGATCGCGGTACTGGCCGAGACTTGTTTGACGTCGCTGACCGTTGCCGTGAGTCGGTCGGGGCCGGCGGCATTGCACAGGCTGGAGGCGAAGTCGAAATAGAACGCCGCGTCGGATTTGACCCGTGTCTGGCAGGTAAGCATTTTGCGTTGTTGCAGGTCCTGGCTGGAGAGGGCTTCCTCATCCACATAGTCCTGGCTGTAATCGCCCGACTCGCAACGCCCCTGGCAGGTTCCGCAGACGCCTTCGCGGCAATCCAGGGGAATGTTGATGCCATTGCGCAGGGCGGCGTCGAGCAGGATTTCGTTGGGTTGTACGGGAAAGAACAGCGTTTTGCCGTCGGCAAAGCTGAACGCGACCTTATGGTTCATGCCCCGGTCTCCTTGGATTCAGATGTGGTAGAAATCGAGTACCGAGTTGATGGTGTCGTTGAGCAGCAGCACATGCTTGCGAGTGATCAGCCAGCTATCGGCGTGTGGCGTGAGGTGATAGGTCGCGCGGCCGAAAAACTGCTCGGATGTCGCCAGGCGGTAGTACAACGTGTGCCAGTTCAGCCGCACCTCCAGCTCGCCGTTTGCAAGCTCGCCGATCCGCACGTTGTTGATCTGATGCAAGGTGCGCGGCATTGGCGTCGAGGACGCGGACTTGCCGGTGCGCAGGCGGAACACGCGGTCTTCCAGGCCTGAACGATTGGGGTAATAGATCAGCGACATTTCGCGTTTGGGGTCGCGGGTGTAGACGTGTTCGGAGTCCCATTGCGGCACGTGGAACTCGCTGTGCTCGGCGAACAGCTGGATGTAGGCATCCCAGTCCTGAGCGTCGCACAGTTCGGATTTGCGATAGAAAAACTGTTCGATCTGGTACTGCAATTGCGCATTCATCATTGCACCTCACGGAGTTTCAGGGATTTCGCGTCCAGGCCATCGAGCAGGAATTGCTGCCAGTTGCGGTGCTGGTTGACGTAAAGCCCTTCGTGGGTGAATTCGGTGCCGGTCATGGCCGGGGCAATGCCGATCGCCTCGCTGTTGGGCGTGGCGCCAGTGGCCCAGCGGTGACTGCCGCGGGAAATATCGCTCCAGCGCTCCAGGCGCGCCTGGAAACCACGCTGGGCTTCACGGAACTCCACCAGGTCATCCGGTGTGCCCAGGCCCGAGACGTTGAAGAAGTCCTCGAACTGGCGAATGCGGTTTTCGCGATCGGCATCGGACTCGCCCTTGACGCCGATGCATTGGCTGACGATTTCGGTCTTGTTCCATGCCACCGGGCGGATGATGCGCAATTGCGAGCTGATCTGATCGAGGAAAAACAGGCTCGGATAGATATTCAGGTTACGCAGGCGATGCATCATCCACTCGGCCTTTTGCTGGCCGTGTTCTTCGATCAGGCGCGGCATGATCGTCGCGTAGCCGGAGCGCACCGACGGGTTGGGCATGTCGCTGAACAGCAGGCTGTGGCCATTGTTGAAGGCGAACCAGCCGTCATCGGTATTGGCATCACCGGCGCCGAGCTTGCTGTAGTCGAGGGTGCCGCTGGCGGCGGTGCCGTTCTCGCTGTTGACCTGCTGGCGGTGCTGCACCGTGGCCACGTAGTTGTAGTGGACCGTGCTGACGTGATACCCATCGAGGCCGTTTTCGTTCTGCAGTTTCCAGTTGCCGTCGTAGGTGTAGGCCGACTTGCCGGGCAGTACCTCCAGCTCACCGGTCGGCGACTGGGCGACCATCATGTCGAAGAACACTTTGGCATCGCCGAGGAAGTCTTCCAGGCTGTTGTCCGCGGTGACGTCGAGGCTGATGAAAACGAAACCCTTGTAGCTCTGGATACGCGCCTTTTTCAGGCCGCGTGTGGCTTTGTCGAAGCCTTCCGGATACTCGCCCGGTGCCTTGACCTTGACCAGGCGGCCATCGCTTTTGTAGCACCAGGCATGGAACGGGCAGGTGAAGGTCGACTGATTGCCCTTGCCGACGCGGGTCAGCGTCGTACCGCGATGCTGGCAGGCATTGATCAGCGCATTGAGCTGACCGTCACCGTCGCGAGTGATGATCATTGGCTGGCGGCCGGCGCGCATAGTCACGAAGTCGTGGTTGTTGGCCAGCTCGCTTTCGTGGCAGGCGTAGATCCAGTTCTTTTCGAAGATCAGTTCCATCTCCAGATCGAACAACTGCGGCTCGGTGAAGATGTCCCGGGCGATGCGGAATACACCTTCTGCCGGGCGGAAATCCAGGCAGCTTTCGATAAACGTTTTCCACTGCTCGACGTTTTTTTCGCCACTCATGGTGTGCACCTTTTTTATTGGGCTAATCGGTGCGCTCATTAGAGGAGCGGGGCGGGTGGCGGTCTATCCGATAAGTTGGCGAAGGCAGTCCGTAAAATTGGGGGGCGGGTAACAGTCGGTTGGGCAGCGATGACACAAATTCCGCACCAAGTGATAAACGGCTGCACCTGATTGCGGCAATCGGATACTGTTTTGCACTACGTCGAGTGCGGATCGAGGGTTTTTCCGGCTTCGCCAGCCATGCCTTATCCGTTTAGTTGCCGATCACTATCCGTTGAGTGGCCGCCGGCGTTTTATGGCGTGGAAGTTGCTCCTTTCCAGCCTGGTACGCGCCGTCAGAGCGCGCCGAAAAAATTGCCTGTGAGTGCACCGTGATGAGCAGCAAAGTGGATCCGCAGTTTCGCGACATTCGTGTCGACAGCGATGACCTCGAGGCCGCCAGAAACTGGATGTCCGGTATCTGCGGACCCCATCGACTGGTGAGCGCGACCCCCGAACGGATCCGCTTTCATCACAACGCCAACATGTTCAAATCGATGGCCACCACCCTGGGCACTATCGAATACGGTACCGATGTCACCATTGATATCGAAGACGCCGAGCACTTCAGCAGCTACAGCCTGAGCCTGCCGTTGGTGGGCCAACAGGAGCTGAGCAAGGATGGCAGCGTGCTCAGGTCCGACCGCGATCAAGGGGTCATCGTGTCGCCCAATGAAAACCAGCTGCTGGCGATCTCCGGTGACTGTCGCAAGGTTCAGGTGGTGATTACCCGAGTGGCGATGAGCGAAGCGCTGGAGGGCATGTTGCAACGTCCTCTGGACGCACCGCTGCGCTTTGAGCCGGTCATGGATGCAATCGATGGCGCATCGGCATCGTGGTGGCGCATGGCGCGTTACTTCATCGACGAACTGGAGCGCAGCAGCGAACTCTTCGAACAGGTGGCTTTCACCCGGGACATTGAAAGCTCGCTGATCAAAGGCTTGATCCTCGCCCAGCCCAACAACTATTCGCAGGAGCTGCGGGATGTGCTGGGCGTGAAGTTGCCGCACTACCTGATCAGGGCTCGACAGTTCATCCACGACAACGCCCGCGAAGCGTTGCACCTGGAGGACATCGAGGCCGCAGCCGGTGTTTCGCGCTTCAAGTTGTTCGATGCGTTCAAGAAGTACTTCGCCGTGTCGCCGATGGTCTACCTGAAAAAATACCGCTTGAACGCCGTGCGCCAGGAGATTCTTGAACACGGTTCGGCACGCAATATTTCCGGGATCGCCATGGGCTGGGGGTTCATGCACCTGGGGCGGTTTTCCACCGAGTACCGCAAGCTGTTCGACGAAACCCCGAGCATGACCTTGCAGCGCAACGAAGCCCGGCGCCAGCACGGGCTCTGAAGGGCGCCCCGGCCTTACTTGCGTACTACCAGATCGAGCAATTGCTCGCGCTCCTTGATTTTCTGCAGGACGATTTCCGAACGTATATCGGTGACGCCGGCGGTACGGTTGAGGTGATTGACGATGAAATCCGAGAAGTGTTTGAGGTTGCGGGCCTGAACCCGCAACACATAGTTGCTCGCCCCGGTAACCACATAGGCGGTGACCACTTCCGGCCACTCCTGAACCTTCTTGATGAAGGTCTCGTGCCAGTCCTCGACGTCCTGTCGCAGCGACACATGAACGATGGCTTCCAGTTCAATGCCCAGCCGTTCGGCGTTCAGCACCGCGCGATAGCCGGTGATGATTCCTTCGCTTTCCAGCAGGCGCAAACGACGCAGGCAAGCCGACGGTGACAAGGCGACTTTCTCCGCCAATTCCTGATTGCTGATGCGGCCATCCTGTTGCAATTGATGCAGGATTCGCAGGTCTGTCGAGTCAAGATTCATGGTTTGAATAAATCCGCGTTTATTGGGGTTTGATTCGAATATTCTGCGAAATAACTACTACATGACCGGTTACTTTGCACGAAAATTCTTCAAAGGTTCGTTCATTATCTCTCCACCGAAAGGCAAGTGAAGCGCCTTGAATCAGGGCGCCTGAACCGGCTGATGCAACCTGCCCGGATGGCGTCGCATAACAAAAAACAGGACACCCGATGACGACAAGAAACAGTTGCCTGGCACTTGATGCCCAGGACGCGCTGGCACCCCTGCGCCAGCAGTTTGCGCTCCCCGAGGGCGTTATTTATCTCGATGGCAATTCCCTGGGCGCGCGGCCGGTCGCTGCATTGGCGCGGGCGCAAGCGGTGGTCGCCGAGGAGTGGGGCAATGGCTTGATCCGCAGCTGGAACAGCGCAGGCTGGCGCGAGCTGTCCGAGCGTCTGGGCAACCGCCTGGCGGGCTTGATCGGTGCGGGGGAGGGTGAAGTCGTGGTGACCGATACCACTTCGATCAACCTGTTCAAAGTGCTGAGCGCCGCTTTGCGCGTACAGGCCACCAGGTCGCCGCAGCGGCGAGTGATTGTTAGCGAATCGAGCAATTTCCCCACCGACCTGTACATCGCCGAAGGCCTCGCGCAAATGCTGCAACAGGGTTACACCCTGCGCCTGGTGGACAGTCCTGAAGAGCTGCCGCAAGCGATTGACCAGGACACGGCAGTGGTCATGCTCACCCACGTCAATTACAAGACCGGCTACATGCACGATATGCAGGCCCTGACCGCGCTGACTCACGAATGTGGCGCGCTGGCGATCTGGGACCTGGCCCATTCCGCGGGCGCGGTACCGGTCGACCTGCATCGGGCGGGTGCCGATTACGCCATCGGCTGCACCTACAAGTACCTCAATGGCGGGCCGGGCTCGCAGGCCTTTGTCTGGGTTTCGCCACAGTTGTGCGATCTGGTGCCGCAGCCACTGTCCGGCTGGTTCGGCCACTCGCGGCAGTTCGCCATGGAGTCGCATTACGAGCCGAGCAGCGGCATCGCGCGCTACCTGTGCGGCACCCAGCCGATTACCTCTTTGGCGATGGTCGAGTGCGGCCTGGACGTGTTCGCCCAGACCGACATGGCCAGCCTGCGCCGCAAATCCCTGGCCCTGACCGACTTGTTCATCGAATTGGTCGAGCAGCGTTGCGCGGCTCATGAACTGAAGTTGATCACGCCGCGTGAGCACGCCCGGCGTGGCAGCCATGTCAGCTTCGAACACCCCGAAGGTTATGCGGTGATCCAGGCCCTGATCGAGCGTGGCGTGATTGGTGATTACCGCGAGCCACGCATCATGCGTTTCGGTTTCACCCCGCTGTACACGACCTTCACCGAAGTCTGGGATGCGGTACAGATTCTCGGCGAGATCCTCGACCAGAACACCTGGTCGCAAGCGCAATTCCAGGTTCGTCACAGCGTGACCTGAACCCTGCGGCGTCCGTTTCCTGCTGCGGGAATTTCCCCGCGGCGGGGTTTCTCTCGCCCAATCATCAGTTCTGCAATCACAATAATAAGGAGCACGCAGAATGAAACTGTCCCTCTGGCCTGCCTTGCCGCTCGCCATCTCCATTTGCCTGGGCCAAATGGCCTGTGCCGCAACCGACAACGGATTTGTCGAAGACAGCAGCCTGACCCTGACCAACCGTAACTTCTATTTCTACCGCAATAACCTCAACAACCCGGGCGGTCAGAACTATCGGGACGAGTGGGCCCACGGGATCATGCTCGATTACCGCTCCGGCTACACCCAGGGAACGGTGGGGTTCGGGGTCGATGCCTATGCGCAGTTGGGCCTCAAGCTCGACAGTGGCAAGGGACGCACGGGTACGGGGTTGTTGCCGGTCGATTCCGATGGCCGCCCTGAGGATGAGTATTGCGAAGCGGGCGGTGCGGTGAAGGCACGGATTTCGCAGACCGAACTCAAGTACGGCAACCTGACCCCGCTCAACCCGGTGTTCGGCACCGGCAATGCGCGACTGTTCACCAGTGTTGCCACCGGCTTTCAGTTGACCAGCAATGAACTCAAGGCATTGCAACTGGACATCGGTCACTTCACCGCTGGCAACGACAGTAATTCGACCAATGCCAATGGCGCGCTCAAAGCGCTGTACGCCGGCGTGGAAACCCGCAGCGTCGATTATCTGGGCGGCAGTTATGCCCTGAGCGATCAACTGAGTGTCAGCCTGTACGGTTCGCAGTTCACCGACATCTGGCGCCAGTACTACGCCAATACCAACTACACCTTTGCCCTTGGCGAAGGCCAGTCGCTGAACCTGGATTTCAATCTCTATCGCACCAACGACAGCGGCCAGAGCCTGGCCGGCAAGATCGACAACACCACCTGGTCGCTGTCCTCCGCGTACAAATTCGGTGCCCATCGGTTGACCCTGGCGTACCAGCGGGTCGATGGCGACGAGCCGTTCGATTACCTGGGGTTCGATCAGCAACCGGGCACTTCGATTTTCCTCGCCAACTCGATTCAGGTCCTCGACTTCAACGCCCCCAACGAACGCTCCTGGCAACTGCGTTATGACCTGGACATGGCACCTTTCGGCGTGCCGGGCCTGAGCTTCATGTCGCGTTACGTCAGTGGTGACCATATCGATGACAGCCATTACGACGGCGGACCCAATGGTGCCTATGGACGTTACGGCGATGACGGCAAGCGCTGGGAGCGCGACCTCGAGGCACGCTATGTCGTGCAGTCGGGCAAGGCCAGGGATCTTTCAATACGCGTGCGTCAGGCCAGTGTGCGTTCCACCGCGCAGGTCGCCCGTGCCGACACCACGGACAACAACGAAGTCCGGGTGATCATCGAGTATCCACTGAGTGTTTTCTGATCCGTGTCCTGCTGTGCGTGGCTGATCCCCACCGTTAAACCCACGACGTGCTCTTCAAGAAAGACAAAATCCAGAGGACATAAAAATGACCGATAACTCCGGTTTCGAAACGATATCCAACCGTGAACACGGCCTGCGGCGTCAGCTGACGTCGGGGCAGATGAGCATGATCGCCATTGGCGGTGCAATCGGCACCGGGCTGTTCATGGGCAGCGCCTATGCCATCGGTTATGCCGGGCCGAGCGTGTTGCTCAGCTATGGGATTGGCGCCATTATCACGCTACTGCTGATGGGCTGCCTGGCGGAAATGACCGTGGCCCATTCGACCTCGGGTTCGTTCGGTGCCTATGCCGAATTTTATGTCAGCCCGCTGGCCGGGTTCCTGGTGCGCTATGCCTATTGGGCGGCGATTGTGCTCGCGGTGGGCACGGAAGTGACGGCGGTGGCGATGTACATGAAGTACTGGTTTGCCAACGTGCCGGAGTGGATATGGATCGTCTCGTTCTCCAGCGTGCTGATCGTGCTCAATGCCATCAGCGTGAAGACCTTCGGCACTTTCGAATACTGGTTCTCGACCATCAAGATCGGCGCGATTGTCGGCTTCATCATCCTGGCGGTGTATGTGGTGTTCGGTTCCGGCAATCCGGACTACGGCGTGCACAATTACACCGCTCACGGCGGCTTCTTCCCCAATGGACTGCAAGGGATGTGGATCGCGGTGATCGTGTCGATCTTCAGCTACCTGAGCGTGGAGATGATCGCGGTGGCTGCCGGAGAGGCAAAAGACCCGGAACAAGCGGTGAAGAAAGCTTTTCGCGGGACTATCGTGCGCCTGGTGGTGTTCTACCTGCTGACCCTGGCATTGATGCTGGCAATCGTTCCTTGGGTCCAGGCTGGCCATGCCCAGAGTCCGTTCGTCACGGTGATGCAAGCCATCGGCATTCCCGGCGCCACCGGCGTGATGAATTTCGTGATCCTGATTGCGGCGTTGTCGGCGATGAACAGTCAGCTGTACATCACCACGCGCATGATGTTCAGCCTGTCCCGTGCCGGCTACGCGCCAAAATCCATGGGTGTATTGAGCAAGACCGGGATCCCGTTGAACGCGCTGTTGCTCTCCAGTTCAGGTATCGCCCTGGCGACGTTGCTCAACATCCTGTACCCGGAAAGTTCGTTCACCCTGATGATGGCGATCTCGATGTTCGGCGCGATCTTTACCTGGTTCATGATCTTCCTCACGCACTTCTGTTTCCGTCGTTTTCACGAACGCAATGGCAACCGCAAACTGTCGTTCCGCATGCGTCTGTTTCCCTACAGCACATTGCTGGGGCTGGTGCTGATGGGGGCGGTGATGATCACCACCTACTTCACTGAAGCCTTCAAGATGACCCTGGTGTTCGGTGTGCCGTTTCTGCTGGTGCTGTCGATTGTCTACGGTATTTTCTTCAGGAAAGCCCGGGCGGTCACGCGTCAAGAGCGAAAAATACTGGCCCCATAAAAAATGCCCGTATCTCACGATACGGGCATTCTTCAAGCTGCAAGGCTTGCCTTGCCGTTATGACCCTGTCGTGAAGGTCAGCTGGCTTGGGTGCTGCATTCGAGGCTTGAGGCCGCACCACAGATCAGCTGTTGGTGCGGTCGGCTGCCTTGGCTTTGCTTTCAGCTACAGCGGCTTCAGCCTTCTGTTTCTGGGCAACCTGGAAGGCTTTCATCGAGACTGTCCGGGCCGACTCCATGCGTGCGAAGGTCCGATCACCGCCACCTGTGGCCATCGCCAGAGAAGAAGCGGTCAGAGTGGCGACTACGAAGAGAACTTTCATGGATTTCATTTGGATATCCTCAAGTGAGACTTTATTAACAGTTAAAGCGGGATTCATTGGCTAGCGCTGAACGTCCTTGTTCAACCTGGAATTACCAGCCAGCCAGGGCGGCGTTTCCTGGAGTCCTGGTGCCTTGCTCCATGTGCGCTTCGGTGTCTCTGTTTTTGGCCCAGGCAGTGAGCARTACCATCATCCCGAACCCAGCGACGATGAGCACCGGATAGGCTGCCAGCAACTCCACCAGCGAGTACTTCCAGGCCAGCGGACGACCAACRCCCARCATGGCGGCATAGAACCACGACACGCCAGAGAACGCCCCCGAGAACAGCGCCAGCATGCGCAGGCTGAAGGAGAGTYTCAGTAACGAACCGGCTTTTTTCAGCGCCGGCAATACAGCGCGATGCAACACGAAGCCGTTAACGGTCAACAGYACAACGATGCCGATTTTGGCTTGYAWTTTTGGATTGAGGAAATACTCCATCCCCTTGCCGGCATAATCGATCCCGACAATACCAATGCCTGTAATCCAGAGCGCRACAAGTGCAAGCGATACGGTTTTTTGAAGACTGTCCATGTGCGCGTCATCATGGTGACCTGATGCATCGCCCTTCAGGAGTTGCTTGACCATTGCAATGTCACTGGTCAAAACCAGCCCGATTGCCACGCAGCAGGCGATAAGATGAAAATATACAACGCCCAA
>NZ_JBFTOU010000029.1:0-74488 GCF_056398125.1 Pseudomonas sp. 05L36 | reverse complement strand
GTCACCCGCGACACCCTTGCCTCTGGCTAACACTTCCCCTTGCCGGGTGTGTAGAGGACTTTCACCTCCAAGTCACCAGCGTGGCCACCACAGCCAAACTGGTTGCGCTTATGCGCAACGCGCCATGCCTGGCGCACAACGGCAAAGCGCAGCCTTGTGAGCTGCGCGCTGTTTTCAGAACGCTACCAATACCTGATCGGATGCCGTTAAAGAAGAATTACTTCATTTAAAAGTGCGTAGGAACGCTCCTGAAAAGTCAGCTTAACAGGCATCGGGCAAGCGGTTGAAGCAATGCGTCAGCTAAAGCTTTCGAGCAACAGCGGATACAGCGAACCCACGAGCAGCGCGGCCATGCCCCAATTGAACAGGCGCAGCCAGCGACGATCCTTCAGAACGTTGCGCAACAGCGTGCCGCAAGCGGCCCAGACACCGACACTCGGCAGGTTGATGATCGCAAAGACAGCCGCGATCACGATCACATTCGTGAAGTAACCCTGCATCGGTGTGTAGGTGCTGATGGCGCCAATGGCCATGATCCAGGCCTTGGGATTGACCCACTGGAACGCGGCGGCGCCCAAATAGCTGATCGGTTTCGCCTCGCCCTGCTGACTCTCCGACATGGGCCCGGAATGGGCGATTTTCCACGCCAGATACAGCAAATACGCCGCCCCCGCATAACGCAGCACGGTGTAGAGCAAAGGGTAAGTCTGGAACACCGCGCCAAGGCCAAAACCGACCGCCACCACGAGTACAAAGAAGCCACAAGTGATGCCGAGCATGTGCGGAATCGTGCGGTTGAAGCCGAAGTTCACCCCGGATGCCAGCAACATGGTGTTGTTCGGGCCGGGTGTGATCGAGGTGACGAGGGCAAACAGGGCGAAGCCCAGCAGCAGGTCGAGAGAGAGCGTCATGGGTGGCAGTCCGTCAGGGGCGTTCAGGTGTTGACCCTATCGCACACCCTGGACAAAACCCATGGACAGTTACGCGAAACTTGGAGCAGTACAGTTTCGCCTCAGCTTGGACGACCGTGGAGCTGTACAGATCGCCCTGCGTTCATTTCACCCTGGTTGTCGAAGTTGAACGACTTTTGCGGCTGGCCGAGCAGTTCGGCTTTTTTCGCGTGGTATTCGTCAAAGGACAAACCGCGGCGGTTCAGCGCCTCCAGTGCCAGTTCCTTGCTTTCTTCAGCCGTGTAAGGGCGAAGCTCGGGGGAGACATGGCTGGCACATCCGGCGAGTACGGAGACGGCGAGCATCAGCATCGTAGCGATCATCGGTTTCATTTCTGGCGTCCTGGCGACTGGGTTCGAGGCAATGAACACAGGCTACCCGCGCCTCTCGGGCAGCAGAAATCAACGCTTTCAATAGTGGCTATCAAGAAATGGCGATCATTGTCGATGCGCTGGGAGAACGCGGGCCGGGGGCGCATTGGCTGGACCCGACTTGATGACACTTGTATGGCGCTGCTGCTCGTCGGGCAATCGGTGAGGCGAAAGAGGCTGGCCTATATTTATTCGGTCGTACAACGGCACAGGCACTTTCCATTCACACTACAAGAACAGGGAGATCCATCATGAGCGTCAAACCCATTCCAGAGGGGTATCACAGCATCACCCCCTACCTGGGCATCAACAAAGCCGCCGAAGCCATCGCTTTCTACAAAAAAGCCTTCGGCGCCATTGAAGTCATGCGCCTGAACATGCCCGATGGCGGTGTCGGCCACGCCGAACTGCGCATCGGCGATTGCCCGATCATGCTGGGCACACCGTGCGATCAAGGGCCGCTGAGCAACCCGGACAATTCGCCGTCGGTGGGTCTGCATTTGTACGTGACGGATGTCGACAAGTCCTACAAACAGGCGATCGATGCCGGCGCAACCGTTGTATCGGAGGTCAAGGATCAGTTTTACGGCGACCGTTCAGGGACCTTGAAAGATCCCTACGGGCACCTGTGGTTCCTGGCCACGCACAAGGAAGACCTGACCCAGGAGCAGATCGAGCAACGGGCGAAGGAGATGTTTGCCCAGGGTTGAAATCCCTGGTGCTGGAGCGGGCCTCTTCGCGAGCAGGCTCGCTCCCACAGGGGCCCCGCCTTCAACAGCACCGCCGACTTGCTGATCACTTGCGCAAGCATGCCCGCCCCTGACCTGTCGGCAATGCGAAACATTTTCTTTCATTTCCCCTTTCGGGATTTCCCCTGCTCATCCGTCCTACCTAGATGCAGTCCTGTCGCGTAGGCAAAAGCCACGACTGGACTTTCAGGGCGCTCATCCCTGCGAAGCCCGCAGCCGAGTAGCCTCTCATCCAGGCAAGACCTCCAACATGTCAAAGAAGTCCCGTTCAAAAATCTGGTTCCTGGTCCATAGCTGGCTGGCGCTGCCGATCTGGTTTTTCGTGCTGATCGTCTGTGTGACCGGAACCCTGGCCGTCATCAGCCAGGAAATCGTCTGGCTGGCCAACCCGCCAATGCGCGCCAGCCAGCCCTCGGACGATGCTCCGCTGCTCAGCTATCAGCAGGTCATCGAGGCCATCAACAGGGCCGAACCGCAGACCGTGGTGCAGAGCATCAGCCGCCCCGACGAATCGCACTTCGCCCTGGATGTCGAAGTCAGCTACCCCGACGGGCGCTCGGTGGTGATTTATGTCAATCCGTACAGCGGCGTGATCCAGGGTGTCGCGCCGCAATTCAACTTCCGCGCCTTCACCCGCGCCCTGCACGCTTGGTGGCTGGTGCCTTTTACCAATGGCTATAGCTGGGGCTGGTACCTGGTGTCGTTTCTCGGCTTGCCATTGCTGGCGTCTCTGGTCACCGGGCTGGTGGTCTACAAACGCTTCTGGAAAGGTTTTTTCCGCCCGACCCTGCGCATTCGCCACGGCGCGCGGATTTTCTGGGGCGACTTTCATCGCTTGAGCGGCATCTGGTCGATCTGGTTCATCGCGGTGATTTCCATCACCGGCACCTGGTTCCTGATCCAGGCACTGCTGTCCGATAACCAGATTTCCATTTCCACGGAAAAGATCATCCCGGCGATGTCCCGCGAAGCGGTGCCGCTGTCAGCCGATGGCTCACCCCCGCCGCGTATCGACCTTGATCGTGCGATTGAAATCGCCACGCAGGAAATCTCCGGACTGGAGGCCAGTTTCGTCAGCCTGCCGGGCAATGCCTACAGCCATCTGAATGTCGGCGGACGCGGTTGGTATCCGTTGATGTTCCAGACCGCGACCCTCAACCCGTACAACGGCGAAGTCGCCGCCTCGCGCCTGATTTCCGACCGTTCGACCCTGGAGTTCGTCACCGAGTCCATGCGCCCGCTGCACACCGGTGATTTCGGCGGACTGTGGATCAAGCTGATCTGGGCGTTCTTCGGCCTGCTGCTGAGCATGATGGTGCTCAGCGGTTTGCTGATCTGGACCAAGCGCACGGCACTGGCCACGGCCAATGCCTTCAAGCGCAGCAACAAGAAACAGCGCGGCACAGCGGCGCAACCGACTACGAACAACGAAGTGTCGGAGGTCAATCTGTGAGTAAAGACACTGCGGTCTCTCAACCCTCGCGCCTTAGCCTGTTCTGGCACAAATGGCGCTTTCACCTGAACGTCCTGTTGCTGCTGATTCCTCTCGGCTTCATGCCCAAGTATTTCGCCGACGAGTCCCTGATGCGGGGCGACAGTGGCCTGGGCGAACGGGAAGTCGGCGAAGTCCAGGTCGGTCCCTGGAGCCTGCGCCTGGCGGAGTTGCGTAACGCCGCACCCATGCTCGATGACCCGGCCGGTTACATGAAGGGCTTCAACGCCGCGCTGTGCGAAGCCTGTATCGGACGGGTCAAGGCCACTTACCTGCGCATCGGCAAGCCCCGCAGCCTGCGCGCCGCCGGGGTGATTTTCTTCGGCGCCCCGTACCGCATGGGCGCCTCACTACCCGTCCCGGAAAAGACCACGGCCGACGCCGAACTGTGGATCACCATGGAAGGCTGGGACGGCGCCATGCATCAGGCATCCATTCCTTTGAGCCAGGCCTCCCCCGCCACCATCGCCTGGTTGAACAAACAAGGAGGCAAACCATGATCAACCCTCTTCGCTCGCTCAACGCCCTGTTGCTGTTGCTCTGCGCCGGTTTCAGCGCCAGCGCCCTGGCCCACAACCCGATGTGCGAATGCAAGGCCATCGACGCGGAGCAGATCAAGTGCACCGGCGGTTTTTCCGACGGCAGCGGCGCTCCGGGCGTGACTCTCGATGTGATCGGCTATGACGAAACCATTCTGGTGCCGGGCAAGCTCGGGCCTGATTCGACCCTGACCTTCAAGAAGCCCGGCGCCGAGTTCTATGTGCTGTTTGACGCCGGCCCCGGTCACGTCGTGGAAATCGACCAAGCGGACATCGAGGCACCATGAGCACTCCAACGACCCAAGTCGTGCGCCCGGCCGGGGCCGGTCACGAAACCCTCTACGTTCTGCTGCTGTGCCTGATGATTTTGGCGGTGGCCGGCTCGGTGGTGCTCTGGCGTGGTGAACCCCATGAGGTGAGCAACGTCGGCAGCCATCAACTGGATGCGCGCCGTGACCTCAGTGCATCCGAACAAGGTATCTACGCCGATTTGCGGGTGACGCTGGACGAGATCCACCTGCTGCGCCAGGAACAGCAAGCGCTGCCGACACCCGAGGCTCTCGCCGAGGAAGGTTTTGCGCCATTTGCCCAGATTCGTTGAATTGATAAAGCGTCTCGGCGGGCGTCGCCGACTGCTCTTCGATAAGGCTGGTAGCGACTGACATCTCTCGCCCCCTCAATAAGGTTTTCCTGTTCTGGAAACGCATCAGCGCTTGAGGGATTTAGGCGGTAACACGGAAACCTCTGTAGGAGCGAGCTCTGCTCGCGATGGACTCAAGAACACCGCGTGCATTCAGAAAGCACGCGTTATCGTTATCGACCATCGCGAGCGAGCTCGCTCCTACAGTGGTATGTGGTGTTTTTCAGACGGGTTGCAACGGCATCGTCAGCTCGACCCGCAAGCCGTCCGGCCGGCTATCGAAATGCAACGTGCAGCCGCAACGCTGGACGATGGCCTGGACAATCGCCAGCCCCAGACCACAACCGGTGCTCTGGCCGTTGCGCCAGAAACGCTGGGTCAGGTGTTGCAGATCTTCTTCGGCAATCCCCGGCCCATGGTCGCGCACCACGAACTGCACACGATTGCCGGTGGTTTCCAGGCTCAACTCCACCGCTTTGTCGGCAGGGGTATGGCGCAGTGCGTTGTCGAGCAAGTTGCGCAGCGCGGCAATCGACAGCACGGCGGGCATTTGTACAGGCGCGGCGGAAACCTTGCCCGGTGCCTGAAACCTGATGCGCTGGCGATCGCCGCTTGCAGCGTCCTGGATCGCCAGTTTCGCCACTTGCTCGGCGTTGCATTGCACACCGTCGTCAAACGACAGACTGCCCTCGACGCGCGCCAGCAACAGCAATTGTTCGAGGGTCCGGTGCATGCGGTCGGCACCCTCTTCGGCCCGGGCCAGGGACTGGTCCCGGGCGCTGCCTTCAGTCATCCGCGCCACTTGCAGGTGAGTCTTGATCGCGGTCAGCGGGCTGCGCAGTTCGTGGGCCGCGTCTCCGGTCAGGCGACGTTCGCGCTCGATGGTCTTGCCGATGCGCTGGAGCAACTGGTTCTGGGTTTCCAGCAAGGGTTGCAGCTCGCTGGGCAGCGGCTGGATCTGCAAGGGTTCGAGGGAGTCGGCACTGCGGCGCATCAAGGCGTCGCGCATGCGGTTGAGCGGCGCCAGCCCCTGGCCGATGCCCAGCCAGAGCAAACACAGGCAACCGAGTAGCGCCACGCCCACCGGCACCGAAGCGGCCAGCAGGATCGACATGTTCAACGCCTCGCGCTCGATCTGCCGGTCGGCGGTGGTGATGCGCAGATCGCCCCGGGCCAAGGTGAAGCTGCGCCATGGCGCGCCGTCGATCATCTGATCGTGAAAACCGAGTTTCTCGGCCTCCAGGGCCTGCTGCGGATCGGTGTGACTACGGGCGAGGATTTCACCGCGCAATGAGCTGACCTGGCACGCCATGCCACCCGGAATGTTCAGTTGTTCGGCGCTGAAATGGGTGCCCTCACCCTTGCTCGGCACAGGCGGCAGTTGCTCCATCAGGCCGGCGACCATGCGTGCCGACGCCACCAGGCGCTGGTCGAGGGAAAACATCATTTGATTGCGCAGATCACTGAGCATCCAGGCCGCGGCCAGGGCCCAGATCAAGGCAAATGCGGCGCCGAGCGTCAGGCTCAGGCGCAAACGCAGACTCATCACTTTGATTCTTCTCCGCCATCAGCCGGCCCCAGGCGATAGCCCAGGCCGCGCACGGTCTCGACAATGCCGTTGCCGAGTTTACGCCGCAGGTGATGGATATGGACGTTGAGGGCGTTGCTTTCCAGTTCGTCGTTGAAGCCATAGACGCTGTCCTTGAGTTGCTCGGTGGACAGCACCCGCCCACGGTTGTGCAACAAGGCTTGCAGCAGCGACTGTTCGCGGCGCGACAGGTCCACCGGCTGTCCCGCGAGCGTGGTTTCGCGGCTGCTCGGGTCGTAGGTCAGGGCTCCGTGTTCGATCAGGTTGACGCTGCGCCCCGCCACCCGCCGCAACAGCGTGTGCAAGCGTGCAGCGAGTTCACGCAAGTCGAACGGCTTGAGCAGATAGTCGTCCGCGCCGGCTTGCAGGCCATCGACGCGGTCGGTGACCGAGTCCCGGGCGGTGAGGATCAAAACCGGCAACTCCAGGCCTTGATGGCGCAACTGCTGCAGAAGCTTGAGGCCATCTTCGTCCGGCAACCCGAGATCGAGCACCATGACATCGAACTCCGCCACCTTGAGCATCGCCCGGGCGGCGGACGCCGTGGCGACGTGCTCCACGGTCAGACCCTGGGCGGTCAGACCGGCGACGATACCGCTGGCGATCAGTTCATCGTCTTCGCAAACCAGTACGTGCATGGGGAGCCTCGTAGAAATAAAGCCTATTAAGCCATTGACCGATTAAGTCGACATTATGCCGCAAGCGCCACCGCCACAAGGCCGGGGCGGTTAATCATCGGTTAATCGCCACCCGCCACTGTGCACCTCATTAGCACAGGGCAAAGGCTTATCCATGCATCGTCTGTTTGTACTTTTTACCCTCTTGATCGCGGGCCTGGCCCAGGCGGGAACCAATCCGTTCGACACCAAACCTGAATTTCTCCCGGTTGATAAAGCATTCACGTTTACCTCCGAACGCCTGGAATCCGGTGAAACCCAGCTCTATTGGCAGATCACCGACGGCTATTACCTGTACCAGAAACGCTTGAAGTTCGACGGATTGCCTGTCGGGCAGCATCCCGCGTTGCCGGAAGGTGAAGCCCACAGCGACGAGTTTTTCGGTGAACAGCAAGTCTACCGTCAGGGTCTGGAACTGAAGATTCCGGTGGGTGCCAGCGGCACGGTCAAGGTCAGCTACCAGGGTTGTGCCGATGCCGGTTTATGTTATCCGCCGCAAACCAGAGTCGTGGACCTGGGCAATGCCAATGCGCAGAGTGCGGCCAATGAGGCACCGGACCAGGCGCTGGCCAGCAGCCTGCAACAACGGGCGCTGGGCTGGAGCCTTTTGCTGTTCTTCGGCCTGGGCCTGTTGCTGGCCTTCACGCCTTGTTCATTGCCGATGCTGCCGATTCTGGCCGGGTTGATCGTCGGCAGCGGCGCCACGCCCAAACGCGGATTCGCCCTGGCCAGCAGTTACGTGGTCAGCATGGCCCTGGTGTATGCGGCGATGGGTGTCCTGGCCGCCTCCCTCGGGGCGAACCTGCAAGCCTGGTTGCAGAACCCCTGGCTGCTGGGCAGTTTCGCGGCGATTTTCGTGCTGCTGGCGCTGCCGATGTTCGGCTACTTCGAACTGCAACTGCCGGTGGCCGTACGCGATCGCCTGGAAAACGTTTCGCGCAATCAACGTGGCGGCAATCTGATCGGCGCCGGGGTGCTGGGGGCGCTGTCCGGCCTGCTGGTCGGCCCGTGCATGACCGCACCGCTGGCCGGTGCCCTGCTCTACATCGCGCAAAGCGGTAACGCGTTGCATGGCGGATTGATTCTGTTCGCCATGGGCATCGGTATCGGCGTGCCGCTGCTGTTGCTGGTGACCGTCGGCAATCGCTTCATGCCCAAACCCGGCGCCTGGATGAACCTGGTCAAAGGCATTTTCGGCTTTCTGTTCCTCGCCACCGCGTTGCTGATGCTGCGCCCGGTGCTGGACGAGTCCCTGTGGGTCGGCTTGTGCGGTGCGCTGCTGTTGATCGCGGCCTACAGCGCCTGGAAACAGTCGGAAGGTTTCGGTCGCATCGCGCACCTGTTTGGTGCCAGTTCGTTGTTGCTCGGATTGTGGGGTGGCATGCTGGTGATCGGTGCGGCCGGTGGCAGTGACGATCCGTTCAAGCCGTTGCAAGTCTTCCGCTCCTCGAACCAGGCGGTGGCCGCGGTGCCGGTTGGCCACGATGCCTTCACCACCATCAAGGATCCGCAGGCACTGCAACGGGAACTCGACGCCGCGCAGGCTCAGGGCCAGTGGGTGCTGCTGGACTACTATGCCGACTGGTGCGTGTCGTGCAAGGTCATGGAAAAACAGGTGTTCGGCAAAGCCAATGTCATGGAAGCCCTGAGCGACGTGCGCTTGCTCCGACTGGACGTCACCGCCGACAATGCCGCCAGCCGCGAACTGCTCGGCCGTTACAAAGTGCCAGGGCCACCCAGCCTGCTGTGGATTGGCGCTGACGGTGAAGAGCGTCGCAGCCAGCGCATCACTGGGGAGGTCGATGCCGATACTTTCCTGCAACGCTGGACCAACACCCGAGACGCCCGTTAATGCTGACCTTCACCCTCGGCACCTTTGCCATTGCGCTTAATCATCTGCTGCTGATCAGTGCGCTGGCGCTGGCCACGTTTGTCGGCTGGCGGGTGGCCAAGCGTGGCGGTGACAACCCCGAGTCGGTACTGTTCAGCCTGTTTCTACTGGGCATGCTGGCGGCCCGGGTCAGCTTCGTGGCAGTCTATTGGGCCCACTATCGCAACGATCCGTGGCAGATCATCGACCTGCGCGATGGCGGTTTCCTCGCCTGGCCGGGGGTGACTGTGGTTTTGCTTGCCACGCTGTATCGCGGCTGGCGACACCCGGGTTTGCGCCGCCCATTGGGCTTTGGCGTGACCAGCGGCCTGGCGTTCTGGCTGTTGGCGACGTTCTCCCTGTCGATTTATGAACAAGGCACACGCCTGCCGGAAATCGCTCTGCGCAACGCCGCCGGCGAAACCGTGCAACTGGCCGACTACAAGGGCGGCCCGTTGGTGATCAATCTCTGGGCCACCTGGTGCCCGCCGTGCCGCCGGGAAATGCCGGTACTGGAAAACGCCCAGCAACACCGGCCAGACCTGACCTTCCTGTTCGTCAATCAGGCGGAAAGCATGCAAAGCGTCGCGACCTTTCTGGAAACCCAGGGCCTGAGCCTGTCCAACGTGCTGTTCGACGGTGGCGGGCGCCTGAGCCAGGCCGTCGGCTCCATGGCATTGCCGACTACGCTGTTCTACAGCTCCGAAGGTCGCCTGCTGGGCAGCCATCTGGGCGAGTTGTCGGAAGCCAGCCTGGCCCGCGCGCTGGAAAACTTCGACACCGTACCCGCCACCTCTTCAAGGAAATTGCCATGCCCCGCCTCCGCCACCTGCTGACCCTGTGCCTCGGTGCTGCCCTGTTGCACCTGCCATCGGTGCAGGCCGAAGAGTTGCCCGATGCCATCAAGAAAATCGAGGCCAAGGGCGCGAAAATCGTCGGCCAGTTCGACGCCCCCGACGGCTTGCGCGGTTATGCCGCGCAATACCAGAGCCGCGGCATGGCGCTGTACCTGACCCCGGACGGCAAACACGTGTTGCTGGGCAACCTGTATGACGCCGAGGGCAATGACCTGAGCAGCGCACCCTTGCAGAAACTGGTATATGCCCCGATGGCCAAGGAAGTCTGGGCCAAGTTCGAAACCAGCAACTGGATCGGCGACGGCAAGAAGGATGCGCCGCGCGTGGTGTACCTGTTCAGTGACCCGAACTGCCCGTACTGCAACATGTTCTGGGAACAGGCCCGGCCGTGGGTCAAGGCCGGCAAGGTGCAGTTGCGCCACATCATGGTGGGCATCATCCGCGAGGACAGCCCGGGGAAATCCGCCGCACTGCTCGCGGCCAAAGACCCGGAAAAAGCCCTGCAGGATCACGAAGCCGCTGGCAAGGGCAGCTCGCTCAAGGCCTTGAAGGAAGTGCCGCCGGCGATCCAGGCAAAATTCGCGGCCAACATGCAATTGATGGAAGAGCTGGAGTTGCAGGCGACACCGGCGATTTTCTACATGGACGACAAGGGTAATCTGCAACAGCAGCAAGGCGCGCCGTCGCCGGACAAACTGGCGAAGATTCTCGGGCCGAAGTAAGCAAGATCAAAAGATCGTCCGAAGGCTCGGGCCGCGTTCGAACGATCTTTTTCGCAAACCCTACGCCGGATTGCACTCAGCTAAAAATGCCAGCAGCGCTTGGGTGACAAACTCAGGATTCTCCAGCAACTCAGGGTCACGAATCAGCCGCAGGGTGAGCATCGGCTGCCCTTCCAGCCTGAGGCTCAGACGGCTTTGCGTTTCATCAGCGGCAAGACGACTGCCTGTCGGCAGACACAGGGCAGTCAGGTCATTCAGGTTGGACATGGGTCGGGCTCACGATAGTCGTCGACAGTTCAATAAAGTGACGTGAGCCATGGCAGGAAATTTAGGAAAAGACCGTCAATTGGCGACTTGTGGCGCCGGTTCGTTGTGCGGGATCGGCACCAACGCAATCTTGTACGGATCGAAAATCCTCAGCATCTGGCCGTTTTCCCGCAAGCCTTGCAACAACTTGCCGAAGGCCTCACCAGTGATGGGCGCGGTCGGACGGAGAATGGCGTAGTGATGATAGATCTGGTCAACGCGCTGGGACACCAGCAACTCGTCAGCGACTTTTTTATTGCGTAACAGGTAGTCGAACAGATAAGAGCGCGTGACCAGGGCAATGTCGGCCCGGTCGCGTAACACCATCAGCAGATTGCTGTCGTGGGAATAGGTCAGCGTGGCGTTGTAGTTTTGCGCGAGGTACTGAGGTTCGGCATTGAAGTTGGCGAACTCGTAGTGATAGCCGCTGAACAGAGCCAGGCGCTTGCCGTTCAGGTCGGCAAAATAGCTTTGCTGTCGATCGGGCAGGCGTTGCGCGACAAAAATCTCGGCGTCTTCCAGCCCCATGTCGACGGCAGTATGGGGAATGTCTTGCCACCCCCAGGCCGGATTTTCGAAGATGGCCATGTCGACCCGACCCTGTTTGAAGTCACCGAAGCGCCGGGCAATGGACGTGGGCACCAGGACAAACTGGTAGTCACTTTGCGACGCATTCAGAGCCTCGACCAGTTGCGGCAGCAACCCGGTATCGGCCCCGGATTCCGGGCGCACGGTATAGGGCGGAAAGTGCGCGGCACCAATGCGCACCAGCTGCGCAGCCTGGGACGGCATCACCGTTGACGCTGCAAGCATCGCCAGCAAAAGCTGCGAGGCTGTCCGAATCGGCGAATCCATCAAAACAACCCCACTCCCCAATAAAACAGCATCAATGCATTCAAGCTAGGCGGTTTTGTCCAGTTAGCCAGTTTAATGCTGGCCATTACAACTTTATTGCCGGTCTTCCAGCACCAGAATCAACGCTTCATCAGCCAACTGATCGAGGCTCATGTTGCCGTCGGCGCGAAACCAGGTGGTGGTCCAGGACAATGCGCCGGTCAGGAACCGTCGGGTGATAAACACATCGCCGCGGATAAAACCGGCGGTCTTGGCTTCGCCCAGTACTTGCATCCAGATGTCTTCGTAGATATCCCGCAGCGCCAGGACCTTGGCCTGGCCGTCTTCGGACAGCGAGCGCCATTCGTAGACCAGCACGGCCATGGCCTCGCCGCTGCCGCCCATGATCGACTGCAATTCACACCGGATCAAGGCCAGCACCCGCTCGCGCACATTGCCGGCCTCGGCGATGGCCGCACGCATCAACGCGGTGTTGTAGCGTATGGTTTCCTCCATCACGGCGCGCAGGATTTCGTCCTTGCTTTTGAAGTGATGGAAAATACTCCCGGACTGAATACCCACGGCGCCAGCCAGATCGCGCACGGTCGTGCGTTCATAGCCTTTATTGCGGAACAGGTGGGCCGCCACTTGCAGCAGCTTGCCACGGGCGCTGTCCGGGTCGGTCAATTGGCCGTCGTCGACCAACTCACGCATGACCCTCAGGGCTTTTTGCTCGTCCACCCATTCTCTCCTACAGTCGATCAATCAATAACGCCAATCCCCCGAAAACACCGGAGTTGCGCGGGCAATTTAAGCGCATGGATGCAACCAAGCAAGCGCTTGGGCAGAAGATAATCAAGTCATTTACAAACCAAGCGCTTGCTTGGTAATGTCGACGCACTTCGGTTGGAGGTGGCTATGGAATGGACTGCGCCTAAAACAATTCGCATCGGTTGCGCCAGCGCCTTCTGGGGCGATACCTCGACCGCCGCCGCGCAACTCGTGGAACACGGGCATCTGGACTATCTGGTCTTCGACTACCTGGCCGAGATCACTCTGTCGATCATGGCCGGCGCGCGGATGAAAGATCCCCAGGCCGGCTATGCGGGCGACTTCATCGAAGTCCTCGTGCCCTTGCTGCCGCAAATCGCGGCGCACAACATCCGGGTCATCAGCAATGCCGGCGGGGTCAATCCCCAAGCCTGCGCCGCCGCCCTGCAAGCAGCCTGCGACAAGGCCGGGGTGGCCCTGAAGATTGCCGTGCTGCTGGGTGACGATCTGCAGCCGCAATTCAAACAGCTAGGCAACCTGGGCATTCATGAAATGTTCAGCGGCGCACCTTTGCCATCGATGTGTGTCTCGACCAATGCCTACCTCGGTGCACCCGGCATCGTCGAAGCCCTGCGTCTGGGGGCGGACATCGTGATCACCGGGCGCGTGGTCGACAGTGCGGTGGTCAGCGCCGCGCTGGTGCATGAGTTCGGCTGGTCGTGGCACGACTACGACAAGCTCGCCCAGGCAGCATTGGCCGGGCACATCATCGAATGCGGTGCCCAGTGCACGGGCGGCAACTTCACGGATTGGCGCGACGTCCCCGACTACGAACACATCGGCTTTCCCATCGTCGAAGTCAGCGCCGACAGCCAGTTCATCGTCAGCAAACCCGAAGGGACCGGCGGGCTGGTCACGCCGCTGACGGTGGGCGAACAGATGCTGTACGAAATCGGTGATCCCCGCGCGTATCTGCTGCCCGACGTGGTGTGCGATTTCACTCAGGTCAAACTGCTGCAACAAGGCAGGAACGCGGTGCAGGTGCACGGCGCCAAAGGCCTGCCGCCGACCGCTCAATACAAGGTCAGCGCCACCTACCCCGATGGTTTTCGCTGCACCGCCAGTTGCCTGATTGCCGGCATCGACGCCGTCGACAAGGCGCGGCGAGTCAGCGCGGCGATCATCAACAAGACCTCGGAAATGTTCCGCCAGCGCGGCTGGGCAACCTACAGCGACGTGAATATCGAGTTGCTGGGCAGCGAGGCCACCTACGGCCCCCACGGCCAGCGTCAGGACAGCCGCGAAGTGGTGATCAAACTCGCAGTACGCCATCCGGACAAGCAGGCATTGATCGTGTTCTCCCGGGAAATTGCCCAGGCCGCCACCGGCATGGCGCCGGGGCTGACCGGCATTGTCGGTGGCCGGCCGACGGTGTATCCGCTGATCCGGCTGTTCTCGTTCCTGATCGACAAAACCGCCTGCACGCTGGACATTGATTGCATGGGCCAGCGCCATCGGTGTGCCCTGCCCGCCCTCGATGTGCTCGACCCGCTGGACCTGCCAGCCCCGCTCGCGCCACCGAAACCGACGGGCCTGGCCGACGCCAGCGTGGCCCTGGTCAAACTGGCGGTCGCTCGCTCTGGCGACAAGGGCAACCACAGCAACATCGGCGTCATGGCCCGCGAGCCCGAGTTCCTGCCATGGATCGCCGAAGCCTTGACCCCGGAAGTGATCGTCGACTGGATGGGCCACGTCCTCGATCCCATCCACGGGCGAGTCGAACGCTGGTACTTGCCCGCCAGTCACAGCCTGAATTTCCTGCTGGAAAACGCCCTCGGCGGCGGTGGTGTCGCCAGCTTGCGCATCGATCCGCAAGGCAAAGCCTTCGCCCAGCAACTGCTGGAAATCCAGATTCCGGTGCCGCAGCGCATCGCCGACCAGTTCAACTAGAGGATTGCCGCCATGGCCTACGATTCGATTTTCAAAGCCGATTTGTTTGCCGGCCAAAACATCATCGTCACCGGTGGTGGCAGTGGCATCGGCCGCTGCACCGCCCACGAACTGGCGGCCCTCGGCGCCCATGTGCTGCTGGTCGGGCGCAAGGCCGACAAGCTGAAAACCGTTGCGGCAGAGATTGTCGAAGACGGCGGCAAGGCCGATTGGGCGGTTTGCGACATCCGCGAGGAAGAACCGGTGCAGCACCTGGTCAGCGAATTGATTCGCAAGCATGGCCCCATTCATGGCCTGGTCAATAATGCGGGCGGGCAGTACCCGTCGCCCTTGGCCTCGATCAATCAGAAGGGTTTCGAAACCGTGATGCGCACCAATCTGGTGGGCGGTTTCCTGATGGCCCGGGAAGTGTTCAACCAGTCCATGAGCAAGCACGGCGGCGCCATCGTCAACATGCTCGCCGACATGTGGGGCGGCATGCCCGGTATGGGCCACTCCGGCGCGGCACGTTCGGGCATGGACAATCTGACCAAGACCGCCGCGTACGAATGGGGGCATGCCGGGGTGCGGGTCAACGCCGTGGCGCCGGGCTGGATTGCCTCCAGTGGCATGGACACTTACGAAGGCGCCTTCAAGGCTGCGATTCCGACGTTGCGCGAACACGTGCCGCTCAAGCGCATCGGCACCGAATCGGAAGTCAGCGCGGCGATTGTTTTCCTGCTCAGCCCGGCAGCGGCGTTCGTCAGCGGCAGCACCTTGCGCATCGACGGCGCCGCCAGCCTCGGCGGGCGCGCCTGGCCGATTCATAAGGCGACCAACAGCGAGTCGTACAACGGTTTCCACCGTGCCTACGTACCAGACGTACTGAAGGACAAGGAATAACCCATGCCGGTGATTCAGTCGTTACTCGATCCCCACAGCGAGCCGTTCGCCCAGAACCGTGAAGCGATGCTGAGCGCCATCGAGCAGGTTCGCGTGCTCGAACAGAACCTGCTGAACAAGGCTGCCGAAGCCAAACCCAGGTTCGAAAAACGCGGTCAGTTATTGCCCCGTGAACGCCTCAATCTACTGCTGGACCCCGGCGCGCCGTTTCTTGAACTGGCGAGCCTGGCCGGCTACAAGCTGCACGACGACAAGGACGGCAGCTGCGCCGGTGGCGGCTTGATCGCCGGCATCGGCTATGTCTGCGGCGTGCGGGTGCTGGTGGTGGCGAACAACAGCGCAATCAAGGGCGGGACCATTTCCCCCAGCGGTTTGAAAAAATACCTGCGCCTGCAACAGATCGCCATGGAAAACAAACTGCCGGTGATCACCCTCGCCGAAAGCGGCGGTGCCAACCTCAATTACGCGGCGGAGATTTTCGTCGAAGGTGCGCGCAGCTTTGCCAATCAGGCGCGGATGTCGGCCATGGGGTTGCCGCAGGTCACTGTGGTGCACGGCTCGGCCACGGCGGGCGGTGCCTATCAGCCGGGGCTGTCGGATTACGTGGTGGTGGTGCGCGGCAAGGCCAAGCTGTTTCTCGCCGGCCCGCCATTGCTCAAGGCCGCCACCGGGGAAGTCGCGACCGATGAAGAACTGGGCGGCGCCGAGATGCACGCACAAACCGCCGGTACCGCCGAATACCTGGCTGAAAACGATGCCGACGGTGTGCGTCAGGTACGCGAGATTGTCAGCCTGCTGCCGTGGAACGAGCAGTTGCCCCGCCAGCCCGAACGGCATTGGGAAGAACCGCTTTACCCCATCGACGAACTGCTGGGCCTGATCCCGGATGACCCGAAAAAGCCCTACGACGTACGCGAAATCATCGCCCGCCTCGCCGACGCTTCGAACTTTCTCGAATTCAAAGGCGAGTTCGATCAGCAGACGGTGTGCGGTCACCTGAAAATCCAGGGCCGCGCCTGTGGCTTCATCGGCAACAACGGCCCGATCACGCCAAAAGGCGCGAGCAAGGCCGCGCAGTTCATCCAGCTGTGCGACCAGAGCCGCACGCCGCTGCTGTTTTTCCACAATACCACCGGGTTCATGGTCGGCACCGAATCGGAACAGCAAGGCGTGATCAAACACGGCGCGAAGATGATCCAGGCGGTGGCCAACGCCCAGGTGCCGAAGCTGAGCATCGTCGTTGGCGGCTCATATGGCGCCGGCAACTATGCGATGTGCGGACGCGGCCTCGACCCGCGTTTCATCTTCGCCTGGCCCAACAGCCGCACCGCCGTGATGGGCGGTGCGCAAGCGGGCAAAGTGCTGCGCATCGTCACCGAGGCCAAACAGGCCAAGGACGGCCTGGTGCCCGACCCGAAAATCCTCGACATGCTCGAACAGGTCACCGCGCAGAAACTCGACAGCCAGTCCACGGCGCTCTATGGCAGCGCCAACCTGTGGGACGACGGTTTGATCGACCCGCGCGATACCCGGACCTTGCTCGGTTACTTGCTGGATATCTGTCATGAGGCCGAAGTGCGGCCACTGCAAGCCAACAGTTTTGGTGTAGCCCGCTTCTAAGGGCGATCAGAGGAGAACAATAAAAATGATCTTCACCCAGGAACACGAAGCACTGCGCCGCACCGTGCGCCAATTCGTCGAGCACGAGATCAACCCGCACGTCGAGGAATGGGAAAAGGCCGGGCGCTTCCCCATCCACGATATCTTCCGCAAGGCTGGCGACCTCGGCCTCCTGGGGATTTCCAAGCCGGAAAAATTCGGCGGCATGGGCCTCGACTACAGCTATTCGATCGTCGCGGCCGAAGAGTTCGGCACCATTCACTGCGGCGGCATACCGATGTCCATCGGCGTGCAAACCGATATGTGTACGCCTGCGCTGGCACGGTTCGGCTCCGATGAGTTGCGCGACGAATTCCTGCGCCCGGCCATCAGCGGCGAGCAGGTCGGCTGCATCGGTGTCTCCGAAGTCGGCGCCGGCTCTGACGTTGCCGGCTTGAAAACCACAGCGCGCAAGGACGGCGATGATTATGTGATCAACGGAAGCAAGATGTGGATCACCAACTCGCCGAGCGCCGACTTCATCTGCCTGCTGGTCAACACCTCGGACGACAAACCGCACATCAACAAGTCGCTGATCATGGTGCCGATGAACACGCAGGGCATCAGCTTGAGCTCACACCTGGACAAGCTCGGCATGCGCAGCTCGGAAACCGCCCAGGTGTTTTTCGACAACGTGCGCGTACCGCAACGCAACCGCATCGGCCATGAAGGCGCGGGGTTCATGATGCAGATGTTGCAGTTCCAGGAGGAACGCCTGTTCGGCGCGGCCAACATGATCAAGGGCCTGGAGTATTGCGTCGACAGCACCATCGAATACTGCAAGGAGCGCAAAACCTTCGGTAACGCGCTGATCGACAATCAGGTGATCCACTTCCGCCTGGCTGAACTGCAAACCGAAATCGAAAGCCTGCGGGCGCTGGTCTATCAGGCCACCGAGCAATACGTCAAAGGCCAGGACGTCACGCGCCTGGCCTCCATGGCCAAGCTCAAGGCCGGGCGGCTGGGTCGCGAAGTCAGCGACAGTTGCCTGCAATATTGGGGCGGCATGGGCTTCATGTGGGACAACCCGGTGGCCCGCGCCTACCGTGACGTGAGGCTGGTATCGATTGGCGGCGGCGCCGACGAAATCATGCTGGGGATCATCTGCAAACTGATGGGCATCCTGCCGGGGAAAAAGAGATGAGCAGCCTGCCGGTTTGCCAGACCTTGCTGCTGGAACTGCACAGCGGCGTATTGCACATCACCCTCAATCGCCCGGACAGCCGCAATGCGATGAGCTTGCAGATGGTCACCGAGTTGCGTTCGGTGCTGGCAGCCGTGCGCGATGACCGGGGGGTTCGCGCGCTGGTGATCGGCGGTGCCGGAGGCCACTTCTGCGCCGGCGGCGATCTCAAGGACATGGCCAGTGCCCGTGCTCAGGGTTCCAGCGCTCACTGTGATTTGAACCGGGTGTTCGGTGCGCTGCTGCAAGAGGTGCAACACGCGCCACAAGTGGTGATCACGGTGTTGCAAGGCGCGGTGCTTGGCGGTGGTTTCGGCCTGGCCTGTGTCAGCGATATCGCCCTGGCCGATCACCAGGCGCAATTCGGCCTGCCGGAAACCAGCCTCGGCCTGCTGCCGGCGCAGATCGCGCCATTCGTGGTGCAGCGCATCGGTTTGACCCAGGCCCGAAGACTGGCCCTGACCGCGGCCCGCTTTGATGGCCACCAGGCGCGCCGCATGGGGCTGGTGCATTTTGTCGAGCATGATCCGCAGGCCCTGGCCGAGCGTCTCGATGAGGTGTTGGCCCATGTGTTGTGTTGTGCGCCGGGGGCGAATGCGATGACCAAGAAACTCTTGCTGGCGAGTGCCGGACAACCGACCGATGCCCTGCTGGATCAAGCTGCCGAATGGTTCAGCGAAGCGGTGACCGGGGCAGAAGGCGTCGAGGGAACGATGGCCTTCGTGCAAAAACGCAAGCCGGGGTGGGCCTCTTAAAAGCTTCGCTGGCAAGCCAGCTCCTACAGTGGATTTATGCACACACAATCCCTGTAGGAGCGAGCTTGCTCGCGATGAGGCCCGACCAGACACCGCTAAAAATCAGAGAGCCTACCCATGCCCGGACTCAAGAAAATCCTCATCGCCAACCGCGGTGAAATCGCCTGCCGCATCCAGCGCACGGCCCAGGCCCTGGGCTATCGCACCGTCGCCGTGTTCAGCGACGCCGACGCCAATGCCCTGCATGTGCAGATGGCTGACGAGGCGGTCAACATCGGTCCGGCCCCCGTGCACCAGTCTTACCTGAACGTCCAGACCATCCTCGACGCGGCCTGGCGCACGGGCGCGGATGCGATCCATCCGGGCTACGGCTTCCTCTCGGAAAACGCCGGGTTTGCCCTCGCCTGCCAGGACGCCGGCATCACCTTCATCGGCCCCAGCCCCGAGGCCATCGAACTGATGGGCAGCAAGCGCCTGTCGAAGCTCGCCATGCTCGAAGCCGGTGTGCCTTGCATCGACGGTTATCAAGGCGACGGGCAGGACGACGCGACCCTGAGCCGCGAAGCCGGACGCATCGGCTATCCGTTGATGATCAAGGCCAGTGCGGGCGGCGGTGGACGCGGCATGCGCCTGGTGCACAACGCCAGCGACTTGCTGGAACAGATTCGCACCGCGCGCTCCGAAGCCCTGAACGGTTTTGGCAGCGGCGAACTGATTCTCGAACAGGCATTGGTCGAACCCCGTCACGTCGAGGTCCAGCTGTTCGGTGACCGGCATGGCAACCTGATTTACCTCGGCGAGCGCGACTGTTCGGTGCAGCGCCGGCATCAGAAAGTCATCGAGGAAGCACCCTGCCCGGTGATGACGCCTGAACTGCGGCAGGCCATGGGCGAAGCAGCACTCAAGGCCGGCCGGGCAGTGCAGTACGTCGGTGCGGGCACCGTGGAGTTTTTGCTGGATGCACGCGGGCAGTTTTACTTCCTGGAGATGAACACCCGGCTACAAGTGGAGCACCCGGTGACCGAACTGATCACCGGCCTGGACCTGGTGGCCTGGCAGTTGAATATCGCCGAAGGGCAGCCGCTGCCCTTGCGCCAGGAGCAGGTGCAACTCCACGGGCACGCCATGGAAGTACGCCTGTATGCCGAAGATCCGGCTCAGGGTTTTCTGCCGCAAACCGGGCGCGTCGTGGCCTGGGAACCGGGATTGCAGGACGGCGTCCGGATCGACCACGGCCTGATCGAAGGCCAGATCATCAGCCCCTTCTACGACCCGATGCTCGGCAAGTTCATCGCCCACGGCGCCACCCGCGAGCAAGCCCGACGCAAATTGCTGCGGGCGGTACAAGACAGCGTGCTGCTGGGCGTGCAAAGCAATCAGCGCTTGCTCGCCAGCCTGCTGGAACACCCACAGTTCGTCTGCGGGGACTTCAGCACCGGGTTCATCGCGCAGCATTTTTCCGAGCATGCCTGCCTGCAGTCCCAAGCCCCAGGCGCGCATCACCTGGCCATCGCCACCGCCCTCTTCTATCAGGCCTCAGCGCAGGCTCATCCGGCCGCGCTTTGCGGTTGGCGCAACAACGCCAGCGTGCCACTGCACTATCGCATTGGCCTGCAGGATCAGGATTGGCCGGTAGCGTTGCGGGCAATCCCGGGCGAGCCGTTGCACATTCAGGTCGCCGGGCACAACCTCGCGCTGAAGATCATCCACAACGACGGACGCTGGGCCACCCTTGAGATTGATGGCATCCGCCAGCGCCACGCTTATCGCCTGGAGGCCGGGCAGCTCTGGCTGTTTACCCGCCCGGGCAGCCTGCAATTTGAGGATCGCACCCAGGCGCAGGTGACCAGCCAGGCCGGTGTCAGCTCCGGCACCCTCAAGGCACCGATGGACGGGGCGATTGTCGACGTCCTGGTCAATGAAGGCAGCCCCGTGAGCAAGGGCCAGTTGCTGGTGGTACTGGAGGCGATGAAAATGGAGCACCCGTTGAAATCGGGTATCGACGGTGTGCTCAAACGCCTGCAAGTCAAAGTCGGGGATCAGGTAAAAAACCGGCAGATTCTGTTGGAGGTCGAATAAGCCGCTAGGCGGAACCGCCGGGTTTGGCTACGCTCAAACCCTACAGGACGCGGATACCAGGAAACCTGCAATGCCTCACTGGCTGGTCATTGATCTGGAGGCCACCACCGATGAAGGTGGTTGGCCCGTAACGGATATGGAAATCATTGAAATCGGCGCCACCCTGGTGGACCGCAAGGGACGCGAACTGGACCAGTTCCAGCGTTTCGTCCGGCCTTTGCGGCGGCCGTTGCTGACGCCGTTTTGCCGCGAGCTGACGCACATCACCCAAGCCAACATCGATGCCGCGCAACCGCTGGGCGAAGTCTGGCCGGCGTTTGAACGCTGGCTCGGCCAACACCACGTGCGACTTGAAGGCTGGGCCAGCTGGGGCGATTACGATCGTAAACAACTGCTTCAGGATTGGCAGCAGCTGGGACTCGCCAGCATGCTGGCCAACGTGCCGCACATGAACCTCAAACAGCGCTTTGCCAAGGCCCGACGCCTGGAACGCCCGCTAGGACTCAACGGCGCTCTGCAACTGGCCGGCCTGCAGTTCACTGGCCAGCAACACCGGGCGCTGGAAGATGCGCGCAATACCGCACGCCTGCTGCCGCTGGTTCTGCCGCTTTAGACAGGTGACGACGCCAAGGGCCTTGTGCATACTGGCCGGCCCTTTTTAGCCCTTTTCGAGGAATCGCCCATGTTTAAAGTCAACGAGTACTTCGACGGCACCGTCAAGTCGATCGCCTTTGGCACCGCAGAAGGTCCAGCGACCATCGGCGTCATGGCTCCGGGCGAGTACGAATTCGGCACCAGCCAGCGTGAAATCATGCACGTGGTCAGCGGTGCACTGACCGTCAAGCTGCCGGACAGCAGCGACTGGGAAACCTTCGCTGCCGGCAGCCAGTTCAACGTGCCGGCCAACAGCAAGTTCCAGCTGAAAGTGGCCGTCGACACTGCCTACCTGTGCGAATACCGCGGCTAAACCCGCGGGATTTCACCGAAAAAAGTCACTGCGAAAAAAATGCCCGTGTCTCAGGACACGGGCATTTTTCGTTGTGCGGGCGGTGAGTCGAGAGTTTCTACTCCAGGATCTCCACCGGCATGCCGACTTCAAGTCGACCGTTGCCGTCGTTGACCAGGTTCTGGCCGAACATGGCGCCGTCCGCCTGGGCACGGTATTTCTGCAAGGTTGCCAAGGGTTCACGATCGTCGCTGCGCTCCCCGGTCTGCGGGTCGATGGTGGTCAGGATGCAGCGTGAACAGGACTTGACCACGCGGAACTCGACCTCGCCGATACGGATACGCTTCCAGCCGTCCTCGGCGAACGCTGCACTGCCTTCGATCACCAGGTTCGGCCGGAAACGCAGCATCTCCAATGGGCGCCCGACCCGTTGCGACAAGTCCTCGAGAGAGGCCTGGCCAATCATCAACAGCGGATAGCCATCGGCGAACGCCACCTGATCGTCATCCTTGCCGTAGCCGGCCTCCGTCATCCGCGCCCGATCGAGCGGCACTTGCACCAGGCGTGTCGGTTTGCCGATGAACTGGCTGACCCAGGCCCCTGCTTCATCGCCTGCATCGGGCACTCGCAAGGTATCGCGCCAGATCGTCACGCCTCGCAGTTGTGCATCGCTATCGGGCAAGGCGATATCGATCGGCGCAAAGCCTGGGGCACTGAGAGCCAAGCCACCCTCGGCATTCCACAACGCCGACAGCTGGCTCATCTGCGCCACTGCACGCTGGGTCAGGAAGCGACCGCTGGCTTCATCCACCAGCATCCAGCGCCGATCGCCGTCCAGCCCCAACTTGTCGAGACCGATTGCTTGCAAGGCCTCGCCTTTGGCGGATTTCAACGGATAACGATACAGCGCGCTCAGACGCAACATGGCCAGCTCCCTGGTAGGCAAAACGCCACCCTATACGAGCTTGATCACCGAATCAAAGGCCAAAAAAACTGCCCGTGGCCTGATCAGGCCGGTACTTCGTCAAGCATCAGGCGCTGGCGCACCACGTCGACGAGTTTGTCCGGCTGGAATTTGGAGAGGAAATTGTCGCAGCCGACCTTTTTGACCATCGAATCGTTGAAGCTGCCGGACAAAGAGGTGTGCAGCACCACGTACAAGCCGCGCAGGCGTGGATCGTTGCGAATTTCGGTGGTCAGGCGATAGCCATCCATTTCCGGCATTTCCGCATCGGTGAAGACCATCAGCAGTTTGTCGGTCATGTCCACGCCGGTATCGGCCCAGGCCTTGAGCATGTTCAAGGCCTTCAACCCGTCGCTGGCGATGTGCATCTTCACGCCGAGCTGTCCCAGGGTATCGCGCAATTGCGCCAGGGCTACGTTCGAGTCATCCACCAGCAGCACCTCACGGCCACGGGCACGTTCCAGTACCGGATCTTCGAGCTTGTCGCGGGAGACTTTGGCGTTGTACGGGACGATTTCGGCCAGGACCTTTTCGACGTCAATGATTTCCACCAGTTGATCATCGACTTTGCTGATGGCCGTCAGGTAGTGCTGGCGGCCGGCACTGCTCGGTGGCGGCAGGATGGCTTCCCAGTTCATGTTGACGATCCGGTCCACGCCTCCGACCAGGAAGGCCTGCACCGAACGGTTGTATTCGGTGACGATAATCGTGCTGCCAGGCCCCGGCACCAACGGGCGCATGCCGATGGCCTGGGACAGGTCGATCACCGGCAGGGTCTGGCCACGCAGGTTGACCACGCCGCACACAAAAGGATGGCGCTGTGGCATCAGCGTCAACTTTGGCAGCTGCAAGACTTCCTGTACTTTAAAGACGTTGATCGCGAACAATTGCCGTCCGGCGAGCCGGAACATGAGAATTTCCAGGCGATTCTCACCCACCAGTTGCGTGCGTTGGTCTACCGTGTCGAGAATGCCGGCCATCAATGACTCCTGGTCTTGTTCGGATGAATTCACTTAAAGAATGTTATCGGCTGTTTTTGCCGAAGCTTGACCCACTCTAAAATGCCACGCCCAGGCATTGATGTCACATTAACATCATGCTTTACTGGCGCTGCGATTACATCTGCCGCACTTCTGCGCCACACGACCACAACTCACGCGATAGGTTCCGCTGCGTAAGGGATTCCCCTATCAACAATCAGGTGCAACCTGATATTCGCAATATCCAATAGCCATTAATGTGACGCCATTCTCATTGCATGAACGGAGTCAGGCTTTTGTGTGCGATCGCAAGTAAGTGGCCAACCACCCTCTCGTGTTCCCCTGCCTGCCTGCGGGCCAGCCGAAGCTCGTTCACCCGACGACTCGGCAATGCCGGGGTCCCGAGCGCCCTCGTCGACACACTCGATATCCCCCTCATTTGACATGACGTTGTGGAGATAAGTATGCCGAACGACCGTAAAGAGTGGACCCAGCGGCTCACGGAGTTCCTCGTCGAGGCGCAAACACTCCTGGCCAAAACCGAGGAATGCCTGAGTCATCTGCAGCTGATCAGCAATGACAAGGACGCCATCGACTGCATGCTCAGCACACTGCTCAAGCTGGCCAACAAGGCCGATGCCCTGGCGTTGGCGGCCGTGTCTGAATTCTCTCTGCATATTCATGGCCTGCTGAACCACGCCCAGAACACCATGAGCCTGCACGACGAGGCGCTGAGTGCCTTGAAAGACTGCCTGACCCTGATTGCCTGGCAACTTGAACTCATCGACCAGACCACCGGACAGCTCAGTCTCGACGACAGTGAGCAGGTCACCCTTATTGAAGCCTTTGCCTTTCAGGTCGGGCAAAGCCGATTTCAACCACCGATCAATTCCAGGCCGCTCACCCTCGTTTCCTATTCGCAGCGACAGGCCTGAACTTGCCGAACCATGTCGTATGGCGTGCTTTGGTTATCAATACCGCGCTGTAACTTGAGTGCACACATGTCGCAATTGATTTTTTCATAGCTATAAACGACCTCTTTTAACAAACACATCAACCAACTTGTTTCTTTATGGAAGCAGCGTCCAACGACTGGACTCCTGACTTTTCGGACATATATACGGACGCGACCAGCGGTATCTTAAGTGCTACTATGCCGCCTGTTAGTTGACGCCAATTAGTGGCAGTGTGGTTGCAGCCGGACAGTTTGGGGCTGATTTCTCCAAAAAAGTACACCCCGTTGAAGTCGACGCTCCAGATTAAAAAACAGGGGCCTGTCAGCCAGCATGACCGGTCTGCCCGCAGCGAAAATCCATTGGCTCCATCCGCTATGCACGCCAGCCTCAAGTCAATCGCCACGTGGCCACCTTCCCGAGAAAATGCACGCACATTCACGCTGTTGTTATGCGCCTGCTCGACGCTCGGCAGTCTGTTGGCCTATGGCTTGTCCATCCCGTTGCCCCTGTCATTGCTGGTGCTCAACGTTGCGGCGCTGACCAGTGCAGCCGTGCAGTACTGCCTCTCGCGCAAATCCATCAAATTCCAGCCCCAGGAACTGGCCGACCGGCTGTTGCAGGTTCAGGAAAACGAGCGTCACCGGCTGAGCCGGGAACTGCATGACGACATCGGTCAATTGCTGACCGCCGCAAAACTGCAAAGTGACTGGCTCAAACGCCGGATGCCTGAAGAACTCCAGGAGCAATGCTCGGTCCTCTGCGACACGCTGGAAGAAACCCTGACCAAAGTTCGTGACGTATCCGCCATTCTCAATCCCCGGCAGTTGACCAGCCTCGGGCTGGAAGCCAGTCTGCGCGCGCACCTGCTCAAGAGCCTGGCCAACACCCCGCTGCACTGGAGCCTGGAATGCCAGCAACGCCTGACCGGCATACCGGAGGAAATGGCCGTGGCCGCTTTCCGTATTACCCAGGAAGCGGTCACCAACATCCTTCGACATGCCCAGGCCAAGAACCTGCTGGTATGCCTGCAGCGTCTGCCACAAGGCCTGAAGTTGCAGATCAGCGATGATGGTCAAGGCTTCGCGCCTGCAACCGACCCCGGTCGTGAAGGACAACGCGGTATGGCCGGGATGTCGGAACGGATCGATCAACTGGGTGGCACGCTGACCGTGACCAGCGAGCCTGGCAAAGGCACCCAGATCGAAGCTCTTTTTCCCTGGGCGCCCCGTGCGCTCGAACGGGCCAGTTCGAATAAGGTTATGCATTGACTTGCAATTTACTACTGGTGGATGACCACTCGCTGATCAGGGCTGGCGTGCGCGCCCTGGTAATGGACCTGCCCGGCTACGCCGTCATCGGTGAGGCCAGTGACGGCTCGCAGTTGCTCGAGATGGTCGCGCACCTGTCCCCGGATATTGTCCTGCTGGACATTTCGATGCGCCAGACCGGTGGGCTCGAAGCCTTGCAGCAACTCAAGCGGGTGCGCCCGCAGAGCAAGGTCCTGATCCTCTCGATGCACACCGACCCGGCCCTGATCATGCAGGCGCTGGAATCCGGAGCCCATGGCTACCTGCTCAAGGACACCACGGCGACCGAGCTCGAGCACGCGCTGGAGGCCTTGCGCAACAACGAGCGCTATCTGAGCCCGGCCATTGCCCACACGGTGATCAACCAGGCGTTGACCCGAAACCAGAAGCACCCACCCGAACCTGCCGACTCGCACAACCTGACGGCACGTCAGCTGGAAATCTTGCGGTTGATCGTTCGCGGAAAATCCACTCGAGAGATCGCAAATGGCCTGGGGCTGAGCGTCAAGACCGTAGAAACTCACCGTTCGCAGATCATGAAGCGTCTGCAGATCTACGATGTGGCCGGCCTGGTGCTGTTTGCCGTGCGCGAACAAATCATCAGCCTTGACGACTAGGGGCGAAACCTCAGGCAGATGCACGAGTAACGCCGCCGGGCGAACCGAGAAACGCAAGTTGTCCCCTTCCAGGGCAGGCGCACACGAATAAACATGCTGTCGACGCCAGAAGCCCTCCGCCGTTAAAAGTCGCAAGAAAACGAATGACTTCCAGTCGGACAGTCTTGATCCCCCCACACGGCAGGATTTTTCTTACAAAAAGTGAGGAATCGGCTCAATTGACCGGAAACCTGAATTGGTAGACTTTTGGGGGCTACAGCAGGACACCACAAGGACGTGCCATGCAAAGCCAAAACCTCGGATCACCGGCCATTTCGGTCTTGCCGCTCACAGATAATAAAAATGCAGGCCATCGAGCTGAATACCGCAACAGCACAAAAGCCACGGGAGAAGTTGATATGGAACCTCGCGTCACCGAGCTGGAAACACACCTCAAGAGCTTACGCAGGGACATGGACGAAGTCCTGGATGACGTCAAATCCATCAAGCACAGGCTTGCCTATTCCGCCTGCGGAACAGCCGTGATCCTCGGCCTCCTTGGCTGGATCGCCAATAGCCGTTTCGAGCAGGTTATTTCATTGCTTCTGGCGCATTGAGTGGCCTTCGACACAAAACCCGGTTCAATCAACCGGGTTTTGTGTGACCAAGCCGCTGAAACTATCAGCTCAGAACTTCACTCAGCGGAATGAAGAAAACGCTATCGCCCTGAACCAGCGTGCGACCTTCCAGGACTTCTACCAATCCATCAGCCCAGGCAGCGCTACGCAATACGCCAGAACTCTGGTTTTTGTAGATCGTCGCCCTGCCGTTTTCCAGCCGTCCGCGCAAATACTCACGCCGATTGCCAGGTTGGAGCCAGTCAAACCCTGCCGGCACCTGCACCTTCAACGGCTCGACTTCTTCTACACCCTGACGGCGCAGGAGATAGGGCCTGGTCAACAATGCAAAAGTCACGAGGGTCGATGCCGGATTGCCCGGCAAGCCAATCACCGGCACACCGCGAAAATGTCCGAAGGTCAACGGTTTACCGGGCTTGATGGCGAGTTTCCACAGCGTCAATTCGCCCTCTTCGCGCAAGGCGATACCCAGAAAATCGGCTTCCCCTACCGATACGCCACCGGTCGAGAGGATCAGGTCGACATCCTTCAATTCACCCAATCGGGAACGAGTGGTTTGCAGATTGTCAGGAAGAATTCCCGCGTCGACGACCTCACACCCCAAACGCAGCAACCAGCTGCACAACAACACCCGGTTGCTGTTGTAGATCTGTCCCGGCCCCAGCGTCTGCCCAGGCTCAATCAATTCGTCGCCGGTGGACAGCACCGCCACACGCACCTTGCGAACCACCTCCAGCTCAGCGCACCCCAATGAGGCAGCCAATCCTTGCTCGATCGGCCCCAACCGCGTACCTGCCGGCAGAATCAGCTCGCCGACGGTGGTTTCCTGGCCTTGCGGACGGATGTTCTGACCTTGGGTCAAGGCTTCAGTGAAACGTACTCGCTCATCCGCCTGAACCTCGACATTTTCCTGCATCTCGACGCAATCGGCACCGGCGGGAACAGGCGCCCCGGTGAAAATGCGCGCACAGGTTCCTGGCAGCAACGGATCGGGGGCCTGGCCAGCAAACACCTTCTGACTGACCACCAACGGCTCTCCCGTCCAGTCCGCCATGCGCAAGGCAAAACCATCCATGGCACTGTTGGGCCAGGGTGGCAGGTCAAGGGTCGACACCAGGTCTTCAGCCAGTACACGCCCCTGTACCTGTGCCAACGGCAAGCGTTCGCGCTCGACAATCCTTGTAGCCTCGGCCATTTCCAGCAAGCGTGCCAACGCCTGCTCGACGGGCATCAGGCTGCCAGTCTTGCCAGGCTTACCCACGGGATTCACAAGGCGCTGCCTGTTTCAAGTGAGGCACGAAATTGCACGGCCGATGCCGCGAATCCAGTTGCTCGGCCAGTATGCCGTCCCAACCGGTGCGCACGGCATTGGTGGAGCCCGGCAAGCAGCAAACCAGCGTGCCGTTGGCCAGACCGGCCAACGCCCGGGACTGAACGGTCGAAGTGCCGATATCGGCAACCGAGATCTGGCGGAACAGTTCACCAAATCCATCAACCTGTTTGTCCAGCAGGCAGCCGACGGCTTCCGGTGTGCTGTCACGCCCGGTAAAACCGGTGCCGCCGGTGATCAGCACAACCTGTACGACATCGTCGGCAATCCAGTTGGCGACTTGCGCGCGAATTTTGTAGAGGTCATCTTTGAGCAACACCCGGGCTGCCAGGTAATGACCGGCGGCGGTCAAGCCGTCGACAAAGACCTGACCTGAGGTGTCGGTTTCCAGTGTGCGGGTATCGCTGACAGTCAGCACTGCAATATTCAGCGGTGCGAAAGGTACATCAGCCTTGGCTTTCATAGGCTCGTCCAGTTGTAGGAGAAACAGCCCGGTGTTATATCACAGCGCTCCGTTTTTTCGCCGCTCCCATGGAGACCTGCCATGACCTCGAATTCACAATTGCCACCCTGCTCCATTCTGCTCCTGGCGGGCGGTCGCGGCCAACGTATGGGTGGTCGGGACAAAGGGTTGCTGGACTGGCAGGGCGAACCCCTGATTGCACATCTGCATCGCAAGACCCGCCCGCTGAGCGATGACCTGATCATCTCCTGCAATCGCAACCTTGAGAAGTACGCGCCCTACGCCGACCAGTTGGTCCACGATGATGAAGGTGACTTCCCCGGGCCGCTGGCCGGTATTCGCGCTGGCCTGAAAGCTGCTCGCCATAGCCATCTGCTGGTCTTGCCCTGTGACGTTCCGGGCATCGATGCGGCGCTGATCGACAATATGCGCGAGACCGCCAACCTGCATCCGGACAAGCCGCTGATGGTGCGGCATGATGACCACTGGGAACCGTTGTTGTGCGTGATTCCTGTGCTACACAGGGCAGCATTTGAAAACGCCTGGAACGAAGGTGAGCGCAGCCCTGGCCGGTTGATGCGCAAGCTCGGTGCGACCGCACTGCAATGCCCCGACAAGGACCCTCGGCTGGCCAACCTCAACACGCCGGAACTGTTAAGCGGTCACGACACTGTGTCAGACTGAGATTAATCAGGAACTTGCGCGAATGGTGCACGTCTCAAGTTCGGTAACCAAAGATTTCTTATTCGGAGAAACACACTCATGACTCAACGGACCCTCGCCACTTTCATGCTTGCACTCGGCCTCGCCACCCTCGCCGGTTGCGCATCGCCTACGGTGATCACCTTGAATGACGGTCGCGAAATCCAGGCCGTCGACACGCCACAGTTCGACAAGGATTCCGGTTTCTACGAATTCGAACAGCTCGACGGCAAACAGACCCGCATCAACAAAGACCAGGTTCGTACCGTTAAAGAGCTGTAATCCTGGCACCGCCGGATACAGAAAAGCCCGCTTGATGCGGGCTTTTTCATGCCTGAAGAACAGCGCTTCAGGGTAGCTTTGTGATCACCATTGCAGGGTGATTTCACTCTCGAACTCTCGCGCCTCGCCTGTGACCGGATCGATAAATTTCAGCCCCTGAGCCAGCAGTTTCAATGGATTGGCGTAGTCATCCTGCGCATCCTTGAGCGCCTCGGGGTAAAACGGATCATTGCAGATACCGGCCCCCAACGCCGCCATATGTACCCGCAACTGATGTTTCTTGCCCGTCACCGGGTAAAGACCATAACGCCAGAGATCCCCCTGTTTTTCCCTGACTTCGACCGCAGTCTCGGTGTTGCTGGCCCCGGGGCCCTCCTGCATGCGGAAGAACGGTTCGCCATCGACCAGTCGGCTTCTATGAACCAGCGGGAAAGCAAGTTCAGGCAACGCCGCAGCGATGGCCTCGTAACGCTTTTCGATCTGCCGGGTTGGAAACAACGACTGATAAGCCGAACGACTCTGCGGATTGGCGGAAAACAGTACCAGCCCTGCGGTATGCCGGTCGATGCGATGCAATGGCACCAGATGCGGATTGTCCAGGCGACGGATCAAGCGCCTGAGCAGCGTCTGTTCGACGTATTCGCCAGCCGGCGTCACGGGCAGAAAGTGCGGTTTGTCGGCCACCACCAGATGCTCGTCTGCGTACAGGATCGACTCGATCACCGGGATCGGCTTTTCATCCGGCACTTCGCGAAAATAATGAATCCGCAAACCTTCCTTGTAGGCCAGATCGAGGGCTATCGGCATGCCCTGCCCATCGAGGACCCGGCCACGGGCAATTCTGTCCAGCCATTGTTCGCGACCGATGGCGCTGAAATGCTCGCACAGGCAATCGACAACGGTATGCCACGGGCCGGGTGGCAAGTAGAGCGTACTGGCCTGACTGTGTGCCGCGGAAAAAGAAGAAGTGGACATACGAAAGCTCTAACCCTCAGTGCAGAGCGGCATTATCCAACAGCAAGGGGAATGAACCTAGGGGGCGTTATCAATTAGTGTTCCCGTGAAAACTAATCGGGAGCGCCCCCTGGAGGAGATTCCTCAAGCCGGGATCTGCGTGCGCGCCGCCGCTTCGGTGTACTCCTTGAGCCAGCGCAGTACATCGACCGCTTCCCAGCGAGCGGGGTCGTACAGGGCGTACAACAATCCCTGATAACCCACGACATCGAGTTGCCGGTGATAACCCGCGCGCTGAAACAAGGCTTCGATTTCTGCGAAACAGGTATTGAAATGCATTTTGTTGAAGGGCGTTTTCCCCTCGGTCACCAGACCATCCAGACGCAACTCAAGGACGGCCTCGCGCACGACGTCTGCGGACATCCGGTTCACGCTGCTCTTCAACTGTTCGACATTGACCACGATTCATCCCTCTCACGCCCGGGCTTGCCTGCTCACTCCCGAAAATCAGGAACGGCATGGCAGGCACCGCGAATAACTGTATACGCATACAGTATCCGATCAACACCGAATAAGCCAAGGGGATCAATCGCAAAGTTCGACAGACGGAACATACCGCCAGCACAAGAACCGCTCAACGCAGGAATGCCACCACCTGATCGGCGCTGAACGGCCAGCCCAGTTCAGCACCGGTATCGACTCGTCGCAGCACTGGAATTCGCAGGCTGTAAGCGGCGAACCACGCTTCATCGTCGGCGATATCCACCAGTTCAACCAGCAGGCCGCGCTCGACAAACTCCATCAACATGGCTTCGGCCACTTCACAGAGATGGCATCCAAGGGTGCCGAACAGCTGACATTCGGGAAGCATGAGCACTCAACCAGATAATGAATTGACCATTCTAGGCCTGCCCCGAAAAACCGTCGAGCCATTGAGCCCCCTGCCCTGCACAACAGCAGACCCGGCGCGGTAGGGAAACTAATTGAGAACGCCCCCTAATGCCACGGACGACGAAAAAACCTGAATCAGTCCTGGCTCACGGCACCGATCTTGTGGATCGACAGGTCCGCGCCGTAATACTCCTCTTCCTGACTCAGGCGCAATCCATGCAACGCCTTGATCACGCCATACACGGCAAACCCGCCGGCCAGTGCCACAGTGACGCCCAGTGCAGTACCAATCAACTGGCTGATCAGGCTGACCCCGCCCAACCCGCCCAAAGCGGTCTGGCCGAAAATGCCGCAGGCGATGCCGCCCCACACACCGCACAAGCCATGCAACGGCCACACACCCAACACATCGTCGATGTGCCATTTGCCTTGGGCCGCGGTAAAGCACCAGACAAACAGCGCCCCCGCGACGGCACCGGTGACCAGCGCGCCCACAGGATGCATCAGGTCGGAACCGGCACAGATTGCCACGAGCCCCGCCAACGGGCCGTTGTGCAAAAAGCCGGGGTCATTGCGCCCGACAATCAGCGCCGCCACCGTACCGCCAACCATGGCCATCAACGAGTTCACCGCCACCAGTCCGCTGACACCTTGCAGGGTTTGCGCGCTCATGACGTTGAAGCCGAACCAGCCAACAATCAGGATCCACGAGCCCAGTGCCAGAAACGGGATGCTCGATGGCGCGAACGCGACCAGCCGACCGTCGCGATAGCGGCCATTACGCGGCCCGAGCAACAGCACCGCCGCCAGTGCCAGCCAACCGCCCATGGCATGCACCACCACCGATCCTGCGAAGTCATGGAAACCGGCGCCAAAGCGCTCCAGCAACCAGGCTTGCAAACCCAGGTTGCCGTTCCAGACAATGCCTTCGAAGAACGGATAGATGAACGCGACGATCAACGCGGTTGCACACAACTGGGGAACAAACCGGGCGCGCTCGGCGATCCCGCCGGAAATGATCGCCGGGATCGCCGCGGCAAAGGTCAGCAGGAAGAAAAACTTCACCAGTCCATAGCCATGGTCGGCATTGAGCACGGCCGCTGGCTGCATGAATGTCACGCCATAGGAAATCCAATAGCCTATAAAGAAGTAGGCCAGTGTCGAAACAGCGAAGTCACTGAGGATTTTCGACAACGCATTGACCTGGTTTTTCTGTCGCACGGTTCCGACTTCGAGAAAGGCAAAACCGGCGTGCATGGCCAGAACCATGACCGCACCGATCAGAATGAACAGCGTGTTGGAGCTATGGACCAGGGTGTCCACAGCGCTTTGCAGGTTTTCCATGGGATGGGCAGACCTTATGGCAGAAAAAAGCACCAAAGCAGTTCGCGATGACTGTCCACGCACCAAGTTGCGGCTTCGGAGCATCAGCGCACTGATCTCGTTGAACCACTTTGGCGCACGGACGCCCTCCAGGAAAAACGCGCCCCGGACGTTTACGCGAGTTTTTGATTGTTGGTCCTACGGTTTTATTGAAATCATGCCCGGCCATAGCGCAATGGTGCGGACCGGCGCACCACGACGTAGCAAAAGTTGTACCAGTCATTTGTACTGAACCTTCGCCGAAGGCTCATACTCGAACGCATCAGAAAGCCACTTATGGAGATCCCCCATGGCCCGCACCAAGGCAAAGACTGCTCAAGAAATCCTGATGAACGACTTTCAGACACTGGTCAGTGACACCGAACGGTTGCTGGAGCACACCGCGACCCTGGCCGGCGATCAGGCCGATGAATTGCGCGAGCAGATTCACGACAGTCTCTTGCGTGCCCGTGAAACCCTGAAGCTGACCGAAGACTCCCTGCGCGAACACGGCAAGGCAGCAGTCACCGCCACGGAAGACTATGTCCAGGCCAACCCTTGGCAATCCGTCGGGATCGCGGCCGGTGTGGGTTTCCTGATCGGCCTGCTGGCCAGCCGGCGCTGATATGTCGATCGGTGAATCCGGCCCGTCTGTAGCGGGAACCAGCTCCTCATCGCGGCGCCTGGGCGCTGCCTTCCTTGGATTACTGCACAGCCATGTCGAACTGTTCGGTATCGAATTGCAGGAACAAAAGACCCGCACCGTCAGCCTGTTGCTGTTTGCCGGCCTGGCGCTGGTGTTTGCATTGCTGCTGTTGGTGGGGTTGTCGACGCTGGTGCTTATTGTGTTCTGGGACACCTATCGCCTGACCGCCATCATCGGGCTCTGCGTGTTCTACACCCTCGCCGCCATATTCTGTGGAATGCGTTTGAGAGCAGCGATTTTCGATGAGTCCTCGCCCTTCCACGGCACACTGGAAGAGCTGGCCAACGATCGGGAGCGCCTGATGCCATGAACCTGCCTGAATTGCCACACAACAGCTCACGCACGGAAATGCGCAAAGCCCTGATCCGCTTGCGCATGGAAATGCATCGTCAGGAAATCCGCCACGAATCCGCGCAACTGCTACAACCTTTGCAGCGGGTGCGCGGGATAACGCAAAACCTGAAGGACGGCTTCGGCGTCAAGCACGCTCCACTCTGGGGCGTGGCTGCCGTCACCTTGCTGGGCTATCTGACCGGCAAGGGTGCAAAAAACGGTGGCGGCCTCAGCAGCCTGACCCGGCTGATCCGCCTCGGCACAACACTAGGTCCGCTGATCACACTGATCATGCAAGGCTCTTCGCGCAAAGACTGATGAGTCTGGCCCATGTGGTGGTGCCTTACCGGCAAGCCGGCGCGCGGATAGCCATCGATGATTTCGGCGTCGGTTACTCATCGATATCGACGCCGCCGGACTGTAGTTCCGCTTGCAGGTCATGGCGCGAAACGGGAAGCTAGGCTATTAGTCACCTGACGGAGAGACCCCGCCTTGGATTGGCACACTCTGCTTACCCGCGAACGCCTCGGAAAACCTCTGCACAGCCCTGAAGAGCTCGGTCGCAGCCCTTTTCACAAAGACCACGACCGCATCATTTTCTCGGGGGCTTTCCGCCGCCTCGGGCGCAAGACCCAGGTCCATCCGGTGTCCAGCAATGATCACATTCATACGCGCCTGACCCACTCGCTGGAAGTCAGTTGCGTGGGTCGCTCACTGGGCATGCGGGTCGGCGAAACCATCCGCAATGCCCTGCCCGACTGGTGCGAACCCAGCGACCTGGGGATGGTGGTGCAATCGGCTTGCCTGGCACACGATATCGGCAACCCGCCTTTCGGCCATTCCGGTGAAGACGCGATCCGGCACTGGTTCCAGCAAGCCGCCGGCCGTGGCTGGCTGGATGCAATGAGTGAAGCCGAGCGCAATGACTTCCTGAATTTCGAAGGCAATGCCCAGGGCTTTCGGGTACTCACTCAACTGGAGTATCACCAGTTCGACGGCGGCACCCGACTGACCTATGCAACGCTGGGCACCTACCTGAAGTATCCATGGACGGCCAGGCACGCCGACTCGCTGGGCTACAAGAAACACAAGTTCGGCTGTTATCAGAGCGAGCTGCCGCTACTCGAGCAGATCGCCCATAAACTCGGCCTGCCACAACTGGAGGAGCAACGTTGGGCGCGACATCCTCTGGTGTACCTGATGGAGGCTGCCGACGACATCTGCTATGCACTGATCGACCTGGAAGACGGCCTGGAAATGGAGTTGCTGGAATACGCCGAAGTCGAGTCCCTGTTGCTGGGCCTGGTGGGCGATGACTTGCCTGAGACCTACCGCCAGCTTGGTCCCGGCGATTCGCGCCGACGCAAACTGGCGATACTGCGCGGTAAAGCCATCGAACACTTGACCAATGCCGCGGCCCGGGCGTTTGTCGAGCAACAGGATGCGCTGTTGGCCGGTACGCTTTGCGGCGACCTGGTGGAACACATGCATGGTCCCGCCAAGCGTTGCGTGCTGAATGCCAAAGACATGGCCCGCAAGAAAATCTTCCAGGACAAGCGCAAGACTCTGCACGAGATCGGTGCCTACACCACACTGGAAATCCTGCTCAACGCCTTTTGCGGCGCAGCGCTGGAGCAGCACAACGGACGTACGCCGTCGTTCAAGAGCCGTCGTATCCTTGATCTGCTGGGCAACAATGCACCCGACCCTCACGGCCCATTGCACACTTCGTTTTTGCGCATGATTGATTTCATCGCCGGCATGACCGACAGCTATGCCAGTGACATGGCCTTGGAAATGACCGGACGCGCCAGCCACTGAGGTGTATCGATTGATCAGCCATTACAGCATTCGTAATGGCTGATCTCCCCTTCAAACTCCAACAGCACTCAAGTTTCGTCGAATCGCCCTACAGCACCTGTCGAGCAAACTGATCGCTTGTCCGGCACTCTCGCGAAACAATCGCCCTCCCTTCTGTTCGACAGATGAAGTGCGCCCCATGGCCGAAGACGATCTACGCATCCTCGTGGTGGAAGACCATCCCTTCCAACTAATAGCCACTCAGTACTTGCTGGAAAGTTATGGCTTCACCCGGCTGACTACCTCCGATAGCGCCAAAAGCGCCATGCAGAAAATGCTCGGGGCCGACCAACCGTTCGACATTCTTTTATGCGATCAATGCCTGCCCGATCTGACGGGACTCGATCTGGTCCGGTTCGCCAGCCAGCGAGGGCTGATCAGACAGGCGATCATTCTGAGTAGCCTGACAACGTCTGAATTGGATGAGCTTGTAAAAACGGCCACTGATTACGGGCTGCCATTATTGGGATATTTGATAAAACCACTGAAACAATCTGAATTTAGAGACTTGTTGACCTCAGCACTACCATAGAAAAAAGAAACATATAAAAGCCGGAAAACATACAACGTAAAACTTACAAACAACTTCCTTCAAAAGTGCACCAAAGCGCTGGACTTTCTTAGCCTTCCTAATAAGAAACCTAGTTAACACGTAGTCCCATTCCTTTTGATCTGTAGGATTTCTCCTATATTGCTGCTACAGCTCGGTCAGTTCATGCGCCCCTTCAAGTATCTGAGCTAAGGTGCGCGCTTTATTTGAGCTCGCATGGGACTTGATTATGAACTCCGTTTTTATTGTCGACGATCACCCGGTTATCCGCCTTGCCGTTCGAATGCTGCTGGAGCATGAAGGTTACAAAGTCGTCGGCGAAACTGACAATGGGGTCGACGCCATGCAGATGGTTCGCGAATGCATGCCGGATCTGGTCATTCTCGACATCAGCATTCCAAAACTGGATGGCCTGGAAGTGCTATCCCGATTCAACGCCATGAATACACCTCTTAAAACACTGGTACTGACAGCACAATGCCCGACACTTTTCGGCATTCGTTGCATGCAATCCGGTGCCTCGGGCTATGTCTGCAAACAAGAGGACATCAGTGAACTGGTCAGCGCCATAAAAGCGGTATTTGCAGGTTACAACTATTTTCCGAGCGAGGCCTTGAACCCCATCCGCGGAGATGAAACACGCTGCATCGAACTGGAACTGTTCAAATCCGTAAACGACCGGGAACTGATGGTCTTGCAACTTTTTGCCCAAGGTCGCACAAACAAGGAAATCGCCAAGGGGATGTTTCTGAGCAACAAGACCGTGAGCACCTACAAAAAGCGCCTCATGCAGAAGCTCAAAGCCAAATCCCTGGTTGAACTAATCGAGATGGCTAAACGAAACGCGCTAGTGTGAGACCCTCGATGCCCAGCCGTTTGAAGGTTTATCTGATACAGGTGACTGCAGGTCTATGCGTGAGCACCTCGTTGTTTGGGGCACCGAACAGTGAACACTACACACTGCTCAGCCGTTCGAAGGCCGGAGCAATGGAGGTTCGACTGGATGAATCCCAACGGCAATGGATAAAGCAAAAACATGAACTGACGCTCGGGACGTCAGCCCCGGACTACCCCCCTTTCGACCTGACCACCAGTGGGCAGGACTATGAAGGGTTTACCGCCGATTACGCTGGTCTTCTGGGAAAAATAACCGGTTTGCCCGTCACGGTTCAGCGTTTCGATTCCCGAGGGGCCGCGATCGCTGCACTGGAAAGCGGCGAAGTCGATCTGCTAGGCACCGCCAATGGATTCGAAGCTGGCAATGCCGACATTGCACTGTCGATACCCTATGCCGTCGACCAACCCGTCTTGGTGACCCGCGAAGGGGAAACCCGATCCCTCACCGAGGGCCTGGCCGGATTGCGCCTGAGCATGGTGTATCACTACTTGCCGCTGACGGAAGTCAGGGCGTTGTACCCGAAGGCGATCATCACGTCCTATCCCTCCTACCAGAATGCAATCAACGCCGTTGCTTTCGATCAGGCGGACGTGTTTCTCGGTGACACCATTTCAACTCACTACATGATCAACAAGGGATACTTGAACAACATCCGGATGGCCAACTTCGGCAAACATGAAGCCTATGGTTTCAGCTTCGCCGTGAACAGGAGCAACCCCGAGCTGCTTGGCATCATCAACGCGACGATCACGGCCATCCCCTCCAGTGAACGAGAAAACATCGCCAAACGCTGGAGCGCCGGTAGCGACATTCTGCTGACCGATCAAAAGTTGCAACTCACTGAACGGGAAGAACGCTGGCTGGCACGCCACCCGATAGTGCGCGTCGTCGTCAACGAAGCCTTTGCGCCACTGACGTTTTTCGATAGCAACGGCAACTTTCGCGGGGTCACCGCAGATTTGCTTGAGCTGATCAGGCTGCGCACCGGCTTGCGCTTTGACATCCAGCACAGTCGGAGCGATGACGAGATGATCAAACAGATCAAGGACAACAAGGCCGATGTGATCGCCGCGTTGCTTCCCAGCGCGCAACGTCAAACCCAACTGAACTTTACCCGACCCTTTCTGGAAAATTCCTACGTCCTGCTGACCCGCAAAGCCGCCGACAGCCCGACCAACCTCGTGCAGTTGCAGGACAAGCGCCTGGCCATTGCCCGTGGCAATCCACTCATGGATTACCTGCGCAGAGAATTTCCCCGGATCAAGTTGATTGAAGCCCCGGACACCTTCAGCGCCGTAGAGTTACTCGCCGAAGGCCAGGTCGAGGGCGCGGTGAACTCACTGATCATTGCCAATTACTTCATTTCGTCGCGACTGTTCGAGCACACACTGCAAATCAGCACCACCATCGGCACCGAGCAGGCAGCGTTTTCCCTTGCCACCGCTCGGGGCGCCAAAGAGCTGAACGCGATTCTCGACAAGGCGTTACTAAGCATCTCGCCGGAAGAACTGGGCATCATCAACAGCCGTTGGCGCGGCTATTCGGCGTCTTCGCAAAACACCTGGCGCAACTATCAACGACTGTTCTATCAGATCGTCATCGGTGCCGGCGTGCTGTTGCTGATTTCCATTGCGTGGAACGACTACATGCGACGCCAGATCAAGCAACGCAAGGCCGCCGAGCGTGCGTTGAACGATCAGTTCGAGTTCATGCGATCGCTGGTCAATGGCACGCCCCATCCGATCTACGTACGTGATCGCCAGGGACTACTGCAAAGTTGCAACGACAGTTACCTGCAAGCGTTCAGCGCCAGGCGTGAAGATGTCATCGGCAAAAGTGTCATGCAGGGATCGATGAGCAATGTATTCGAAGCCCGGGAGTACCAGGCTGACTACCAACGCGTGGTGGCCGAGGGCAGACCTTTGATCGTCGATCGCGAACTGCACATTGGCGGCCGGCGGCTGACGATCTATCACTGGATTCTTCCCTATCGGGATTCCAGCGCAAAAGTGCAAGGCATTATCGGTGGCTGGATCGATATCAGCGAACGGCGGCAACTGCTCGATGATCTGCGTTGCGCGAAAGAACGTGCCGATAACGCCAACCGGGCCAAAAGCACGTTTCTGGCCACGATGAGCCATGAGATCCGCACGCCGATGAATGCAATCATTGGCATGCTTGAACTGACACTCAAGCGTCTTGATCATCTGCACCCGGAGCGCGCGACCATCGATGTCGCATACAACTCGGCGAAAGGGTTGCTGGAGCTGATTGGCGACATTCTGGACATTGCCAGAATCGAATCAGGACGCTTGAGCCTGAGCCCGGAGCGCGTTAGTCCGGGTGAACTCGTAGCCTCGGTCGTGCGGATTTTCGATGGCCTGGCCCGACAGAAGAAGCTCGGGCTGGTACTGGAGTTTTCATCGGCCAACCCGACCTTCGATGTGTTGCTGGATCCTTTGCGCTTCAAACAAGTGCTGTCCAACCTGATCAGCAATGCCATCAAGTTTACCGAGCAAGGCCAGGTCCGGGTCATTGTCGATCTGCAGCCGGCAACGCAACCTGAGCGCGTGCAAATGCGGGTGCAGGTTCACGACAGTGGTATCGGGATCAGCGAACAGGATCAACAGCACCTGTTCGAACCCTTCGCACAGGCCGACAACGCCATGCAATCGGCCAGGGGGGGCGCAGGGCTGGGGCTGGTGATCAGCCGCAACCTCTGCGAGATGATGGGCGGCAATCTGCAATTGCGTAGCGAACCGGGCGTCGGCACTCAAGTGGAGGTGTTGCTACTGCTGGAAACGTTGCCGCTACAACAGTCAGCCCAGGTGGCCGAAACGCAAATCATCGTCGCCACAACCCCGTTGAGTGTGCTGGTAGTCGACGATCACCCGGCCAATCGCTTGCTCACGTGCCAGCAACTGGAGTTTCTTGGGCATCGATTTACCGTCGCGGCCGATGGCCAGGAGGGACTGGATGCATGGAAAGACCGGCCGTTTGATCTGGTGATCGCCGATTGCAACATGCCGGTCATGAACGGTTACGAGCTAGCCCGCGCCATTCGCCAGCATGAACGACAAAACCATCGTCCTCCCTGCACCGTTCTCGGCTTTACCGCTAACGCCCAACCGGAAGAAGTACAACGCTGCAAACAGGCGGGAATGGACGACTGCCTGTTCAAACCCCTCAGCCTCGGTGCCTTGAGTCTATGGGTGGAAGGCATTGAGCCCACCCAGGCAGCCCCGGCGTTCAACCTGCACGGGTTGAAACTGCTGACCGGGGGCAACCCGATGTTGAACCGGCGATTGCTCAACGAGTTGGTGAATAGCAACCGCCAGGATCTGCAAACGCTGTTGTCGCTATCCAGCTCCGCAGATACGCAGGCGCTGAAGGACATTGCCCACAAAATCAAAGGCGCAGCCCGGATAGTGCAGGCATCCCGCTTGATCGACCGCTGCGAGGCACTCGAAGCAGCCTGCCATGAGGATTTCGATCGCGAAAAAGTGGTTGCATGCTGTAAATCCATGGAGTGCGCCATAATTGAGCTGGAGGGCGCGTTACTACGTCAGATCGAGCACTACGACGAAGGCAAAGTGACAGAGCCTTGACGATGCCTGGACCCTCGGCAGGGTGTTGACCGTCATGGAGAAAACCGGCGTCAGGCCTGCTGCTCAAGGCAGGCCCGGGGTCTTGATCAGCAGTCGGTCAGGCGCAGGAAAATCGCCGCCAGCTGTTCGATTCCTGCCTGGTCCGGTTCGGTGAAACGCGCCAGTTTCGGACTGTCGAGGTCGAGCACACCGATCAATCGGCCGTCCTTGACCAGCGGCACCACCAGTTCGCTGTTCGAGGCGCTGTCACAGGCAATGTGACCGGGGAACGCGTGCACATCTTCGACTCGTTGAGTCTGCAAGGTGGCAGCCGCTGCCCCGCATACGCCGCGACCGAACGGAATCCGCACGCAAGCGATCTGCCCCTGAAACGGCCCCAGCACCAGTTCTTCATGGCGGTTGAGGTAGAAGCCGGCCCAGTTCAGGTCATCGAGCTGATTGAACAGAAACGCCGAGAACTGCGCGGCATTGGCGATGAAATCCCGCTCGTCCGCCAGCAAGGACTCCAGTTGCGCGTGCAGCATGCCGTAGCCTTCGAGGCCCTGGCCGCTCTTTTGTAAGTCGATCATGCCTTGTGCTCCAACAGTTTCAGCCCGACCCAATAACGGGCAAATTGATAAGCGCAACGTCCATTACGATTGCCCCGGCCGGTGGCCCAGCGTACCGCCAGAATGTCCAGCTCTTCGCTGCGCTGCCACGCCAGTCCGGCCTTGCCGGCCAACTGACCGATCCAGTGCTCGACGACGTTGAGGAAGTGTTCCTGGGTAAACGGATAGAACGACAGCCACAAACCGAAGCGGTCCGACAGCGCGATCTTGTCTTCCACCGCCTCGCTGGGATGCAGTTCGCCGTCGACCCGTTTCCAGTTTTCGTTGTCACTTTCCTTTTCCGGCACCAGGTGGCGACGGTTGGACGTGGCGTACAGCAAAACGTTGTCCGGCGCCTGTTCCAGCGAGCCATCGAGGACGCTTTTGAGCACCCGGTAATCACCCTCGCCCGACTCGAAGGAAAGGTCATCGCAAAACAGCACGAAACGCTGGGGCAGTTTGCCGATCTGTTCGACCACTCGCGGCAGGTCTGCCAAGTGATCACGTTCAATCTCGATCAAACGCAAACCGGCTTGCGCGTGCTCGGCCAACAAGGCGCGCACCAGCGACGACTTGCCAGTGCCGCGCGAGCCCCAGAGCAAGGCGTGATTGGCGGGCATGCCATCGAGGAACTGTTGGGTATTGCGCCCAAGCTGCTCGACTTGCCGGTCGACGCCGATCAGGTCCGACAAATGCATGTCGAGGCTGACCTCCAGCGGCATCAGATAACCGCCGCGCGACTCACGCTGCCAGCGCGCGGCCAGGCATTGCGTCCAGTCGATGGCTGGCCGGGGGGCCGGCAGCAACGGCTCGATACGGGCCAGAACGGCATCGGCGCGTTCAAGAAAAGCATTCAATCGGGAATCCACGACTTCTCCTCGGGCACGTTCACAGTAATGATGGTGATACAGCGACGAAACACAGCGTCACACAAGCGGCGGCCCCCGCAGTACAGGCCTCGCGAGAACATCAACAGGCAGGCATGATCGACTATGCTTGAGCAGCGAAAGGAAACGGAAGTGGTTCACCCCTCCATGGACATCAAATTCACCAACCGGCTGTCATTCAAGCAAGCCCGGCTTACCGTGCTGGTCGGTTTCATTCTGGGCACGCTGCTCAGCCTGCTGCAAATAGGCATCGATTATGCCAGTGAAGACGCCTCCATCAATCGTGAAATCCTTTCATTGCTGGAAATCAGCCACAACCCGGCCTCGCGAATTGCCTACAACATCGACGCCGAACTCGCCAAGGAACTGACCCTGGGCCTGCTGCGCTCGCCAGCGATCACTGGCGTGAAACTGACCGACAACAACGGCACTGTGCTGGCCAGCGTCAAGCGAGCCGGTGTGGAAAATGGTTACCGGATGTTCAGTGACTTCCTGTTCGGCGCCAACCGACAGTTCGAAGACCGGCTTTACCTGGATCATTTACCCAGCGAATCCCTGGGTACGCTGCGGCTGAACGTCGACACTTACGCCTTCGGCAACCGGTTCCTGCGCCGGGCCGAAGTGACCCTGCTCAATGGCTTCGCCCGCAGCCTGCTACTGTCCGGCATCCTGTTGGCGCTGTTCTATGTGATGCTGACCAAACCCCTGGTGCGGGTCATCCGTGAACTCAGCGGCCGCGACCCGAGCAGCACCGAGCCGAGCTCACTGGAGTGTCCCGCCGGGCACGCCGACGATGAGATCGGCGTGCTGGTCAAGGTTGCCAACCAGCAATTCAAAAACATCGCCACCGAAATCCAGCAGCGGCGCAATGCGGAAAACCGCCTGACCGAGTATCTCGGCCAACTGGAAAATATCGTCTCGGCCCGCACTGCCGAACTCAACGCGATCAATGCCCGGCTGAGCCAATCCAACCTGGAACTGGAAGCCGCTCGCAGCACAGCACTGGACATGGCCGACGCCCGCTCGGTGTTCCTGGCCAACATGAGCCATGAAATCCGCACGCCCCTCAATGGCTTGCTCGGGATGATCGCGCTGTCCCTCGACGGGCCGCTGACTGCCGAACAACAGCAACAGCTGTCCATCGCCCATGACTCGGGCAAAGTGCTGGTGGAATTGCTCAACGATATTCTCGACTTGTCGAAGTTCGATGCCGGTCAACTCGAACTCGAACACATCCCCTTCGACCTCGGCTCGCTGATCGAAGACACTGCCAACCTGTTATCGCAGAACGCCGCCCCCAGCGTCGAACTGACCTGCCTGATCGATCCGCATTTCCCGACACTCGTGCTCGGCGATCCGACCCGGGTGCGGCAGATCGTCAGTAATCTGCTGTCCAACGCCCTCAAGTTCACCCGTTTCGGGCGTGTCGACGTGCGCCTGTCGACGTTCGGGGACGGCGTCAGAATCGAAGTGTGTGACACCGGCATCGGAATCCCTCTGGATGCCCAAGTGAAAATTTTCCAGCCTTTCACTCAGGCCGGCGCCGGTATTACCCGCCAATTTGGCGGCACCGGGCTGGGCCTGGCGCTGACCTACAACCTTTGCGAAGCCATGCAAGGGCGCCTGACGATCGACTCCGAGCCGGGTTTTGGCAGCCAGTTCTGCGCGGACTTGCCATTGCCCAGCCATACCCGTGCAATGCCGGCTGTTTCGCTCAAGGGCAAAGTCATCGCCATCACGGCCGCCAGCAGCGGGCTGGGCGAACTGCTGAACGGCCTGTTGCCTGGCTGGGGACTGGACTATGAACGGCGCTCCATGGATGACCCACTGCTTGGCCTGGCGGCCGACGTGCTCATCACCGACTGCCCCGAGTGCCTGTTCATTTTGCGCCCCACTCTCAGCGCGCCGATCCTGCTGATTACCGCTTATGGCAATTTCATGCCCAGCGAAGAGGTCAACGCCCTCGCCCCCTTGCAACAGCAGGCCCGCCCCCTGGCACGCAATTCGCTGCATCAGTTGTTGCGGCGAATCCTGCAACCGCAAACCCACCCGATCAACAATGTCCCACTCGACGCGCAAAGCCCGCAGCGCCGCGGGCGCGTGCTGCTGGTGGAAGATAATCCGGTCAACCAATTGGTGGCCAAGGGCATGCTCGGCAAACTCGGCTGCGAGGTGACCACCGCGGCCCATGGTGCCGAAGCCCTGGATCAACTCGAACAACGGGAGTTCGATCTGGTGCTGATGGACTGCAACATGCCGGTGATGGACGGCTATGAGGCCAGCCGGCAAATCCGCCGCAGCGGCCGCTGGCCCCAACTGCCCATCGTCGCCCTGACGGCCAACGCCATGTCGGAAGAGCGCGAACGCTGTCGTGCCGCGGGCATGAGTGACTACCTGGCCAAACCCTTCCGGCGGGAAGAACTGGCCTCCCTGCTGGACTTGTGGATCCCCGCTACGACAGCGCCTTGATCTGTCCCAACAAGTGATCGAGGCCATCGCGCAAATCGTTGAGACGGTTCAGATCGACCCCGCTGTCGCACAACAGGCGGGCCTTGAGTGGCCCTACCTGATCGCGCAGGGCCGTGCCGGCTGGCGACAGGCTCAGATGCACTTCACGCTCATCGCGCGCCGAACGCTGACGCTGCACCAGTTGCAGTTGTTCGAGGCGCTTGAGCAACGGTGTCAGCGTGCCGGAATCCAAGGCCAAACGCTCGCCCAACGCCTTCACGGTCGGCTGCTCCGGGGCCGCTTCCTGCCACTCCCACAGCACCAGCATCGCCAGGTACTGAGGGTAAGTCAGGCCCAACTGATCGAGCATTGGCTTGTAGGCGCGAATCACCGCCCGGGAAGCCGCGTACAGCTTGAAACACAGTTGGCTATCGAGCTTCAGGGAGTCGACTGACAAGGTATTCATTTGAGCAGGGCTTCGATCTCGCGGGTCAGGTCCTGCGGCTTGGTCGCCGGAGCGAAGCGCTTGACCAATTGCCCGTCCTTGCCGATCAGGAACTTGGTGAAGTTCCACTTGATGCCCTGGGAACCCAGCACACCCGGTGCACGCTTTTTCAATTGCACGAACAGCGGATGGGCGTCGGCACCGTTTACGTCGATCTTTTTGAACAGCGGGAAGCTGACACCGAAGTTCAGCTCGCAGAATTCGGAGATCGCCCCTTCGTTGCCCGGCTCTTGCTTGCCGAACTGGTTGCAGGGAAAACCGAGCACCACCAGGCCCTGGTCCTTGTAGGTCTGCCACAGCTCTTCCAGGCCTTTGTATTGCGGAGTGAAACCGCACTTGCTGGCCGTGTTGACCACCAGCACGGCCTTGCCGGCGAAATCCGCCAGGGTCTTTTGCTCACCCTTGATGGTGGTGCAAGGGATGCTCAGCAGGTTGTCGCTCATGTTTGAGGGTCCGAGTGGATGGAAGAGATAACAAAATAGCGAGCAATTGAATTGCGTGCAATTTAATTAATCAAAACTCTGACCAACCGTAGGAGCTGCCGAAGGCTCGGTGCCGCGTTCGGACGATCTTTTGATCTGGTCTTTCTTGAGGCCAAGAATCAAAAGATCGTCCGAACGCGGCCCGAACCTTCGGCAGCTCCTACAGGGCTCGCATTACGCGCGGGGCACCAGGTCCAGGCACACCGAGTTGATGCAATAACGCAGGCCCGTCGGTGGTGGCCCATCGGGGAATACATGCCCCAGGTGCGCGTCGCACTTGGCGCAGACCACTTCGGTGCGGACCATGCCGTGGCTGACATCACGGATTTCGGTCATGGCGCTGTCGCCGATCGGCGAATGGAAACTTGGCCAGCCGCAGCCGGAGTCGAATTTGGTCCTGGAGTCGAAGAGCGGCTCGTTACAGCAGATGCAGTGGTAGATACCGTCGGTCTTGGTGGCGTTGTATTTGCCGGAAAACGGACGTTCGGTGCCTTTGAGGCGGCACACGTTGTACTGCTCCGGATCGAGCATTGACTTCCATTCTTCCAGGGTTTTTTCCAACTTTTCCATCATCACACCTCAGCGGCTGAAAAAGCCCGATCTGTACCTTTTCCACGGATCGGGCGGCACGTATGATTGCGCCTCGTCAAACGCCAGTCTGGCAGCCAGACCACGCGCATTCAAACGGAAATATGGGTGCTGCATCTCAAGGCGTCAGGCCTGTGTGAATACGCAGGATTCCCAGCACGGTTGTCCAAACGCCGTCTGGATCGTTCATTTTCGGGAACACATCGCCATGCAGGTCAGCAAATCGAACAAGCTCGCCAACGTCTGCTACGACATTCGCGGCCCGGTGCTCAAGCACGCCAAGCGCCTGGAAGAGGAAGGCCATCGCATCCTCAAGCTGAACATCGGCAACCCGGCGCCCTTTGGTTTCGAAGCACCGGATGAAATCCTCCAGGACGTGATCCGCAACCTGCCGACCGCCCAGGGCTACAGCGACTCAAAGGGCCTGTTCAGTGCGCGCAAGGCCGTGATGCAGTACTACCAGCAAAAGCAGGTGGAAGGCGTCGGCATTGAAGACATCTATCTGGGCAACGGCGTTTCCGAACTGATCGTGATGTCGATGCAGGCCCTGCTCAACAACGGCGACGAAGTGCTGGTGCCAGCGCCGGACTATCCATTGTGGACCGCAGCCGTGAGCCTGTCCGGCGGCAATCCGGTGCATTACCTGTGCGACGAGCAAGCCAACTGGTGGCCGGACCTGGCCGACATCAAGGCCAAGATCACCCCGAACACCAAGGCCCTGGTGATCATCAACCCGAACAACCCGACCGGCGCGGTGTATTCCAAGGAAGTGCTGCTGGGCATGCTGGAACTGGCCCGCCAGCACAACCTGGTGGTGTTTTCCGACGAGATCTACGACAAGATCCTCTACGACGATGCCGTGCACATCTGCACCGCCTCCCTGGCGCCCGACCTGCTCTGCCTGACGTTCAACGGTCTGTCCAAGTCCTATCGCGTCGCCGGTTTCCGTTCCGGCTGGATCGCCATTTCCGGCCCGAAACACCACGCCCAGAGCTACATCGAAGGCATCGACATGCTGGCGAACATGCGCCTGTGCGCCAACGTGCCGAGCCAGCACGCGATCCAGACCGCCCTGGGTGGCTATCAGAGCATCAATGACCTGGTGCTGCCGCAGGGTCGCCTGCTGGAACAACGCAACCGCACCTGGGAGTTGCTCAACGACATTCCGGGCGTGAGCTGCGTCAAGCCGATGGGTGCGCTGTATGCATTCCCGCGGATCGACCCCAAGGTCTGCCCGATCCATAACGACGAAAAATTTGTCCTCGACCTGCTGCTCTCCGAAAAGCTGCTGGTGGTTCAAGGCACCGCATTCAACTGGCCATGGCCGGACCACTTCCGCGTCGTGACCCTGCCCCGTGTCGATGACCTGGAGATGGCCATCGGACGCATCGGCGGCTTCCTCAAGTCCTACCGCCAGTAAGCGATCTGTCACCGTGCGACGTTCCCACAGGTCGCACGGTGATTGATCCGGCAACATTTGTTTGCAATGCGCCACTGGCAGTCGCTTTGTCGCTGCCGGACAGCGCCTTGGCTGCTCGCGCCTAACAAAGGCGGGGCCTTCGACACGAATTGACTGACAAACACTTCCCGCACACTTGTCGGAAATGCCCTGCAAGCAGCTAGACTGTCGCCGTAGGACACAGTTTGAAATAGTCACCCGGTTGAATCCCCCGGTGCAGCACCTTATATACCCCGCAGTACGCTACATCTTTAGCTTGAGGAGATTTCTACAACCATGATGCGCATCCTGCTGTTCTTGGCCACTAACCTGGCGGTCGTGCTGATTGCCAGCATCACCCTGAGCCTTTTCGGCTTCAACGGGTTCATGGCGGCCAATGGGGTTGACCTCAACCTCAATCAGCTGCTGATTTTCTGTGCGGTCTTTGGTTTCGCAGGTTCCCTGTTCTCGCTGTTCATCTCCAAGTGGATGGCGAAGATGAGCACCAGCACCCAGATCATCACCCAGCCACGCACCCGTCACGAGCAATGGCTGCTGCAAACCGTCGAGCAACTGTCCCGCGAAGCCGGAATCAAGATGCCCGAAGTCGGTATCTTCCCGGCCTACGAGGCGAACGCCTTCGCCACCGGCTGGAACAAGAACGACGCATTGGTCGCAGTCAGCCAGGGTTTGCTCGAGCGTTTCTCGCCGGATGAAGTGAAAGCCGTCCTGGCCCACGAAATCGGTCACGTGGCCAATGGCGACATGGTTACCCTGGCGTTGATCCAGGGCGTGGTGAACACCTTCGTGATGTTCTTCGCACGGATCATCGGCAATTTCGTCGACAAGGTGATCTTCAAGAACGAAGAAGGCCAGGGCATTGCCTACTACGTGGCGACCATCTTCGCCGAACTGGTTCTGGGCATTCTGGCCAGCGCCATCGTCATGTGGTTCTCGCGCAAGCGCGAATTCCGTGCCGACGAAGCCGGTGCAAACCTGGCCGGCACCGCCGCGATGATTGGTGCCCTGCAACGCCTGCGGGCGGAACAGGGGCTGCCGGTGCACATGCCCGACACCCTGAACGCATTTGGCATCAACGGTGGCATCAAGCAAGGGTTCGCTCGCATGTTCATGAGCCACCCGCCACTGGAAGAACGTATCGATGCGCTGGCTCGTCGTCGGGGCTGATAGTTTTGCGGTAATCAAACGGGGCGATCTGATCGCCCCGTTTTTTTTCAAGATCAAAAGATCGTCCGAAGGCTCGGGCCGCGTTCGGACGATCTTTTGCTATTAATGACTCGTCAGGCGATACACCCGCTCCTCCAGCCGCGTAACACCCGCCTCCAGGAATTTCCCGCCTTCACTCAACACATCCTGATCTTCCAAAATCTTCAGCGTCCACGAGTCCCCGAACAACCGCCGCACCTCATCATCGAGTACAGCAAATGGCGGGCCGGGCATTTGCGCCTGGTCATAGTCCAAGGTAATCACCAGGCCATGGGACTCCTTCGGCAGTATCCGCTTCAAATGGGCGGCATAGCGCTCTCGCATTTCCGCCGGCAGCGCGATCAACGCCGCGCGATCGTAAAGCGCGGAGCAATCGGCAACATCGCCTGCCGTCAGCTCGAAGAAATCGCCGCACCACAGTTCAATGGAACCTGCCCGATAGACCTTGAAAGGCCCCTGCTCGCTGACGGCCGGATCAAAGCCATGCTCGCTGAAAAACTCCTCGACGGCTTTTTCCGACAGTTCGACCCCCAAGACCTCATGGCCTTGATGGGCGAGCCATAGCAAATCCAGGCTTTTTCCACATAACGGCACCAACACGCGCGCGCCTTCTTCAAGGCTTAACGCTGGCCAGAACCGCTTCAGATGAGGGTTCACCTGCGGCAGGTGAAAGCCGATCTGGTTCGCCGCCCACTTTTTGTGCCAAAACTCCGGCTGCATAAATAACCCCGAAAATTCGATCAAAACACCCTAAAACTTATATTAGATTTAGATTAATGATCTGACTGAAGATGTTGCATCTTAACTCTCAGGAGCTCATTCATGTTCCCCAGCCTGTACATATCCCACGGCTCCCCCATGCTCGCCCTGGAACCCGGCGCCAGCGGGCCGGCACTCGCCCGCCTGGCCGCCGAGATACCGAAGCCAAAAGCCATCGTGATTGTTTCCGCACACTGGGAAAGCAATGAGCTGCTGGTCAGCGGCAATCCACAACCGCAAACCTGGCATGACTTCGGTGGCTTTCCCAAAGCCCTGTTCGAAGTGCAGTACCCAGCCCCAGGCGACCCACGACTCGCCGCAGAGGTTGCCGGGTTATTGAAAACCGCTGGCTTTCCAGCACGTATCGACAGCAATCGGCCTTTCGACCATGGCGTCTGGGTGCCTTTATCACTGATGTATCCGCAGGCAGACATCCCGATTGTCCAGATTTCGCTGCCCACCCGTGGCGGCCCCACCCTGCAGACCCGCGTTGGCCACGCGCTGGCCAGCCTGCGCGAGCAAGGCGTGCTGCTGATCGGCTCAGGCAGTATCACCCACAACCTGCGGGAACTGGACTGGCATGCCGGTCCCGAAAGCGTTGAGCCTTGGGCTCAGGCGTTTCGTGACTGGATGATCGAAAAACTCGCCGCGAACGACGAAGCCGCGCTGCACGACTATCGCGCGCAGGCACCGAATGCCGTGCGCAACCATCCCGGCGACGAACACTTGTTACCGCTGTACTTTGCCCGTGCCGCCGGTGGGCAGTTCAGCATTGCCCACCAAGGCTTCACCATGGGGGCATTGGGCATGGACATCTATCGCTTCGGCTAGCCAATAAGGCATAAAAAATCCCCGAGCCAGTCGGGGATTTTTTATGTTCGATCAATCAGCCCGAAAGCGGATCAATCTTCGCGGTAGCGACGCAGCTTCAATTGCTTACCGGCAACGCGAGTGTCCTTCAGCTTGGTCAGCAACTTCTCAAGACCATCTTCCGGCAGCTCGACGAGGCTGAAGCTATCACGCACCTGGATGCGACCGATGGCTTCACGCGCCAGACCACCTTCGTTGAGGATGGCGCCCAGCAGGTTTTTGGCAGCGATACCGTCACGCGCACCCAGCGCGGTACGGCAACGTGCACGGCCTTCGCCCAGTGGCATCGGAGCACGACGCTCGCGGTCACCACGCTCAGGACGATCACCGGAACGCTCTGGACGATCGCCACGCGGTGCATTGTTAGGCACCAGTGGACGTTCTTTCTCGATTGCAGCCAGGGTCAGCGCTTGAGCGTTGGTTGCCTTGCGCAGCAGGGCTGCGGCCAGGGCACGCGGGCTGCAACCGATGTCGGCAGTCAGGCGATCCAGCAGATCACCGTGAGTCGATTCGGCATCGGCCACCAGCGGCGACAGGCTGTTGGTCAGCTTCTTGATGCGCGCATCCAGAACAGCTTGAGCGTCTGGCAGGCGAACTTCAGCAACCTTTTGACCGGTTACGCGCTCGATCACTTGCAGCATGCGGCGCTCACGCGGAGTCACCAGCAGCAGTGCACGACCTTCGCGACCGGCACGGCCGGTACGGCCGATACGGTGAACGTAGGACTCTGGATCGTACGGCATGTCAACGTTGAATACGTGAGTGATGCGCGGAACGTCCAGGCCACGAGCGGCAACGTCGGTCGCCACAACGATGTCCAGACGGCCATCCTTGAGGGAGTCGATCACCCGCTCACGCTGGTTCTGGGCGATGTCACCGTTCAGCGCAGCGGCTTTGTAGCCTTTGGCTTCCAGGGCACTGGCCAGATCCAGGGTCGCTTGCTTGGTGCGCACGAACATGATCAGGGCGTCGAAATCTTCCACTTCCAGCAAGCTGAGAACGGCCGAAGTCTTCTGGTCAGCGTGAACCAACAGGTGAGCCTGCTCGATCGCGGTAACGGTCTGGGTCTTGGTCTGGATCTTCACGTGTTGCGGATCGCGCAGGTGGCGTTCAGCAATGGCTCGGATCGACTGCGGCAGGGTGGCCGAGAACAATACGGTCTGACGGGTGACAGGCAGGGCCTTGAAGATAACTTCCAGGTCGTCCATGAAGCCCAGCTTGAGCATTTCGTCGGCTTCGTCGAGAACCAGGTGGTTCACAGTCGCCAGTACTTTCTCGTCGCGACGCAGGTGGTCGCACAGACGGCCCGGTGTGGCGACAACGATCTGTGCGCCATTACGGATTGCTTTCAGCTGTGGGCCCATCGGCGCGCCGCCGTAGACAGCCACAACAGTTACGCCCGGCATTTGCTTGGCATAGGTTTCGAAAGCGGTTGCAACTTGTAGCGCCAACTCACGAGTTGGGGCCAGGATCAGGGCTTGCGGTTCGCGCTTTGCAGGATCGATGCGATGCAGGATCGGCAGGGCGAACGCAGCGGTTTTACCCGTACCGGTTTGCGCCTGACCAATCATGTCGTGACCGGCCATGATGATCGGGATCGATTGCTGCTGAATAGCCGAAGGCTCTTCGTAGCCAGTCGCGGTGACGGCTGCAAGAATATTCGGATTAAGATTAAAAGCGGCGAAGCCGCCGGTTTCCTGGGTCATGGGTCTGCCTCTAAGTGCATCCGCAAAGACCCATGCTCCAAAGCTGCGCGTGCCGTGTTGAGACTCAAGAGTCGCCCTGGCAGCTTTGTCGGCGGGGATTTGCGAAAACGAATGAATGAAAAGAATCGTCAAGGAAGAGTCCGCTGGGCGGACGTGCAGCCGAAGCTGGCTTCGGGGAATTGCGCTACCTAAACGCGGCCAGGTTAAAGGCCGGCGCGCACTATACCGGAATTCGCCAAAAAAGGGAGCTTTTTTTATCGAAAATCCACCGGATACACCGTTGTGTCACAGGCTTTGCGAATAATCGATCAGCCGTCTATTTTTCAAAGGCCCGGCCTTGCGGGTGATGGCGCTAAAACGGTTCACCCTTTGCCGTGCAGTCCGCCGGTCTGGCACGCCCTTCCCACCCCGAGGATCGCTCCATGAATCAGCCCTGCTCCAGTCGAGTCAGCCGCGAACGGCATGGTCATGTGTTCATGATCGGTCTGGATCGGGTGGCAAAGCGCAACGCCTTCGATCTCGATTTGCTCAACGCGTTGAGCCAGGCCTATGGCGAGTTCGAAGCCGACAGCGAGGCGCGTGTGGCGGTGGTGTTTGCTCATGGCGAGCACTTTACCGCCGGGCTCGACCTGGTCAATGCCAGCACCACGCTCGCAGACGGCTGGCAGGTTCCGCCCGGCGGCTGTGATCCATGGGGGGTGTTCGCAGGTCCCCGGGTCAGCAAACCGGTGATTGTCGCCGCCCAAGGCTATTGCCTGACCATCGGCATCGAATTGATGCTGGCCGCCGACATCAACCTGTGCGCCAGCAACACCCGATTCGCGCAGATGGAAGTGCAACGCGGGCTCTTCCCGTTCGGCGGCGCCACCCTGCGTCTGCATCAAGTCTCCGGCTGGGGAAATGCCATGCGCTGGTTATTGACCGGTGATGAATTCGACGCCCGTGATGCCTTGCACTTGGGTCTGGTGCAAGAAGTCATGGCCAGCGAGGATTTACTACCCCGGGCGATCGAGCTGGCCGAGCGGATCGCCCGCCAGGCACCCCTTGGGGTGCAGGCGACGCTGATGTCTGCTCGACAGGCCCGGTATGAAGGGGAAACCGCAGCGGCAAAGGCGTTGCCGCTGCTGGTCAAGAAGTTGATGGCCAGCGAGGACGTCAAGGAGGGTGTGCGGTCGATGGTGGAGCGGCGGCCTGGAGTGTTCAAAGGGCTTTAGCCTTGTAGCGCCAGTTGGAAAGCTATCGCGAGCAAGCTCGCTCCCACAGGGGATCGCAGTCAGATGTGGGAGCGAGTTTACTCGCGATGACGCCTTCACAGACAACTCATGTCGCCGGACGAATGCACTTGATCAATGAATCCAGCGAATACCCCAACCGTGGCGCCAGCGCTTCGGCGCGGGCGATCAGGCCGTCCATGTCCAGTTCCTGGTCCAGCTCCGACGGCACGATCAGTATCACGTTGCCCTCCTTCACCGGCAGCTCCCAGTAATGTCGGTGGTACAAACCACGCAACAACGCGGCGCCCAAGGGTTTGCCATCGTCGGTAGCCCATTGATTGATGACCAGCCAGCCCCCCGGATTCAATCGCTTCTGGCAGTTTTCCAGAAAGCTCCAGGCCAGATGCCCGACACCCGGACCGACATCGGTGTAAAGGTCGACGAAAATCAGATCGGCCGATTCGGCGGTGTCCAGCAGCTCCAGCGCATCGCCAACGCGGATGTACAGGCGCGGATCGTCATCCAGCCCCAGGTACTCGATGGCCAGGCGCGGTACATCCGGGCGCAGTTCGATGGCTTCGACATCTTCCAGCGGCAGGAACTTGAGGCAGGCCTGGGTCAGCGTCCCGGCGCCGAGGCCGAGAAACAGCGCACTTTCCGGTTGCTCGTGGCACAGCGCGCCGATCAGCATCGCCCGGGTATAGTCGTACTCGAGCCAGCTCGGATCGGCGGTGAACACGCAACTTTGCTCGATGGCATCACCGAACTCGAGAAAACGGTAATCGGCCACTTCCAGCACACGAATCACGCCGAACTCGTCCTGTACCTCGGCGAGCAGATGCTCGACGCGCTCCTCAGTCATTTCATCTCCTGATCGTCACCGGGGCCGGCAACGCAATAACACCGCGTATAGAGAGCGGCAAAGGCGAGATTGTCGGCGAAGCGACGGGAACAGGTCACGCACTAATTTGCTGATAACATGGAGGTCCGAGCGAAAACACTAGAGACCGTGATGAGCCAACCCTGGAGCCCTGACAGCTGGCGCGCCCTGCCGATCCAGCAACAACCCCAATACCCCGACGCCGCGCATTTGCAGCAGGTCGAGCAGACCCTGGCCAGCTATCCGCCGCTGGTATTTGCCGGTGAAGCCCGTGAGTTGCGCCGTCAGTTTGCCGAGGTGACCCAGGGCCGAGCGTTTCTATTACAGGGTGGCGACTGCGCCGAAAGCTTCGCCGAATTCTCCGCGGCGAAAATCCGCGACACCTTCAAGGTGTTGTTGCAGATGGCGATCGTGATGACGTTTGCCGCCGGCTGCCCGGTGGTCAAGGTCGGGCGCATGGCCGGGCAGTTCGCCAAGCCCCGCTCGGCCAACGACGAAACCATCGATGGCGTGACCCTGCCCGCCTACCGCGGCGACATCGTCAACGGTATCGGTTTCGACGAAAAAAACCGCGTACCGGACCCGGAACGCCTGCTGCAGTCCTACCACCAGTCCACCGCCACCCTGAACCTGTTGCGCGCGTTCGCCCAGGGCGGGTTTGCCGATCTGCATCAGGTGCACAAGTGGAACCTGGACTTCATTGCCAACTCGGCGCTGGCGGAAAAGTACAGCCACCTGGCCGACCGTATCGATGAAACCCTGGCGTTCATGCGCGCTTGTGGCATGGACACCTCGCCGCAGTTGCGCGAAACCAGTTTCTTCACGGCCCACGAAGCGCTACTGCTGAACTACGAAGAAGCTTTCGTGCGTCGTGACAGCCTGACCAACGATTACTACGACTGCTCGGCCCACATGCTGTGGATCGGCGACCGCACCCGCCAGCTCGACGGTGCCCACGTCGAATTCCTGCGCGGGGTGAACAACCCGATCGGGGTCAAGGTCGGCCCGAGCATGAACCCCGACGACCTGATTCGTTTGATCGACGTGCTCAACCCGCAGAACGATCCGGGTCGCCTGAACCTGATCGCGCGGATGGGCGCGAACAAGGTCGGCGATCACTTGCCGCAGCTGATCCGTGCCGTCCAGCGGGAAGGCAAGCAAGTGCTTTGGAGTTCCGACCCGATGCACGGCAATACGATCAAGGCCAGCAGCGGCTACAAGACCCGCGACTTCGCGCAGATCCTTGGCGAAGTGAAGCAGTTCTTCCAGGTACACGAAGCCGAAGGCAGTTATGCCGGTGGTATCCATATCGAAATGACCGGGCAGAACGTCACCGAATGCATCGGTGGTGCGCGGCCGATTACCGAGGATGGTTTGTCGGATCGCTACCACACCCATTGCGACCCGCGGATGAATGCCGATCAGTCGCTGGAACTGGCGTTTTTGATTGCTGAAACTCTGAAGCAAGTTCGGCGGTAGATTTTGACTGCCTGATATATCGCCTTCGCGGGCAAGCCCGCTCCTACAGGATTCGCGCCGTACACAAAATCAGTGATCGGCTCGATCACTGTAGGAGCGGGCTTGCCCGCGAAGGGGCCAGCTCAAGCACCGCCAATTTGTGTGAATGCCACCCGCAACCTTGCCGCACTCGCCCGTGGGCAATTCAACTGAACCTGCGCCAACCCCAGCCAATCCGCCATCTGCCGCAGATTGACCGCCAACGCCAGCATCCCCTCCTCATCCAGTCCCGCTTGCTCTTCATGTACGGCATGCACTGCCAAACGGCCCGCCGCCCGTTCGGCGCGCAGGTCTACCCGTGCGGCAATCCGCTCGTTGTGCAAAAACGGCAGGACGTAATAGCCGTACACCCGCTTGTCCTGCGGCGTGTAGATCTCCAATCGATAGCGGAAATCAAACAGCCGCTCGGTCCGGCTGCGCTCCCAGATCAGCGAATCGAACGGCGAGAGCAATGCACTGGCGACGACTTTGCGCGGCACTTTTGGCCCGGCCAGACAATAGGCCGGTTGCCGCCAGCCCTGGACTTCGCAGGTCTGCAATTCACCGGCCTCGACCAATTCGGCCAAACGTGGGCGGCTGTCCGCAGGGTTCAAGCGGAAATAGTCACGCAAGTCTTTCTCCGTACCGACTCCCAAGGCCGTTGCCGCATGCCGCAACAGGCCGCGCTGGGCATCGCCTTCACTCAGGACGGGGTGCGCAAGAACCGCCCGGGGAATCACCCGCTCCGGCAGATCGTAGAGCCTTTCGAATCCGCGCCGTCCGGCAACGGTCACTTCACCGGCCGCGAACAACCACTCCAGCGCATGCTTTTCCGCGCTCCAGTCCCACCACGGACCGGCTCGTTCCTGACGGGTCGACAGACTTCCGGCCCCCAGCGCGCCCTGCTCCTCGACCGAAGCCAGCACCCGGCGAATGGTGTCTTGCTGTTCACGGCCAAAGCGCGCCAATTGCTGATAAATGTCTTCGCCACGGGCTGCACGCTGCATGCGCCAACGCATCAATGGGTACATGGAAAGTGGCAATAACGAGGCTTCATGACCCCAATACTCGAACAACGTACGTCGCCTACCCTGACCCCAGGCAGCCTGGTCGAGTAAATCGGAAGAGTAGTTACCGAGGCGGGAAAACAGCGGAAGGTAGTGCGAACGCACCAATGCATTGACCGAATCGATCTGCAAAATGCCCAGCCGTTCGATCAGGCGATTGAGTGCAACAGCCTTGATCGCCGCTGGCGGCGACCGCCCGTTGAACCCTTGGGCGGCCAGCGCCAGACGCCGAGCCTGGTTGAGGGTAAAGGACAACGTTGCGCGCATGGGTGCCTCCTTGTCTGCTCGCAACCTACCTCACCGGTAAGGGGTTTGTGTAGCGTGGCACTCATCATTTATTGATCGGGTCATTTATGCATCGGGTCATTCCAGAACGGTTTGATCGACTCGTTCTCCACATCCGCACGGCTCATGCCGATGTCCTTGAGTGCTTCGTCGCTCAAGCTCGCCAGCAGTTCGCGCTCGCGATGCAGTTCGTACCAGCGGCCGACCTTGTGCAGCAGATCGGATATCACGTGAATCGAGTGTTTTTCTGCACCGTGGAACTCATGTTGACCTTTCATCTTGTTGCCCTCCGTTTGGATGGCTCCAGTCTCGCGCCGGGTCTAAGATCAATCCAACGAATGTTTCTGATGTCACATATCTCGGAGATTGATGGATGTCCGCCTACCCGAGTATCGATACCGAAGTGTTGCGCACCTTCGTCGCCATCGCCGACCAGGGCGGCTTTACCCGCGCCGGCGAAATCGTCAACCGCACCCAGTCAGCCGTCAGCATGCAGATGAAACGCCTGGAAGAAGATGTGCTGCAGCGTCAGTTGTTCCAGCGCGACGGGCGGCAGGTGCGGCTGACGGCTGAAGGCCAGGTGTTGCTGGGCTATGCGCGGCGGATCCTCAAGCTGCACAGCGAGGTCTTCAATACCTTGCGCGAACCCGACATGGTCGGCACGGTGCGCATCGGCACGCCGGACGATTATGTGATGCGATTCCTCCCGGGGATTCTGCGCCGGTTTGCCCAGTCCTACCCGCTGATTCAGATAGAAGTGCACTGCGAATCATCCAAGCAACTGCTGATGCGCCAGGACCTCGACCTGTCCATCGTCACCCGCGAGCCGGGCAGCGAAATCGGCCAGTTGTTGCGCAAGGAACGTTTTGTCTGGGCCGAAGCGCAATGCTACAGCGCTCATGAGCAGACGCCGCTGCCGCTGGCAATGTTCAACAGTGATTGCTTCTGCCGCCTGTGGGCCTGCAATGCCCTGGATGCCCAAGGGCGCGACTACCGGGTGGCGTACAACAGCGACAGCCTGTCGGCGATCATGGCAGTAGTCAGCGCCGGGCTGGCCGTCACGGCGCAGCTTGAAAGCCTGATCACCGCGGACATGCGCATCCTCGGTGCAGCCGAGGACCTGCCGTTGCTGCCCGAGGCCAGCATCATGCTCGTGCGCAACCTGCATAACCCGTCACCGATCACCGAGTGCCTGGCCGAGCACATCATCGAAGGCTTCAAACTTTGAAGGCGAGCATCACCGCACAGAACACCAGGAACCCGCAAAACAGCCCGCGCAGCAGCCGCTCCGGCAATGCGTGGGCAACCTTCACGCCCCAACTGATGCTCATCAGCCCGCCGACCGCCAGGGGTAAGCCGATCACCCAGCTGACCTGATGGTGCACGGCGTAAGTCACCAGCGTCACCCCGGTACTCGGCAAGGCCAGCGCCAACGACAACCCCTGCGCAACCACTTGGCTGGTGCCGAACAGACTGGTCAGCACCGGTGTCGCCACCACCGCGCCCCCCACGCCAAACAACCCGCCCATCGTGCCCGATGCAGCACCCAGTACGCCCAGCCAGGGCCATGAATAGTTCATCTGCGAAGCCGGCGGAGCGCTGGCGGCGAACATGCGAACGAGGTTGTACGCCGACAGCGCGATCAGAAACGCGACAAAGCCTATGCGCATGGTTTGCGCATCGATGCCTACCGCCCAGATCGATCCGAGCCAGGCGAAGCAGAACCCCATGATCGCAAGCGGTAGCGCGTGGCGCAGTTCGATCCGGTTGCGCTGATGATAGCGCCACAGCGCCAGCATCACGTTCGGCACCACCATCACCAGCGCTGTGCCTTGGGCTATCTGCTGATCGAGCCCGAACAGCACGCCCAGCAGCGGAATGGCGATCAGGCCGCCGCCGATGCCAAACAACCCGCCGAGCGTGCCCAACGCAGCGCCGAACACCAGATACATCAAAAACTCAATCACAGCATTTTCCCCGTTGCCGTCAGGCCTTTGATCCTACGCAGTTGCTTCTGGCGCGGAAACGCACAGCATCGCACAATGGCTGTGCCAAATTCGCACAAGCGCAAACCTGCCATGAACCCCAATCAACTGACCGACCAACTGGTCTTGTTCCTCGACGTGCTGGAAACCGGCAGTTTTTCCGCCGCCTCGCGCCGTCATCCGCTGACCCCTTCGGCCGTGGCACGGCGAATCGACAGCCTGGAAAGCGCGGTCGGCAGTCAGCTGTTCCTGCGCAGCACTCATGCAGTACGCGCCACCCCGGCGGGATTGGTCTTTGCCGAGCGCGCACGGCGGATCGTCGCCGAGTTGCGCCTGGCCCGGGCCGAAGCGGTGTCTCTGAGCAGCGCGCCGGAAGGTCTGATTCGCATCGATGCGCCGACAGCCTTTGGGCGCCGGCACCTGGCACCGGTGATCGCCGATTTCCTCTTGCTCTATCCCGGTCTCGATGTGCAACTGCACCTGATCGACAGCTTCGTCGACATGCAGGGCCTGAACCTCGGCAAGGTCGATCTGGTGCTGCGCGCCGGGCAATTGGCCGATACCCGGCTGGTAGCCACGCCACTGGCGAGCATGGTGCGTATCGCCTGCGCCAGCCCTGATTACTTGCAGCGTCGCGGCGTGCCAACCGAGCCCTCACAACTGACTGAACACGACGGACTCGACTGGGATGGCCTGGCCCCGCCCTTCGCCTGGCGTTTCGAGCGCGACGGGCAAATGCAGTTGCACCGGCCGGCGCGGGTGCGCATGAGTGCCAACAATGCCGAGGCGCTGGTCTGCGGCGCGCTGGCCGGACTGGGTATCGCGCACCTGCCAACCTGGCTGGTCAGCGAGTACCTGTTGCGGGGTGAGTTGCTGCCGCTGTTCTGCGACAGCGGCCTGCCGAAACCGGAAAGCACCGGCATCTACGCCTTGCGCCTGGAACAGCAACCCAACTCCCGCAGTCGCTTGTTGCTGGAGTACCTGAAAACCCGCTTCAGCCCGGTTCCACCCTGGGATCTGCTGCTGCAAACCCATTTGCAACAGCACTGATCAAATTTATCTGGCGCATTAAAGATTCGCCCGCTAGATTCCTAAGATCACAGATCAAGGCTTCGACATGACCACCGAGCGCAACCCCCCGGATAACTGCGACAACCTGTTGCTGGACAATCAGGCCTGCTTCGCCCTGCATTCTACTTCGCTGATGATGACCAAGGTCTACAAACCCTTGCTGCAAGCGCTGGGCCTGACCTACCCGCAATACCTGGCGATGATGGTGTTGTGGGAAAGGGACGGTTTGACCGTAGGTGAAATCAGCACGCGGTTGCTGACCGACCCTGGCTCGTTGACGCCGTTGCTCAAGCGCCTGGAAGGCGAAGGCTTGCTCAGCCGCACCCGCAGCCGCGAGGACGAGCGCGTGGTGATCGTCGAGCTCACCGAGCAGGGCCGAGCCTTGCGCGACAAAGCCCGGGATATTCCCCAGTGCATCCTCGGCGCCAGCGGGATGACACTGGAGCGCCTGCAAAACCTGCAAGCGGAGCTGCAAGAACTGCGTCGTCACCTGCAAGACAGCCTGTAATTTCCAATTCACCACAAATCCCTTGTGGGAGCGAGCTTGCTCGCGATGGCGGTGTGTCAGTCAACATCATTGCTGAATGTGAGACTGCAATCGCGAGCAAGCTCGCTCCCACATTTGTTTTGCGCGGGACCGAAAAATCGGGTTCGCCACCTCTTCTTGAAAAATTTCCCTCGATAGCTCTAGCTCAACACTTCCAACAAAAACGCCCTCGCTGACATTTCGCTTTTTCAAATCTGTTTGAAAATTTATATTGCGCGCTAAATATTTGCGCGATACATTCACCTCGCACTTAATTAGCGCGCAAACATTTAGCGCAAAACAAACCCCAAACGAGGCTTTCACCATGCAAACTCTCTACACCGCAATCGCAACTTCCACCGGTGGCCGTGACGGTCGTGCGGTTTCCAGCGACAACATCCTCGACGTCAAACTCGCCACCCCGAAAGAACTCGGCGGTGCCGGCGGCGCAGCCACCAACCCTGAGCAACTGTTCGCCGCCGGCTACTCCGCCTGCTTCATCGGCGCCCTGAAATTCGTGGCCAGCCAGACCAAGCGCAGCATCCCGAACGACGCTTCGATCACCGCCCATGTCGGCATCGGCCAGATCCCTGGCGGTTTCGGTCTGGACATCGACCTGCACATCAGCCTGCCCGGTCTTGAACAAGCCGACGCACAAGCACTGGTCGACGCGGCCCACCAGGTCTGCCCGTACTCCAACGCCACCCGTGGCAACGTCGATGTGCGTCTGCACGTAACCGTCTAAGCGCTGACTACCCAGGCCCGAACAGGAAACGAACATGAACACTTTCAGCAAAGTCTTGACCGGTACCCTTCTCGCCTTGTCCATCAGCAACGCGTTCGCAGGTACTGGGGTTGAACACAACACCCAGGCATTCCTCGACGTTCTGAACGCCGGTACCGGCAAGCCGATGGAGCAAATGACGCCCGCCGAGGCCCGCGCCGTTCTGGTAGGCGCGCAGGCCGGGGTGAAGCTGACGCAGCCAAAAGCCGATGTCAGCCAGAAGACCATTCAAGTCGACGGCCAACCGATCAGCCTGACCATCGTCCGGCCGGCCGGGGTCAAGGGTGAGCTGCCCGTATTCATGTTCTTCCACGGCGGTGGCTGGGTACTGGGAGATTTCCCGACCCACGAGCGGCTGGTACGTGACCTGGTGACGGGTTCGGGTGCAGCGGCCGTCTTCGTCAACTACACGCCGTCGCCGGAAGCGCATTACCCGGTGGCAATCAACCAGGCTTACGCGGCGACCCAATGGGTGGCCGGGCACGGAAAAGAGATCAACGTCGATGGCAAGCGCCTGGCGGTAGCCGGCAACAGTGTCGGCGGCAACATGGCGGCCGTGGTTGCGCTGATGGCCAAGGACAAGGGCACACCGGCGATCAGGTTCCAGGTGCTGTTGTGGCCGGTGACTGATGCCAACTTCGAAACAGCGTCCTACAACCAGTTCGCCGAAGGGCACTTCCTCACCAAAAACATGATGAAGTGGTTCTGGGACAACTACACCACCGACGCCAATCAACGGAACGAGATCTACGCCTCACCACTGCGCGCGACCACCGCCCAGTTGAAAGGATTGCCTCCAGCGCTGGTGCAGACCGCCGGTGCCGACGTGTTGCGCGATGAAGGCGAAGCCTACGCCCGCAAACTCGATGAAGCCGGTGTGCCGGTGACCTCGATTCGCTACAACGGCTTGATCCACGACTACGGTTTGCTCAACGTGGCAAGCCAGGTGCCGGCGGTGCGTTCGGCAATGTTGCAGGCGTCTGAAGAACTGAAACAGCACTTGAAATAACACCGCCCAACTGTAGGAGCGAGCCTGCTCGCGATGGACGCCCAGACAACGCGGGCATTCAGGAAGCTCGCGTTATCGTTAACGCMCATCGCGAGCAGGCTCRCTCCTACAGGAGAACTGGATGTTTCATCCAGGCACAAAAAAGCCCGACTCAATGGTCGGGCTTTTTCATTCCTCAAGCGGTGCTTATTTGGCACGGCCTTTGTAGGAACCGCCTTCGCGGGTATCGATCTCGATCATGTCGCCGATTTCGATGAAGTCAGCAACCGACAGCTCGGTACCGTTCTTCAGTTTGGCAGGCTTCATCACCTTGCCGGAAGTGTCGCCGCGAGCGGAACCTTCGGTGTAGTCAACCTGACGCACGATGGTGGTCGGCAGCTCTACGGAAACCAGACGCTCTTCGAAGAAGATCGCTTCGCAAACATCGGTCATGCCTTCTTCAACGAAAGGCAGAACGGCTTCGATGTCTTCAGCGTTCAGCTCGTACATGGTGTAGTCGGTGGTGTCCATGAACGTGTAGGTATCGCCGCTGATGAAGGACAGGGTCGCTTCTTTGCGGTCGAGGATTACGTCGTCCAGTTTGTCGTCGGCGCTGTAAACGATCTCGGTCTTGTAACCGGTCAGCAGGTTCTTCAGCTTGGTCTTCATGATCGCGCTGTTACGACCGGACTTGGTGAATTCAGCTTTCTGAACCAGCCAAGGATCGTTTTCGAGACGAATCACGGTCCCGGGTTTCAGTTCTTTACCAGTTTTCATTGCGAATATCCGAATTTGGATGGGATTTACAAAAATCTAGGCCGCGTATCATATCCAATTTCCATAAAACTGTACCAGCGCCGTGGCAAGATCGGCCTGCAAGGCCTGTTCCAGACACCACGCCTCGGCGTGTTTTTCCAGCTCTGGCCAGTGTTTACGGGTGAATTGCCAGTGGTCGGCTATTTTTTCACCAGCGTTCCACGCCCGCCAGAGACCGCTGATCGCCTCCCGCGCAGGTTCAGAAAGCCCCTTTATATAGACTTCGAGGAAGGCCTCGAGTTTGTCCAGATGGATATCTTCTTCCTGCCGGTAGATGTGCCAGAGAAATGGCCGGCCGGCCCATTGAGCGCGCACAAAGGAGTCTTCGCCGCGCACGGCATTGAAATCGCAACACCATAGCAACAAGTCGTATTGGTCCTGGCGGACGAATGGCAGCACTTGCACGGTCAAGGCATCACGCACATGCACGGCACCGGCCGCCAAACCCTCCACACCGAGCCAACGCTCTACGTCGCCGAGAATCCGCCCTTCCGGCACCAGCAGATGAGTGGCCGTAGAATCGCCAGCCATCGCATCGAGCCAACTGGCCAGCCCGGTGTTTTCGTAGGCAAACAATGAGATCAACTGCGCACCGGGTGCACGATCAATCCCCAAACCGTGCAGGAATTCTCTTTGAGCCTGCGGGTTTTGCTGAAATTGCCGACGACGCTCAAGCAATCCACGCTCACGTAACAACCCGCCAGTGCCCTTCTGGAACCCCGGAAAGAAAAAGAACTTCTGCACGCTTTTGTACTTCACCGAGGGCAAACCGTGGCAGCCGATCACCCAGTCCTCGGCACTCAGGTAGTCGAGGTTCATCCACAGCGGCGTCTTTTCCCGTTCGGCCATGGCGTCCATGTAGGCGCTCGGCAATTGGCAGGCAAATGCAGCAATCACCACATCGGCGGCTTCGGTCGGTTGCCACTCGGCTGGCCATTGGCGCACTTCGACGTTTTGTTGCCACTGCTGCGCAGCGTGGATGTCGATTTCCGGGCACAGGCGCTCGAACGCTCGCAGATCATCGACCCATAGACGCACCGCCAGCCCATGTTCGGCGACCAGTTGTCGGGCCAGTCGCCAGGTCACGCCGATGTCGCCGAAGTTATCGACTACGGTGCAAAAAATATCCCAGCGGGTTTTCATTTCAGGCATTCCAGGTTCCCGTTGGCAAAGGCGCCGATTGTCCGCATAAATTACCCCGTGCAGAAGAGCCGACGATGATTATTCTTCATGCGACAATCGCCACTCGCCCGTGACCTTTCGCCAGGAAGCAACCATGCCCCACCGCCCCACTCCGCACCGCTCTTTCCCAATCAGCCTCAATGCCCTGCAATTGACCGGCAGCATCGCCCTCGGCATGTGGCTGGGATTCATTGCCATTGTGCTGACCTGCTGGCTCGCTTCGCGCCTGCTTTTCAGCGAGCAACTGGCACCTGTGGCAGCAGCTGTGGAGCAACTGGCCAAACCACCGGTGGCAGCGCAACCGGTGCCGGACATTCCGCAACAGAGTCCGTTGTTTGAGCAATATGAAGAAAACCTGCGCAAGAACGAGCAGCAGCAACGGCTCGATCAGGCGCGCAGCAGCAGTCGCAACCTATCCAACCCAAGCTGTCAGTTCTGGCTGCAACAGGACCGGACTGCACCCAGCGAAAAAAGCCGCGCCAACGTCCTGCAATTCTGCGATTGATCATGAATAAGCACACAGTCCACCAACTGATTCTCGACAAGCTGCGGATCGATCTAGACATCGCCGAACGGGCCGCGCAAACCGCTTACGAAACGGCGACCCATGAAGAAAACATCGCCGAGAACAAATACGACACCCTGGGGCTGGAAGCGTCCTATCTCGCGGCCGGGCAAGCCAGGCGGGTCGAGGAAATTCGCCAGTCACTGAGCCTCTGCCAGAACCTGGCCCTGCGCCCGTATGACGATCAGCGGGGCATCGAAGTGGGCGCGCTGCTCGGGCTCGAGGACGAAAGGGGGCGCGAACAATGGCTGTTTCTCGCCCCCGATGCAGCCGGATTGAAGGTCGATCTGGTGGGGCAACTGATAACCGTCATCACCCCGCGCTCACCGCTGGGCAAAAGCCTGCTGGGCAAGTTCGAGGGCGATGAGGTGGAGATTCTGGTGGCGGGCGCTCGGCAACAGTTCGCTGTCACCGAGGTGGTTTGACCGGCAGGAAACACTATCAGTGAACGGGCAGTTCGACGCCCTCGAACAGCTCTTCCAGTTCCTGCTTGTTGTGACACTGAATGGCCTTGGCCATGACTTCGCGGGTCAGGTGCGGCGCGAACTTCTCGATGAAGTCGCACATGAAACCACGCAGGAAGGTGCCGCGACGGAAGCCGATCTTGGTCACGCTGGACTCGAACAGTTCGCTGGCATCAAGCACCACCAGGTCGCTGTCGAGTTTGCTGTCGACAGCCATTTTCGCCACGATGCCCACGCCCAGACCCAGGCGAACATAGGTCTTGATCACGTCGGCGTCGGCGGCGGTGAACACCACTTTCGGCGTCAGGCCACGATGGCTGAATGCTTCGTCGAGCTTCGACCGGCCGGTAAAACCGAACACGTACGTCACGATCGGGTATTCGGCCAGGGCTTCGAGGGTCAGTTTCGACAGTTTGGTCAGCGGGTGGCCCTGAGGCACGACCACGCAACGGTTCCAGCGGTAGCACGGCATCATCACCAGATCACCGAACAGCTCGAGCGCTTCGGTGGCGATGGCGAAATCCACGGTGCCGTCGGCGGCCATTTCGGCGATTTGCATGGGCGAACCCTGATGCATATGCAGGGCCACGTCCGGGTATTGCTTGATGAAATTGCTGATCACCGGCGGCAACGCATAACGCGCCTGGGTGTGAGTGGTGGCAATCGACAGGGTGCCCTTCTTCTCGTTGGAGAATTCCTGGGCGATCTGCTTGATGCTTTCAACCTTGCGCAGAATTTCGCCAGCGGTGGTGATGATGCGTTCGCCGGCCGGGGTAACGCGGGTCAGGTGCTTGCCGCTGCGGGCAAAAACCTCGACGCCCAGTTCGTCTTCCAGCAGACGGATCTGTTTACTGATGCCCGGTTGAGAGGTGTAAAGGCTTTGGGCTGTAGCGGAAACGTTGAGGTCGTGGTGCGCCACTTCCCAGATGTAGCGCAATTGTTGAAGCTTCATATGAATCCCTCAAAGCAGGTAGACGCCACGGGCATCAGCGACGGTATATAACTATATTAATGGTTCGAAGAATAAATCTAGAACTTTTTTGTCAAATTGCCATTATTCGTGTTCTAGAGATCCCCTTGGCGACGACGTTGCACCAGCGGCACCAGATAGACCGGCACCTTGGACAGTTGCAGCACACGGGCGGCGGTTCGCCCCAAAGGCGTTTCCGCACCCGCACCGTGGCTGTGACTTCCTACGATCAACAAATCCACGGAGAGTTTCTGCGCCTGGTCCAGAATCACCTGCGATGGGTCGCCCTGCACCACCCGTACTGCCTGAATCCGCTCCAGATCGTGCTCCCCTTCATCCCCCAACTCCTCACGAAAACTGTCGAGCACCCGCTGCTCGATACTGGCAATCACTGTATTCAGGCCCTGGCTGTGAAACTCGTTCAGCGCCTGTTCATCGAGATAACTTTGCAGCACCGACTCGGCAAACAACCCCATGGGTTCAACCGCATGCACCACATACAAATCGGCATTGAAGGTCCGGGCCAGTTCCAGGGCATGCTGCATCACCACGGGCGCGTACAGGCCAAGGTCAGTGGCATACAGCATCGAACGAATCATATGACCTCCTCGACTGCCAACATGGCGGAGATTTGATTCAGCTTAGCAGTGCCTTGGCGACTACGACATGCGGCGCAACGCATTGAACAGTGGGCTTAAACCTTTTGCTCGTTGCTTATGCCATGGGGCACATGACCGGTGGCGACGACTTCACGGGCCAATTCGCAGTGGCCGGCCTGATCGTCGAAAAACACATCGGCCGCGAAGGCTTCGAGAAAGGCTGACTTGGTCAGGCCGCCGAGGAACAGCGACTCGTCGAGACGGATGTCCCATTCGCGCAACGTGCGAATCACTCGCTCATGGGCCGGCGCCGATCGCGCCGTGACCAGCGCAGTACGGATCGGACAGGCGTCCTCCGGGAACTCACGCTGCAACAGATTGAGGGCCGCGAGAAAGCCCTTGAACGGCCCACCGCGCAACGGCTCGCGGGCGGCCTCACGCTCGCTGGCCTGGAACGCCTCCAGACCACCGGCCTGATAAACGCGCTCCGACTCATCGGAAAACAGCACCGCGTCTCCGTCGAAGGCGATGCGCAATTCGTCGCTGGCCGCACGACTGGCACCGCCCGACAGAATGGTCGCCGCGGCGAACCCGGCGTCCAGTGCATTGCGTACGTCTTCGGCGTGGGTCGAGAGAAACAGGTCGCAGCCAAAGGCCTTGAGGTAGGGATACGGACTGCGCCCGCCGACAAAGGCCGCGCGAGAGATTGCCAGTCCGTAATGGTCAATCGAGTTGAATACCCGCAGCCCGGTGTCGGCGCTGTTGCGCGACACCAGAATCACCTCGACCCGGGCACGGCCGAGGCTATTGTTGAGGTTCAGGAGTTTCTGCACCAACGCAAAGGCATCGCCGGGTTGGAGGATTTCGTCTTCGTGTTCGATCTGATACTGCCGGTAGGCTTCGACACCGCTCGACAGATAGACCTTGTGGCTTTCGCTCAGGTCGAACAGCGCCCGCGAAGAAATCGCCAGCACCAGTTTGTCGTCAATTGCCTTCGGCATGCCCTTCTCCCTCAGGTTGGTCGACTCAGGTGTTTCGTCGATCAATGAAACTCAAACTGCGATACAAGGCCTCGATGCGCGGCATCTCACACCCCGCGGCCCTGGCGGCCGCCAGTGGCCGGGCGTAGATCGCGGCCAGCTCCAGCGGTCGCTTGTGCAGGAAATCGTGGTACATGCTCGGCCAGTAGTCAGGCATTTTTTCGGTCACCATGAACAAGTGCTCGGCATACCCCGCCGGTACACCGTGCCCGCACGCGACTGCGCCTTGCACCACTTCAGCCATCAGCGCCTTGATCAGTTCGCGACTGTCGGCATCGCCCATCAACGGTGTGGTGCTCGCTCCCAGCAACACCGAGAGACCGTTGTAAGGGATATTCCAGACCAGTTTTTGCCAACGCGCCTGATGCAAATTCGCCATGGCCTGGGAATCGAGACCGGCGCTGCGGAACAGGCCGACACCTTCCTCGACAATCGCAGTGCGTGCCGGCCCATCGGCAGGACCGCTGTGATAACCAACGTGCACCGCGCCCAACGCCTGATGAGTGATGACGCCCGGCGCCTCGCGATGGACGCAGATGTAGCAGAGCCCTCCAAGCACATGCAGCGAATCGGGGAGCAACGCGCGCAGGCTGTCTTCGACATCCAGGCCGTTTTGCAACAGCAGTACCTTGGCGTTCGGTGCCGCCGCTTGCAGGATAGCGGGTGCCAGGTCGGCGTTGCTGGTGGTTTTCGCGCCCACCAGCAGCCAGTCGCAGGGCGGCATGTCTTCAGCGTTCGAATAAGCCTGCACCGGGTTCAGTTTCAGCGCGCCATGGGGCGCGCTATCGACTTGCAACCCGTGCTCGGCCACAGCGGAAAACTCGCTGCGCAGCAGAAAATGCACATCAAAACCGGCACGCGCCAGCATTACCCCGTAGAAACCACCGATTGCGCCGGTCCCGATTATGCCGATCGTCGGCCTGGCAACTGTCCCCATCATGGCAACTCCTCTGCTGTTCGACTCAGCGCCTGGCGCACGGCCCGGTTGAGCTCGGTGTCGGTCAGGCGCGATTTCAGTGCTCCAAAGAATTCGCCGTCGCGAACGACAAACAGCGCCGGCAAGTGAAAGACCTGATAACGCTCGACCACCCCGCCGTTGTTGCCGGCATCGATCCAGCACAGTCGATCGACTGCCAGATCGAGTGTCGGCAATTGCTCGCGGGCAAAACGGCAACTGGCGCAGCCGACACTGGTGAAAATAACCAGTGATACGCCGCTCATCGCCAGCAGCCGTTGGTCGGCGTCGAAATCGGTCAGTTCCAATTCGACCACTATACTGGGTGTAACAATGTCAGATGGCCGACACATGGAGTCTGTGTTCATGGGACGATTTATTCCTCACCCTGACGATGTGCCCGTCGAATTAACGTTGCTGAAACCAGAGTGTATTTCGCGGCGACAGCTGCACACTATCAGTCTCGGGGGCATGGCTTGCAATTATCACCGCGCGTGGCGCTACGGCACCGCGCTGGAGGTACGCATGCCGACCGTGAACCCGGACATGCGCTACCTGGGTTATGTCGCCTGGTGCCTGCGGCGCAAGCGCGGTTATCTGGTAGGCATCGTCTTTGTCGACGAACAAACGCTATTCAGCGCCCGAATGGGCGAGCAGGTGTGCCAGATCGAACGTTACTGCCGCCTGCATGACGCCCACGACGACTTGCAGAATATCCAGGCTCGGGCCCTTGAATGGGTACAGGAGCACGCCGACGAGTTCTCTCACGATTCGGTGCGCAAGGCTTTTGCGCAGCCGGTGCTGGAATAGGGGTGTTCTTGATCGGTTTGCCCCTCATGGCAGGGAAACTGACTGCGAAAGCCCACCAAACCGGCGTCTGCCCATTGTCGAGCCACGGTGTAACGCGCTAAGGTTCGGCTCCCCGACGCGCTTAATTTGCTGTGCTCCGCCGCGCGGGTTCGCTGGCGGCCGGCACCCGTGACCTGACGAGTAAACGATGGCTGATTTACCGATCAACGACCTAAACGTCGCCTCCAACGAGACTCTGATCACTCCCGATCAGCTCAAGCGCGATATTCCCCTGAGCGACGCCGCACTGCGCACCGTCACCAAGGGCCGCGAAGTCATTCGCAACATTCTGGATGGCACCGACCACCGCCTGTTCGTCGTCATCGGGCCTTGCTCGATCCACGACATCAAGGCCGCCCACGAGTATGCCGAGCGCCTGAAGGTTCTCGCTGCCGAAGTGTCCGATACCCTGTATCTGGTCATGCGCGTGTATTTCGAGAAGCCACGTACCACCGTCGGTTGGAAAGGCTTGATCAATGACCCGTACCTGGACGACTCGTTCAAGATCCAGGACGGCTTGCACATCGGTCGCCAGTTGCTGCTGGACCTGGCCGAAAAAGGCCTGCCTACCGCCACCGAAGCCCTCGATCCGATCTCCCCGCAATACTTGCAGGACCTGATCAGCTGGTCGGCCATCGGCGCGCGCACCACCGAATCCCAGACTCACCGTGAAATGGCCTCCGGCCTGTCCTCGGCCGTCGGCTTCAAGAACGGCACCGATGGCGGCCTGACCGTGGCGATCAACGCCCTGCAGTCGGTTTCCAGCCCGCACCGTTTCCTGGGCATCAACCAGGAAGGTGGCGTGTCGATCGTGACCACCAAGGGCAATGCCTACGGTCACGTGGTGCTGCGCGGCGGCAACGGCAAGCCGAACTACGATTCGGTCAGCGTTGCGCTCTGCGAGCAGGCGCTGAACAAGGCGAAGATCAAGCCGAACATCATGGTCGATTGCAGCCACGCCAACTCCAACAAGGATCCAGCCCTGCAACCGCTGGTGATGGAAAACGTCGCCAACCAGATCCTCGAAGGCAACAAGTCGATCATCGGCCTGATGGTTGAAAGCCACCTGAACTGGGGTGCCCAGGCGATCCCGAAAGACCTCGCCGACCTGCAATACGGCGTATCGATCACCGACGCCTGCATCGACTGGACCGCGACCGAAAACACCTTGCGCAGCATGCATGCCAAGCTCAAGGATGTGCTGCCTAAACGCGATCGCAGCTGATCTGCCTGATTGGTTGCACAAAAAGCGCATAAAAAAACGCCGGGCTGAACCCGGCGTTTTTTTATGCGTTCGTTTTGTTGAAGGTCACTGACTCAGCTTGGCCGCATGCCGCTGGTGACGCTCCATGTAGCGCTCGACGTAGGAGCACGATGGAATGACGGTGTAGCCCATTTCGTCAGCGTACTCCAGCGCCTTCTCGGTCAAGGCTGCCGCAATACCGCGACCACGCAGTGCGTTGGGCACGAAGGTGCGATAGATATCCAGGGTCTGCTTCCCCAGGTCCATATAGGTCAGATAGGCACGATGACCGTCCACATTGGTCTCGAACTGATGACCAGCCTGGTCATGGTGGATGGACAACGCCTCGCTCATCACTACTCCTCGCGGGTCTGGAATTCCGACCCCTACCTTACCGATGTTTTTCCGGCGAAGGAACATCTACGCCACCCCGTGCCTGAATGGACACCGAGAAGAGCTGCACCGATCTCGCGCTACCGAGCACCTACAAATAGTAGGCACCATTGGCAGAAATGCTCAAGGTGCGCTCGTCATCGTGCGGGTTGGCGGGTGCTGCTCCGGATCACGCAGGAATGGCTCGACCGAAGATCACTCCGGGTCGATAGCCTGAACATTGCCGGATGTTGAGACTTAAGACGAGCGCCCGTTGTTAAAGTCACCTGAACATCGAGAAAGATATTGGGAGGCGCTACGCAAAAGCCGAACAAAAGTGTAGACGAATCCATGTAGGCGGGCTCTAGCCAGACTGGAAAAAGAGCGGTATGCCGAAGGAACTTTTTCTCGCCAGCTGGCTCAGCCACGGGCCTTGCAGCTGGATGTTTTTTAATCAGTTCAGTTAAAAGTTGCTCGAAAAAGAATCAACGCCTACAATTTTTTTTGCTTCTTGCGTCACGTCAGTTTTACTTACTACAAGTAATAGGTAGTATGTACGCCGGCTATTTCCTCAATCGGAGGAGATAGCTACTTAATAGAAAGTCCTTGAAGGGGAACACGATGAACAACGTTCTGAAATTCTCTGCTCTGGCTCTGGCCGCAGTTCTGGCTACCGGTTGCAGCAGCGCATCGAAAGAAACCGAAGCACGTCTGACCGCTACTGAAGACGCAGCTGCTCGCTCCCAGGCTCGTGCAGACGAAGCTTACCGTAAAGCTGATGAAGCTCTGGCTGCTGCTCAAAAAGCACAACAGACTGCTGACGAAGCTAACGAGCGTGCTCTGCGCATGCTGGACAAAGCTAGCCGCAAGTAATAATCCTTCGGGATTGTTATCAAGCCGATCCATTTTTTGGGTCGGCTTTTTTATTGCCCGGCGTTTCTCCAGGCAATAAAAAACCCGTCGACGCAGTCCGCACCGACGGGCTCTTTACAAGCTTACTGCATCGGGTCGACCGGAGTGCTCGACACCATCGGTACGGCGTTGTTGCCCGGCACAGCAATCTCCACCGGCAGGCCGTCTTCAGCGGCAACCACATCACGCACCACATCCCAGTTCATGCGCAGGTTGTTAGTGATGTCTTCACGCTTGAGCATCGCGTTGATGACCGCGGTGTGCTTGTCGACCACCGACGGGTTGCCCTTGTCGTCCAGCGGCGTATGCGCCTCCAGATAGACCTTGCCGCCACTCAAACCAAACTTGTACGGGTCGTTGATGATCCGCACCGACGTACCGACCGGCACCATGCCCGCCATTTCCAGCACGTTGTTGTTGAACATGCGGAAGCAACCGTGGCTGGTGCGCATGCCGATACCGAACTTCTTGTTCGAACCGTGGATCAGGTAGCCCGGTGTGCCCAGGGTGAACTTGAACGGCCCCAGCGGGTTGTCTGGGCCGGCCGGCACGACGTTGGGCAGCGGATCACCGTCTGCTGCGTGCTCGGCCTTGATCGAAGCCGGAGGCGTCCAGGTCGGGTTCGGCGTCTTGGCGGTGATGCTGGTGTGGGCAATCGGCGAGCCCCAGCCTTCACGACCGATACCCAGCGGGAACGTGTACACCACGTTCTTGCCTTTCGGGTAGTAGTAGAGGCGGTACTCGGCCAGGTTGATCACGATGCCTTCACGCGGGCCCGGTGGCAGGATGAAGCGGGTCGGCAGAATGATTTCCGTGCCGGTGCCTGGCAACCATGCATCGACACCCGGGTTGGCCGCGACCATTTCCGTGTAGCCCAGATCGTAGGCGGTACCAAGGTCGGCGAAGGTATCTTCGTACTTGGCCTTGATCACCTGCACCTGGCCGATAATGTCTTCACCGGGCGGTGGCAGGGGAAACTCCAATGCTGCAACGGGACCGGCCACCAAAAGGGCGGCAAGTGTCAGGCAGCGGGTGACGGCAGGAAAGCGCGACAACATCCGGAAAATCCTTCGCATGATCAACAGAGGGTATAAGAACGCGATTGTACACCGCCATCCGTTATTTCGGGGAGATGGCCCGATTGCAGGTAATGCAAGGAGATTTTGCGATTGTCCTCGATTCTGTGTGGGAGCGAGTCTGCTCGCGAAGGCTGTGTGTCAGGCGATGAGTATTTTGTGGGTGTGCATATCCGTTGCTGCGGTCACGGCCACTGATGGTTCCGCTCTTACAGCGGGTCACTTTGGAAAAGCCCCAAAGTAACCAAAGGGCTCTTGCCCCTGACGTTCGGTGCCTCGCCTAGGCTCGGCATGCCCTCGCTCCGGTCCTGCTCCGTGGGCCCGCCGCCATCGGCCATCCATGGCCCAGAGTGTGTCAAAACGCCAAAGCCAACCCTTGCTATGATTGCCCCGGATTTCATCGCAAGGGCTGCCCATGAAACGCTTCATTCAAGGTGAACACCTGAACACC
>NZ_JBFTOU010000028.1:0-78257 GCF_056398125.1 Pseudomonas sp. 05L36 | reverse complement strand
TCCACCCGCCCCCTCGGAAGGCTGAGCGGAGGTGTTCATCCGGGGATGGGCGCGCAGCGCCGTTCGACGCAGTCGAACTCATTGCATGTAGGTCGAAGCGAAGCCGACCGGAGGGCAATGCCCCCGGATGAATACCGGAGCGAAGGAACGCCGAGCCTCAGCGAGGGGCCGTACGTAAGGGGCGAGACCTTTGGTTCCTTTGGGCTGGGCCGGCACTCCGGCGTTTGCCAAAGGGACTCGCCGTAAGGGCGAAACCATAAGCCGCCGTTACCGCAGCAATGGATATGTACACCATCCAAAAAAACTCAGTGCCCCGTAACCCACTACCGCACCCCGAAATTACTGGGCAACAAAGCCAACGCCAACTGCGTCCGAGGCCGGCTGATTCTAGGATGCGTGCGGTGGGTAGTTGGCCAATATCCGCGTGACCGTTTGCCAGATGGCATCGCGACGATCCGTCGGGTTCGGCGTGCGACTGAGTATCTGTTCGTCACTGCCGCGCCACACCAGTTTGCCGTCCTTGCCATCGAGCAGGTCGATCTGAATGGTCGCCACTTTGTAGCTGACATTGCGGGTTTCGTTGTACATGGGGGCGCCGTAGTAGCCATACCAAGGGTTACCCCAGCCGCCGCCGTAATTGGTGGTCACCTGTTGTTGCCGCTCTTCGACAATCAGGTAGGTCTGCACATTCAAATCGCCCTTGGCGCCTACAGCGGCCGGACGCAGACCGCGCTGATCCAGTTGATCGGCAACCGCCTGACGGACGCGCTGTTCGGTCAGGTCGCTCTTGATTCGAGGATCATCGGGACGGTATTGCAGGGCGGGTTCTTTCCAGGTCCAGCTGCGATAGGCAGCAAAGTCACGGCTGGCGTCGAAGTCATGATTGACCTGGTTGGCGGCGCAGGCACTGAGCAGCGCAGCCACTGCCAGTAAAACAAAACGGCGGAACATGATGATTCTCCGGTTGAAGACATGATCCTGTGGAATGCTTCTTATCTACAAGAAGCTAACTAGGAGGATACGCCGACATTGCCTTTTCCACAGCCTCCCGTATGGCATCGGCCCGCTCGCTTTCACTGCCCCGGTTGCCGGTTTCAGCACTGGAACTCCATATCGGCTGACCGCTTTTGGCGTCAAACATGTCCACCTGCACGACCACGACCTGTTCCTGATAGGTACGGATGATCGGCACGGTGGCATATCCACCATATCCAGGGCCGTAGCCGTTGTAGCCGCCATAACCGCCGCCGTAATAGTCGTCCCGAACCTGACGCAAGCGGGTTTCCATCCGCAGGTCGGCGCTGACAAACAGGTCTGCCGGACGATTGTCATGCAACGGGCGCAGGCCGCGTTGATCCAGAGCATTGCTGACCGCTTCGGCAACCTGCGCCGAGTCCGCCCACGCGGTGCCCGGTGGCAGATGGCCGTTGAGCCAGGCCCAACTGCGGTACTTGCCGTAGTCACGGGGCGCCGCCGGGTAGGCGCTGCGATCGAACGTATTGGCAGCCTGGGGCGGCGCCGGTGGCAAAGGGTTGGACGTGGCGACATAAGGGTTACTGCCCTGACAGGCAGCCAGCCCCAGGCAGAACACCAGTACACCTGAATGACTTTTCATTGCATGCTCCAATCAGACAGGCCGACAGATCCAGTGCAAGTAACGCCCAAGCCCGGCAAAGCTTGGATGACGGCGATGGGCCAGTTCCATTTCCAGCAGGTCCGCCAGCTCGGCGCGGGCCTGGAATTCCACCGGCATGTAATCGTGAAAAACTCGCACGCCACTCTGTATTTCGACCTTCCACAGGCCTTCAAGTTGCGCCGCCAGCTCGCGCGGATCAAGGGGCTGCTGCGGGGTCAGGCTCTGCTTTTCACCGGCCATGTCGTTCTTGCGCATCTTGCGGAAATGGCCTTTGAGCAAGTTGCGATAAATCAGCGCATCGCGGTTGTAGAACGCCAGGGACAGCCAGCCATCCGCCTTGGTCAGTTGATGCAGCACCGGCAGGATGGCGTGGGGCTCGGCCAGCCATTCCAGCACCGCATGGCACAGCACCAGATCGTAAGGTTCGGTGAGCTGCCCGAGCAGTTCCTGCCAGGGTGCCTGAATGAATGTGGCGCTCTGCCCGGCTTCGGCAAAACGCTGGCGGGCGCCTTCGAGCATCGGTTCGGCAGGCTCGGCGAGGGTCACCTGATGGCCGCGCTCGGCCAGCCACAACGACATATGGCCAAGGCCGGCGCCGATGTCCAGAACGCGCAGCGGCCGGTCGGGCAAGGTTTCGGCCAGATCGGCCTGCAACACCGCCAGACGGATCGCACCTTTGGCACCGCCGTAGATTTTTTCGGCGAAACGGGTCGCCAGTTGATCGAAATGACGGTCGCTCATCAGTTGAACCTCCGTTCGCTGTCCGCCAGTTTGCTGCGCACCACGGCATCCATGTCCAGGCCCAGCTCACTGCACAACAGCAACAGATAAAGCACAATGTCACCGACTTCCTGCCCGGCGTGGGCGAGTTTGTCCGCCGACAACTGGCGTGACTGGTCTTCGGTCAGCCACTGGAAAATTTCCACCAGCTCGGACATTTCCACGCTCGCGGCCATGGCCAGGTTCTTCGGGCTGTGAAATTGCCGCCAGTCATTGCGGTCACGGATGGCGTGCAGGCGTTCGGTCAGTTCAACAAGGTTCATCGGGCTCTCCTGAAGGCGTATAGCTTCGGGGGGATCACAGGTGAAGGCAAGGGGCAGAAGATACATGCTCATCTGTGCAACCCTCTATGCTTGTGGGAACTCGGCAGCATGATCGACAGCCCAAGACTCAATTCTCTTTAATCAGGACGTTCACTCCATGCAGGTAGAAGGTTTTTCCGAATGGCTCGGCCAGGTACTCGGCTCGATCATCCGCTTCATCGTTGATGGCCTCAGTGGGCTGTTCAATCTGTTGAGCAACGCCAGCAGCAACTTTGTCGAAGGCTTGTCCCAAGCGCTGGGCATGGATACCTCGGTCGTCAGCATCGTGACCCTGATCCTCGGGCTGCTACTGCTGTGGTCGGCGATCCGCGCCTTTCTCAATGCGTCGTTCATCATGGGGATTATCTGGTTGGTGCTGGGGCTTTGGTTGCTCAGCTGGATCATCCACTGACACCACTGACACCACTGAACACCTGTGGGAGCGAGCTTGCTCGCGATGGCGGCGGCACATCAAAAATTGATTCAACTGAAAGACCGCTATCGCGAGCAAGCTCGCTCCCACATTGGATCTCTGGTGTTTTATGGATTGAGCTCACTTAGCCAACCCGTTTTCACCGCTACAATGCCCGCTCCCCCAAGGAGCCTGCATGTCCAACCTGACCGCCGACTGGCGCGACCGCCCTACCCATCGCCGGGTCTGGGCACTCGCCGCGCCGATGATTCTTTCGAACATTTCCGTACCGCTGGTGGCACTGGTCGACAGCACCGTCATCGGTCACCTGCCCCATGCCCATCAACTTGGCGCCGTCGCGGTCGGGGCCAGCCTGTACACCTTCCTCGCCTGGGCCATGGGCTTTCTGCGCATGGGCTCCACCGGGTTCGCCGCCCAGGCGGCGGGGCGCGGGGATGGCGCGGCCTTGCGGCAGATTCTGTTGCAAGGCCTGCTGCTCGCCATCGGCCTGGCCGTGGTGTTGGGTGCGGTGGGCGTGCCATTGAGCGCGATCGCATTGCACTTCATGCAACCGTCGGCTGAGCTCGATCAACTGACCCGCGAGTTCTTCCACACCCGCCTGTTCGGCCTGCCGGCGGCGCTCGCCAGTTATGCACTGGTCGGCTGGTTTCTCGGCACCCAGAATGCCCGGGCGCCGCTGGCGATTTTGCTGACCACCAACCTGGTCAACATTGCCCTGAACCTGTGGTTCGTCCTCGGCCTGGAATGGGGCGTGGTCGGTGCGGCCAGGGCCTCGGTGATTGCCGAATGGACCGGTGCACTGATCGGTTTGCTGATGACTCGCAAAGCCCTGCGCGCCTACCCCGGGCCTATCGTTTGGGCGGCATTGGCGCTGTGGCAGAGTTGGCGGCCATTGCTGGCGGTCAACCGTGACATCTTCATCCGCAGCCTGGCGCTGCAATCGGTGTTCTTCCTGATCACGGTGCAAGGCACGCGGCTGGGCGACGCCACGGTCGCAGCCAACGCTCTTTTGCTCAATGGCCTGCTGCTGACCGCCCACGCCCTCGATGGCCTGGCCCACGCCGTCGAAGCCCTGTGCGGACATGCGCTTGGCGCCCGCGACCGCGATGCCCTGCGCCGTTCATTGGTGGTGGCTGGTGGCTGGTCGTTGCTGGCGAGCCTGGGGTTCGCCGCGCTGTTTCTGTTCGCCGGGCATCTATTCATCGAAATGCAGACCAACATTCAGAGCGTACGCGACACCGCATTCATCTACCTGCCCTACCTCGCCGTGCTGCCGCTGATTGCCGTCTGGAGTTACCTGCTCGACGGTCTGTTCATCGGCGCCACCCGCGCCAGGGAAATGCGCAACGGCATGCTGCTGACCGTGGCGCTGGTGCTGCCTATCGGCTGGGCACTGCAAGGCGGGGGCAACCATGGCCTGTGGATAACCTTTTTGTTGTTCATGCTCCTGCGCAGTCTGACCCTTGGCGTGATTGCCTGGCGCCTGCGCCGTCACGATGGCTGGTTCGCTGGCAGCACTCACTGAACGGGGCGACCTCATGACCCGGGTGGATCGTTCTGCCACAAGTGACGCAGGCTATCGAGGCGTTCCTGTTGAGTCCGCCCCGGCAACGGCTGCACGGGCACGGCGTCGGGATACTGCAAGCGCAGCCATATCCAGCCATCAAGCACCGGGCGCTCGCTGAAACCCAGCGCCACCCCTTCTTGCACATGGGCCCACAGGCGGGAGAAATCGGCACCGGTGGATTGGCTCCAGCGCCAGGCCTGCTGTTCGAGCAGGCAGGTTTGCAGTTTTTCCTGTTGCCCGGCGCTGAGGTTCTCCTCGACTGCCAACGGGCTGACCGCCAGCCTCGGGTTGGACAAGCGCTGCCAGCCCTCACATCCCATCGCGCGGTCGGCCCAGCTGCCACCGAACCAGCGCAACTGGTTGATGGGCCCGAGCCAGCGACTCAGTTCAACGGCATCGCTGGCATCGAAGAAATAGCTTGCCGTGATCGGGTTGTAGTAGCTCAAAAGGGCCCGGTGCAGGCCAAGCGTGACCGTGAGCATGCGCCGCAAATGCGCCAGCAACGACGCAGCGCTGGCCTCGCTGACCATCAGCAATCCGGGCCAGCGTTGTCCGTCGACGATGCATAAATCGGCCAGTACCGGGCAGGTGCGCAGATCGACCAGGACCGGTCCCTGCTCATGCAGCGCATGCCACTCCGTGCCTTCGAACAACCCTGACCACCGGGCCTGCGCAAACATCTGCCGAAGTGTGGCACCCGCCTGCGGCGTGCCCGGCACATCCAGCAACAGCCACTGCGGGGGTGCCTCGGGCGTGCGTGTGGCGATCATGCTCCAGAGCTCTGGCCAAGCTGCGTCGCCAGACGACAGGTGCACAACGCCTGTGCGCAATGGTTGAAACTGCCACCGCCGGGCAGCAGGCACAACACCAGCAATGGCTCCCCCGACCGCAACCATTGCTCCAGGCCCTCATCATGGGTGCAGCCGGGCTGGGGGGTGTCAGCGTCCGTCACTTCGACCGTTGCCGGCGCATGCAGCAGCCCGGTTATCTGCGGTTGATCGGGATCGCCTTCGACAAAACCCACGACCAGTTCAGTCCCTTCCCGCAATGGCAAGAACGTCGATGCCTGCAGTTGCCTGGCCAGGGGTAACCAGCAATGGCTGGGCGCAGCCCCTTCGCCCTGATAAAGCCAGTCGAACTGCACCGGTACCTGCCTTGCCGGGTCGGGGCCTGGTTCATCGACCTCGACGACCCACGCCCGTTGCAGGCTATGCATTTGTGGTTTGACCGTCACACAGGGCGGCGCGAAGGGTGTCGGCCACTGCAGGGCACGGGCCTGATTGTGGTAAGGCGTCGCCGTATCCTGACTGCCCCAATGCTCAACGTGGGTTAGCAACCAGAGGCGATTGCATTCGGCAACCGGATGACCGGACAGCGGCATCAGCCGACCGCTGCGCAGGGTCACCAGGTCTGTCCGGCATTCGGCACTCTGCGCCGCTGTCCCACCGCAGTGCTGACGCTCGAACTGCCGCACCGCCGGCCGATCGCCCTCGCTGCGCAATACCGCAGGTTCGCCGGTTGGAAAATGCTGATGATCATCCCCAAACACCACACAGTGCCCGCGAGCCCGGTGTTCGAAGCGGTAGTGAAGCCGTTCCTGGGCGCACAGTCGCTGCAGAAACTGCAGATCCGACTCTCGATATTGCGTGCAGAAATCCCGGGGCGGGTATTCGCCGCTCAGCGCCAAGCGTCGATCTTTGCCGGTAATGCCGTGCTCCTTGAGCACCCGGTCGAGGATTTGCGGCACTGAAAGGGCGCTGAAAATTCGTTGGCTGAAGCGCTGGGCCAGGCATGCCAGTTTTGGCCCCAGACGCACCTGGCAGAGCCGGGGTCCCGAGGCATGATCACGCTGGACGAGTTCATGCAATTGTCCATGCACGTGGCTTCCAGCTGGTCCGAAATGCAACGAGGCCGGGCGGTACAGCAAACTGGCAAGGTCAAGCACCGGGTCATCGATCAGCAGTTCCAGGTCGAACACGAACGGCTCGCTGATGGCCTCTTTACCGGTAAAGGCCAGGACCTCAAAGGAGTCGGGCAGACCTGCTACATCCAGACGAAATGACGGTTCGCTGACTGGATTGAACATCGGCGTTTCTCTACAGGAGGGGCGGTCGGGGATTCTCGCTGAGAGACATCGCCGAGTAGAGTGCCGAAATACAAATTAGGAAATAACCTACGCGAAAAGGAGACCAAATGCTTTGGGTGGCCGAGGACGCGGGAAATTTCGCCTGGAATAGGAGAATTGCCGCACCAGGTCATCTGAAATTTCCGCGGCAAACGGAAAATTTTCAGACAACCTGATGAGCATGGCGCTTACCTCAGGAAGACAGGTAAGACGAACGGGTCAGCCCCAGACGCAAGGCATCGAGGAACTGCGTGCGCTCGGTGGCGCTGATGCGGGCACTGGCACACTTGTCGCGGTAGTGAGTCATCAGCTCCTCCGGCGACAAATGCACGTAACGCAGCATGTCTTCGATGGTGTCGTGGGTTTCGATACCGGCGTGGTACACGCTACCGTCGGCGTTCTGATAGATGTTCACCGAGTCGGTGTCACCGAACAGGTTGTGCATGTCGCCAAGAATTTCCTGGTAGGCGCCCACCAGGAAGATCCCCAGCAGATAGTCTTCACCTTCATTCAGACCGTGCACCGGCAAGCTGGTCTCGATGCTCTGCTCGTCGACGTACTGCTTGATCTTGCCGTCGGAGTCGCAGGTCAGGTCTTGCAGCACGGCACGGCGCAGCGGCTCTTCGTCGAGTCGGTGCAGCGGCAGGATCGGCAGGACCTGGCCGATGGCCCAGGTGTCCGGCAGGCTCTGGAATACCGAGAAGTTGCAGATGTACTTGTCAGCCAGCTTGTCGTTGAGTTCGTCGAGCACCTGACGGTGAGAACGCTGACGGGCTTTCAACGAGTTGTGCAGGCGGCGGCAAACGGCGAAGTAGCATTGCTCGGCCAGGGCTTTTTGCGCCAGGGTCAGCTTGCCATCGGCGTATTGAGTGGCCACGTCGCTCATGTAGTGCGTGGCGCGCCAGTAAGTCTCGGTGACCATTTCGATGTCGGTCGGGCCGAGCAGGTCAACCAGCCACTGCACGGTTTCCGGCAGCTCTTCCTTGTTATCGATCTTCGGCACGTCGTCGTTGTGTTTCTCGACGTCGGTCACCTGCACCACCAGCATGGCGTGGTGAGCGGTCAGGGAGCGTCCGCTTTCGGAGAAGATGTTCGGGTGCGGCAGGCTCTGCGCGTCGCAGAACTCCTTGAGCATCCCGACCACGACACCGGCGTAATCGTCCATGTCGTAGTTGATCGAACTGGCGTTACGCGAGTGAGTACCGTCGTAGTCCACGCCCAAACCGCCGCCGACGTCGATGTGATCCACCGGCAGGCCAAGGTTGCGCAACTCGCCGTAATAACGGATCGCTTCCTTGAAGCCGTGCTGGTAGTCCGCCAGGTTGGCGATCTGCGAGCCCATGTGGAAGTGCAACAGGCGAATGCCCTGATCCAGACCGGCAGCGCGGAAACGCTCGACCACCGACAGCAGTTGCGCCGCCGACAGGCCGAACTTGGATTTTTCACCACCGGTGTCTGCCCACTTGCTCGACGCCAGGGACGACAGACGCACGCGCAAGCCGACCTGCGGCTTGACCTTGAGCGCCGCCGCTTCTTCGATCACCAGACCGACTTCGGATTCTTTCTCGATCACGATGAACACGTTGTGGCCGAGCTTCTGGCCCATCAGCGCCAGACGGATGAACTCGCGGTCCTTGTAACCGTTGCAGACGATGGTGCCGCCCTTCGGCGCCAATGCCAGTACCGCCAGCAGTTCCGGCTTGGAGCCGGCTTCCAGACCGATGGAAACGTTCTGGGTAGCAATGATGTTTTCGATCACCGCTTCCTGCTGGTTAACCTTGATCGGGTACAGCGCGGTGTACTTGCTCTGATATTCCAGGCGCTCGATGTTGGCGTCGAACGCACCGGTCAGCTGACGCACGCGGTCTTGCAGGATGTCGGGGAAACGCACCAGCAATGGCAAGGACAAACCGCTTTTGCGCAGTTGGTCGACTTGCTCGAACAGGTCGATAGGCGAACTGGTCGGGCCGTTCGGACGAACTTCGACGCGACCGGCGTCATTGATCGCGAAATACCCGGCCCCCCAATGGCGAATCCCGTAAACACTGCGGCTGTCCGCAACTGTCCATTGGCTGCCATCGTCTTTGCGTGTGCGTCGTACGGACATCGAAGTCCCCTATAAAGAAGTCATAGAGCGTCGCCTGGGTTCAGGCCGGCGCAGTCTAAAGTATGAAAATGACGGTTCGTCAACGAGGGGGTAGACCTCGCTGACCGCAGTGAGTTTAGAAACCAGTCATGAACAGGCTCTGTGAAAACCATGGAGACGACGCCAGACCAGAATGAATCGGGACTGGATCAAGCCGTGGGTGGCTTTCACAGAGGCTGCTAGCCGCCGGACTTCTTCGCCTTGAAACCGAGCTTGATCAGTTCTGCCAAGAGTAGCTCGACATGATCGCCCTGGATTTCGATGACACCGTCTTTCAACGCGCCACCGGTACCGCAACGTTTCTTCAACGTCGTGGCCAGTTCCTTGAGCGCGTCTTCAGCCAATGGCACGCCGGTGATGGTGGTCACCGTCTTGCCGCCACGGCCCTTGCTTTCGCGACGCACGCGTGCAATGCCGTCACCGGCCGGGATAACGGTCTGTTTGCAGATGCAGGCGTCCACCGGTTTACTGCATTCCGGGCAATGACGACCTGCGTCGGTGGAAAATACCAGGCCGCCCAGGGCGGCGAAGGATGCGGCTTTTTTGGCCACCGGCAATCCTCTTCGGAGGACAAAGACTGGTCGCAGCACTCGGGAAGGCTATCGACCGCGAAGCCCCACTCAGGCAGGGGCAGCGCTACTGAAACGGTACCACCCTTGTAGGAGCGAGCTTGCTCGCGAAAAACCCACGGACAACACGTGCTGTCTGATACCGCGCGTTATCGTTGACGTCCATCGCGAGCAAGCTCGCTCCTACAGGTGAAGCAATACCGGTTCAGTTTGAAAAGTCGCGCAGTGTAACGGCAAAAACGCCGATTGCTAAGAGCCAATCGGCGCCAATTTATAGCTGTTTTGCGACGTCGGTCCGGTGTGAGCGCAAATAGCGCTTCAACGCGGCCAGAGAGTCCGGGCAATAAGGCTTTTGCCCGATTTCCAGCATGACCTGATCAATGGGGATAAAGCGTGCTTCCAGCACCTCTTCCGGTTGCAGGATCAACGGGCCGTCCCATACCGCCGAGAACGCCGAACACCACAGGCGATTGCCGGTGTCCTCGAAGAAAAAATGGTCATGAGCGGTCAGTTCCACGCCACTCACTCCCAGCTCTTCCTCCAGCTCCCGGGCCGCCGACTCGGCGTAGGTTTCACTGGCGAGCACCATGCCGCCCGCCGCCACGTCCCAGAAACCGGGATAGATCGCCTTGCTCAGGGTGCGCCGGTGCACGCACAGCTCGCCAGCGGAATTGAACAACATGATGTAGGTGCCACGCCCGATCAGCCCGCGCTCGCGCAAGTCGGAACGGACCAGGGCGCCAAGCAGGTTGTCCTGCTCGTCGACCCAGGCGATCTGTTCGGCATCGGACGCCGCGCGGTGCGCGGCTTCCCTGGTGTTATCAACCATGACTCAGCCCTGATTGAGCAATTGACGCAAATCGATCACCGCGGCGTTGGCCCGGGAAATGTAGTTGGCCATGACCAGCGAGTGGTTGGCCAGTACGCCGAAGCCACTGCCGTTGAGGATCATCGGGCTCCATACCGGCTCCTGCGACGCCTCCAGTTCACGAATGATCTGGCGCACGCTGACCGTGGCGTTCTTCTTTGCCAGTACGTCGGCGAAGTCGACTTCAATGGCGCGCAGCAAATGCGACAACGCCCAGGCCTGGCCGCGGGCTTCGTAGAACACGTTGTCGATTTGCAACCATGGGGTTTCAACGATTTCTTCGTCGACCTGCGGCGCCACGCCCGGTGCTACCACCTCGGTTTTCAACGCGGTGTTGAGCTTGACTCGGCCCACACTGGCCGACAGCCGTTGCGACAGCGAACCCAGACGGGTGCCGACATCACCCAGCCAGTTGTTCAGGTTATCGGCGCGGGCATAGAACAGCGCGCTCTTCTGGTTCGGATCGGACAGGCGCGCCTGATAGCGACTCAGAGAATTGATGCCTTCCTGATATTCGGACTCGCTGGATGGCAGCACCCAGCTCTTGTTGTCGAAGTTGAAACGCGGCTCGGCCTTGGCCAGGTCGGCGTCTTCGGCGGACTGCGACTGCGAACGGGCGAAGTCTTTACGCATTGCCCGGCTCAGGTCGCGGACCTGCACCAGCACACCGTATTCCCAGCTCGGCATGTTGTCCATCCACAGGCCTGGCGGAAATCGGTCGTTGGAAATATAGCCGCCCGGCTTGGTCAGCAAGGTGCCGGCGACGGTCTTCAGGGTTTCCACTGTGGTGTAGCCAACGACCATCTGCTTGCCTTCTTTCTCGGCCGCCAGTTGAGCGGTCTGCTGGACCGGGAACAGCGCCGGCTCCTGGCTCCAGTACCAGCCCAGGACACTCGCCACCAACAGGTAGATGCCCAGCAAAGTGGCCAGCGCCCGGCTGAACAACAGACCGCCCAGATAACTGCGGGTCTCCGACTTCGGTTCAGCGGCACGTTCAGGCGCACTGCCTGTGCGGTTCTTCCAGTCCAGCATGGCGATATCCTTTCAAGCTCTTGAGGTCAACGGTTCGACCACAACCATACAACAACGTGCCTTGGCCCGGCACCCGCCATCGCACCGATGCGGAAAATTACCGGTCTTGCGGATGAAAGGAGTTCCTGCCCACCAGATGACTGTGTTGCCGTCGAAATCCTCCTAATGGTTTGGATGACACGCCCCAAGGGAATCCCTGCCCCCTGAGGCCAATAAAAACTGGCCGATCCGCACCGCTCAGACAGCCGTAAATGGCCAATGGTCTGTCACCCGCCAATTGCCGCCCTACGCCCGTCAAGCGCCCTGATTCACGGCACTTCGCCTCCGCACACGGCGACTAAACAGCCCAGAATCAGACCGATCGATCACAAATTGAATGAAGCGACATTGCAGATTATTGACGTACAGCACTCATGTAATGGAAAAGTGGTGCTAGCATAGAGCCACCAGTCGACCTCAGCGTGCACCCTAACTAGTAGTCAGGATATGACCGAGCCAGAAGACCCCAGCCGCGAGCGCCTCAAGCACCACTTTGCCCAGCGGGTAATTCATCAGGCTCGTCAGATTCTTGAGATATGGCAGCGCCTGCAACGCAGTGAGTGGTCCACCGCCGACCTGTCGGAACTGAGCGAGGCCAATCTGCGTCTGCTGCGTTTCGCCGAGCGTTTCGAACAACCGGAACACACGCAATTGGCACGTCACATCGGTCAGTCCCTGGAGGCGGTCGACGCCAATCGCGGACGCCTGAGCAGCGGCCTGATCACCGACCTCAATCGCTTGATGCAGCGCCTGTCACGTACCGGCCTGCGCCATGGCGACCAACTCGATCAGACCTTCCTGCCACCGTTGCGCAAGCCCGTCTATGTGATGCTGCAGGATCACGGCCGCGCCGAGCGCCTGGCCAAACAACTGGAATTCTTCGGGCTCAGTGCCCAGTCCCTGGACAGCGTAGACGCGTTTCGCTCATCGATGGTCGAGCGCTTGCCGGCGGCGATTGTCATGGACGTGGATTTCAGCGGCCCCGGCGTCGGCCTGAAACTGGCCGCCGAAGCCCAGGAAGGCCTGGACCATCGCTTGCCGCTGCTGTTCTTCAGCCTGCACGAAACCGACACCCCGACCCGCCTCGCCGCCGTGCGTGCCGGCGGCCAGGAGTTCCTCACCGGTACCCTCGAAGCGTCGAGCCTGCTGGAGAAGATCGAAGTCCTGACCTGCGTTGCCCAGTACGAACCTTATAAAGTGCTGATCATCGACGACTCCCGCGCTCAGGCCCTGCACACCGAGCGCCTGCTCAACAGCGCAGGGATCATCACCCGGACGTTGATCGAGCCGATCCAGGCCATGGCCGAACTGGCGGATTTCCAGCCGGACCTGATCATCCTAGACATGTACATGCCGGCCTGCACCGGCACGGAACTGGCCAAGGTGATCCGCCATAACGACCGTTACGTCAGCGTGCCGATCATTTACCTGTCGGCCGAAGACGACCTGGACAAACAGCTCGACGCCATGAGCGAAGGCGGCGATGACTTCCTGACCAAACCGATCAAGCCCCGGCACCTGATCACCACCGTGCGTAACCGCGCGGCACGGGCACGCAACCTCAAGGCACGAATGGTCCGCGACAGTCTCACCGGCCTGTACAACCACACGCATATCCTGCAATTGCTCGAAGACTGCTCGTTCCGCGCCCGCCGCGAAAGCAAGCCACTGAGCTTTGCCATGCTCGACATCGACCATTTCAAACGGGTCAACGACAGCCACGGTCACCCCATGGGTGACCGGGTGATCAAGAGCCTGGCGCTGTTTCTCAAGCAACGCCTGCGCAAAACCGACTTCATTGGCCGCTACGGTGGTGAAGAGTTCGCCATTGTCATGCCGGACACCGATATCGAAGCGGCCTACAACGTGCTTGATGAAATCCGACAGCGTTTTGCCGAGATTCACTACCCCGCGCAACCCCAGGATCTGTGGTGCACCTTCAGCGCCGGGTTGGTGGAGTTATGCGAAAGCTCCGACAGCCTGATGATGGCCAGTCAGGCAGATGATGCGCTGTATCGCGCCAAACATGGCGGACGCAATCGAATACAGGCCGCTCGCACATCAAAGCAAAGTGCCACTTTTTTATCGGAGTCGACCGATACAGTCATAACCCTGTAACAGAAACGCAATAACTTCAGGCACTTACCATTTCTGCCGTTGGTAGTCCGTAATGCGCCTGAAGCTGCTGACCAATCTCAATACCCTCCTTCTGGTGGCCGTGTGCGTGGCCCTCGGCGCTACGCTGTGGTGGTCGCAGAAGGCCCTTGAGCGTCCGTATCTATTAATGGAGCGCTACCTGGGCCTGTCGCAGCAGTTTCAGAATGAAGTGGCCCGCAGCGTCGAGGATTACTTGGGCAGCGGCGATGCACTGCGCCTGAGCAGTGCCTCCCAAGGCATCGACAGCCTGAAGAAAGAACTCGGCGAATTGCCACCGGCCTTGGCCGAGACGCTGCGCCCCAGCCTGTCGACCCTTGAAGAATTCAGCAAAACCGACCTGTTGGCCGCCGGCAAACTGGCAGGCGATCCCCAGGCCTTGCTGCTACAGGCCGAGCGGGAACTGGGTGCCAGTCTCGATCAGCTCAGCCAGTACGCCAGTGGCAATGCGGCCTACCTGACGCCGCTGCTCACCGCATCGCAGCACCTGGGCAAATTGTCCCTGGCCCGGGACAAACTGGTCAGCAGCGGCCGCAGTGAACTGGCCTTCGATGTCGAACGCGAAGTGGCCAACATCCGCACCCAGGCCGAAAAACTGGACGCCCTGCCCTTGCTGGGCGTGACCACCAGCAACGAGTCGAACACCGACGATTTCGCCTCGATGATGGGCCTTGAGAACAAGGAAAAAACCGTCGCCGAAGATGCTGGCGTCGGCCTCAAGCGCGAACTCAACAGCCTGCTCACCCGCTATCCGGCCGAGCTCACGCGCACTCGCGATCAAATCCAGAAACGCGCCGACCTCAGCGCCGCGACTCACGTGAAAATCGCCGACGTGCAACAGGCCATTGCCGGGCTGGAACCGGTGGTGCGCGCCCAGCACGGGCAGATCCAGGGTGAAGTGCGGCTGATGCAAGGTGTGATGATCGGTTTGATTCTGTTGATCGCACTGCTGATAGACACCCTGCAGCGCAAACTGGCACGGACCCTGACGAACCTCGCTCCGGCCCTCTCGACCTGGGCCGAAGGCGACTTCAGCCACGACATTCAACTGGGTAACACCAACCGCGAACTGCATGACATTGAAGCGTCGCTCAACCGCTTGCGCGCCTATCTGGTGGACTTGGTGGGGACCATTCGCCGCAACGCCGAACAGGTGGCCGGCAGCAGTCGCACCCTGGCTGACCTGAGCAACGACTTGCACAGCGGTGCCGAGCATCAGGCCGGCGACACGGCACTGATCCGCGATTCCCTCAGTGAGCTGGAAGCGACCATCCAACAAGTCGCCGGCGATGCCAGCCAGGCCGCCGATGCCAGCCGCCACGCCGGCCTCGCCGTGGAGCATGGACAGAAAGTCATCGGCCTGAGCCTCACCGGCCTGCATGCGCTGGTGGATGAAGTGCAAGGCAATGCACAAATGATCGAACACCTGGCCGAAGAGTCGGCCACCATCGGCGGCGTGTTGACGGTGATCCGCTCGATTGCCGACCAGACCAACCTGCTGGCCTTGAACGCCGCCATCGAGGCGGCCCGGGCCGGGGAAATGGGCCGAGGCTTTGCCGTGGTGGCGGAAGAGGTGCGCTCACTGGCGCAACGTACCGCCGGGGCCACGGCGCAAATCCAGACGCTGATCGCAGGGCTGCAAACCGCCGCACGGCAATCGGTGGAAGGCATGCGCGCCCAGGTCGAACACGCCGAGGCCACGGCCAACCAGGCCCAGGCCGCCGATGGTGCGCTGGATAAAATCGTCGGGGCGATCCAGACCATTTCCGACACGGCGGTCCGCATCGCCGATGTCACAGCCCAGCAAAGCGGCGCTGTCAGCGAGATCCGTGGCCACAGTGAGCGGATTCACCAGTTGGGTGGGGATAACCTGCTGCGTATCGGCGAAGGGCGTGAGCAGGGAGAAAATCTTCTGGTGCTGGGTGGTCGATTGCATACAGCCGTTCAGGCCTTCCGCGTCTGATCAATCGCCTTTACTGTAGGAGCTGCCGAAGGCTGCGATCTTTTGATCTTGCTCTTGAGAGGCAAAGTCAGAAGATCGTCCGAACGCGGCCCGAGCCTTCGGCAGCTCCTACGCAGTTCGATGTGGTCATGCTCTCTCAGCTATCATCCCCCCAATTCCGATACGCGAGATCGTCATGCACCGTTTGCTTTGCCTGCTGTTTTTAGTGTTCGCCCTGCCGGCAAGCGCCACTGGTTTGCTGGAGAACCGATCCAGCTCAAGCCTGGGCTCGATCAACAACAGCGCCGACTTCCTGCCGGTGCGCGAAGCCTTCCAGCTGAGCCTGGTAGAAAGCACGCCGCAATCGATCAAGCTGCGCTTTGTCGCTACCGAAGGTTATTACCTCTACCGTCACCGTTTTCAGTTTCGCGCCGATCCGGCCGAAGTTTTCCTCGGCGCGGCGAAACTGCCCGACGGCCAGAAAAAACACGATGAATACTTCGGCGACGTCGAGGTCTACCACGGCATTCTCGACGTCGAGTTACCACGCACCGATCAGCGCGCCTTCACTCTGGCCGTGACCTATCAGGGTTGCGCCGACAAAGGTTTGTGCTACCCACCGGAAACCGAGCGTTTGAGCATCGACGGCAGCGGCGCTCCGGCGACGGCTTCTCCATGGAGCTGGCGTGAACTGGCGCTGTTTTTCCTCGCGGGCCTGGGCCTGACGTTCACGCCATGCGTGCTGCCCATGCTGCCGATCCTGTCCGGCGTGGTGCTGCGCGGCCAGGTCGGTGGCTGGCGCGGTTTCAATCTGTCACTGGCTTATGTGCTGCCGATGGCCGCCTGCTTTGCCCTGCTCGGTGCGCTGATGGGGCTATTCGGCGCCCAGCTCAATCTGCAGGCGCGGCTGCAATCGGCCTGGGTACTGGTGCCTTTCGCGATGTTTTTTGCGCTGTTCGCGTTGGCGATGTTCGGCGTCTTCGAACTCAAATTGCCGCACGCCATCAGCAGTCGCCTGGACCGCATCGCCGGTCGCGCCAAAGGCGGCTCACTGTGGGGCGCTGCGGTGTTGGGCGTGGTCTCCAGCTTGCTGGTTTCACCCTGTGTTTCGGCGCCATTGGCCGGCGCGCTGTTGTACATCAGCGCCAGTGGCGATGCGCTGGGCGGCGGCTTGAAACTGTTCATGCTCGGCCTCGGCATGGGCGCACCGCTGTTGCTGGTGGCCACCGGTGGCGCAGCCTGGCTGCCGAAAAGCGGTCCGTGGCTGGTCTACGTGAAAAACGCGATTGGCGTGTTGTTGCTGGGACTGGCGATCGGCCTGCTCAGCCGGGTCTTGCCCGGCCAGGTCAGTTTGCTGTTGATCGGGCTTCTGGCCGGTGGCGTCGGCTTGTTCATGGGCGCGCTGGAGTTCGTCTACAAGCCGCCGCGCAAGCGTCTCGGGCAGTTGCTCGGAATGTTCCTGGTGTTTTACGCCCTGGCCTGCTGGTACGGCGCGTTCAGCGGCCAGACCGACCCCTTCAATCCGATTGGCCAGCCGCACGTCGTCGAGGGCAACCAGCCTGTACAAGGCACCAGTGTCTGGCAAACCGTCAGCACTTCCGCCGATCTGGACCGCGTGCTCGCCGAGGCCCGGTCATCCGGCACACCGCTGCTGCTCGACTGGTACGCCGACTGGTGCATCAGCTGCAAAGTCATCGAACATGAGGTGCTGGACGACCCTGTCGTCATCGAACGCCTCAAGGGTTACCGGCTGATCCGCTTCGACATCACCGCCAGCAACGCCGAGCAACGCACCCTGCTCGACCGTTACCAGTTGTTCGGTCCTCCGGCGCTGATGTTTTTTGGCAAGGATGGTGTCGAACGCTCCGATGTACGGGTGATCGGCGAGATCAACGCCAGGGACTTCGCCGAACGTGTTGCCAGGGCGAATGACCACATTTAATCAAGCAGTCATATATTTCGCGCAAACATCGGTCATCGTGCTGGCTATTGCAGAGAACTGGACAGTCACAAAGGCTTTGCGGCATAGTCGCCGGGTTCTGACAATTGCTCACAGATAACATAGGAACCGCCGATGGCGACGTTACTCGTTCTGCACGGACCCAACCTGAACTTGCTCGGCACTCGTGAACCGGGCACCTACGGCGCCACGACGCTGGCGCAGATCAACCAGGACCTGGAACGCCGTGCCCGCGAAGCCGGTCACCATCTGCTGCACCTGCAAAGCAATGCCGAGTACGAATTGATCGACCGCATTCACGCTGCCCGCAGTGAAGGCGTGGACTTCATTCTGATCAACCCAGCAGCTTTTACACATACAAGTGTCGCATTACGTGACGCGCTGCTGGCGGTGAGCATCCCATTCATCGAAGTGCATTTGTCTAACGTGCACAAACGCGAACCTTTCCGCCATCACTCTTACTTCTCCGACGTAGCGGTGGGAGTGATCTGCGGCCTTGGCGCCAGCGGTTATCGACTGGCCCTGGAGGCCGCCCTGGAACAGCTTGAACAACAAGTTAACCGCCCCTGACCGACCCTTGGGAGTTGATGATTCATGGATATCCGTAAAGTTAAGAAACTGATCGAATTGCTGGAAGAGTCCGGCATCGACGAGCTCGAGATCAAGGAAGGCGAAGAGTCCGTACGCATCAGCCGTCATAGCAAGACCCCGGCTCAGCAGTACTACGCACCAGCTCCAATGCATGCTCCGGCTGCCGCGCCTGTCGCTGCCGCCGCTCCGGCTGCCGCTGCCGCACCTGCTGCTCCGGCCGCGCCAGCACTGAACGGCACCGTTGCCCGTTCGCCGATGGTCGGTACTTTCTATCGCAAGTCTTCGCCAACCTCGCCGTCCTTCGTGGAAGTCGGCCAGACCGTGAAGAAAGGCGACACCCTGTGCATCGTTGAAGCCATGAAGATGATGAACCACATCGAAGCTGAAACCAGCGGTGTGATCGAATCCATCCTCGTCGAAGACGGCCAGCCGGTTGAGTACGACCAACCGCTGTTCACCATCGTTTGAACCGCGGAGAGCCTTTGATGACTGCGAAGTTGGAAAAAGTTCTGATCGCCAACCGCGGTGAGATCGCCCTGCGGATCCTGCGCGCCTGCAAAGAAATGGGCATCAAGACCGTCGCCGTTTACTCCAAGGCTGACAAGGAACTGATGCACCTGGGCCTGGCAGACGAATCCGTCTGCATCGGTCCGGCATCGGCCGCCCATTCCTACCTGCACATTCCGGCAATCATTGCCGCGGCCGAAGTGACTGGCGCCACCGCCATTCACCCGGGCTACGGTTTCCTTGCGGAAAACGCCGACTTCGCCGAACAGGTCGAGAATTCCGGCTTCGCGTTCATTGGCCCGAAAGCCGAAACCATTCGCCTGATGGGCGACAAGGTATCGGCAAAGCACGCCATGATCGCTGCCGGCGTACCGACTGTTCCGGGTTCTGACGGCCCGCTGCCGGAAGACGAAGAAACCGCTCTGCGCATCGGTCGCGAAGTCGGTTACCCGGTGATCATCAAGGCCGCTGGCGGCGGCGGTGGTCGCGGCATGCGCGTTGTGCACAAAGAAGAAGACCTGATTTCCTCGGCGAAACTGACCCGCTCCGAAGCAGGCGCGGCGTTCGGCAACCCGATGGTCTATCTGGAAAAGTTTCTGACCAACCCACGTCACGTGGAAGTCCAGGTACTTTCCGATGGCCAGGGTCACGCTATCCATCTGGGCGACCGCGACTGCTCGCTGCAACGTCGTCACCAGAAGGTTCTTGAAGAAGCGCCGGCACCGGGCATCGACGAGAACGCACGTGAGGAAGTACTCGCACGCTGCGTCAGGGCGTGCATCGATATCGGCTACCGTGGCGCAGGCACTTTCGAGTTCCTGTACGAAAACGGTCGCTTCTACTTCATCGAGATGAACACTCGTGTCCAGGTAGAGCATCCGGTTTCGGAAATGGTCACCGGCATCGACATCGTCAAGGAGATGCTCAGCATCGCCGCCGGCAACAAGCTGTCGTTCACCCAGGATGACGTGGTCATCCGCGGTCACGCACTGGAATGCCGGATCAACGCCGAAGACCCGAAAACCTTCATGCCGAGCCCGGGCACGGTCAAGCATTTCCACGCTCCAGGCGGCAACGGCGTTCGCGTCGACTCGCACCTGTACAGTGGCTATGCCGTTCCACCGAACTACGATTCGTTGATTGGCAAGCTGATCACCTACGGCGCAACCCGTGACGAAGCCATGGCGCGCATGCGCAATGCGCTGGACGAAATCGTGGTCGACGGGATCAAGACCAACATCCCGTTGCACCGCGACCTGACCCGCGATGAAGGCTTCTGCAAAGGGGGCGTGAACATTCACTACCTCGAGCACAAGCTGGCTGGCGAGAAGCACTAAGCTTCGACCCGATCAACAAGGCCGCCTTCGGGCGGCTTTGTTGTTTCTGAAGCAAAGTCAAAAGATCGCCCGAGCGCGGACCGAGCCTTCGGCAGCTCCTACAGGTGAATGCATTCCAAATGTAGGAGCTGCCGAAGGCTGCGATCTTTTGATCTTCGGCCATGGTCGTCTTCTGAGCCGCGCTCGCGTAAACTTGTGCCCTTCTCGCAGCCCGCCAGGCTGCAATCAACATTTTTCAAAGGTGCCCGCCATGCCTTGGCTGCAAGTACGTCTCGCCATCAGCCCAGAACAAGCCGAAACCTATGAAGACGCTTTCCTTGAAGTGGGCGCCGTGTCGGTGACCTTCATGGACGCCGAAGATCAGCCGATCTTCGAGCCAGAACTCAACACCACGCCGCTGTGGTCCCACACGCACCTGCTGGCCCTGTTCGAAGGTGGCACCGAGCCAGGCCCGGTACTGGCCCATCTGGAGCTGCTGACCGGCAGCCCGCTGCCCGAGCACCACAGCGAAGTGATCGAAGATCAGGACTGGGAACGCAGCTGGATGGACGGTTTCCAGCCAATGCGTTTCGGCCAGCGCCTGTGGATCGTGCCGAGCTGGCACGCCGCGCCGGAACCGGATGCCGTGAATTTGCTGCTGGACCCGGGCCTGGCGTTTGGCACCGGCACCCACCCGACCACCGCGCTGTGCCTGGAATGGCTCGACGGTCAGGATCTGAAAGGCTGCAACGTGCTGGACTTCGGTTGCGGTTCGGGGATTCTGGCGATTGCCGCGCTGTTGCTCGGCGCCAGAGAGGCCGTGGGCACCGATATCGACGTGCAGGCACTGGAAGCCTCACGCGACAATGCCGGACGCAACAACATTGCCGATGAGCTCTTCCCGCTGTATCTGCCGCAAGACTTGCCACAGGTTCAGGCTGACGTGCTGGTGGCCAACATTCTCGCCGGCCCGCTGGTCTCCCTGGCGCCGCAGTTGTCCGGCCTGGTCAAGTCCGGCGGTCGCCTGGCGCTGTCGGGCATCCTCGCCGAACAGGGCGACGAAGTCGCAGCCGCCTACGCCAAGGACTTCGATCTGGACCCGATCGCCAATCGCGATGGCTGGGTGCGCATCACTGGCCGTCGGCGCTAGAATGGCCGTCTGCATAATCCGGATCGCCGCATGACCGATAGCTTCGTCACTCAGTGCCCGCATTGCCAAACCAGCTTCCGCGTCAGCCATGCCCAGTTGAGCGTGGCGCGTGGTGTGGTTCGCTGTGGCTCCTGCCTGCAGGTGTTCAATGCCGCCAGGCAGCTGCTTGAGCAGGCCGGCAAGGAACCACCGGCAGCGAAGCCGCTCCCGCCTGAGCAGCCTGAGCAGCCTGAGCAGCCTGCGCAGCCCCTCGAAGCAGCGCCGCCGCGCGCCATCAGCCAAAAGCAATGGAGCGCCACCGAGCTGGACCTGGACAGTCTCGACCTCGACGAAGAACTCGCCCGGCTCGAACAGAGGGAGATCCAGCCGACCACCGAGCTCGGCCGCCATCGCGACGACTCGCTGAGCGCCCGTCGTGACAGCACCGGGCAGGATGACGAGGAGCCGTGGTCCGACAGCCTGTTCAGTGAGTCGGCGGCCGATCGTGCGCAACTCGACGAACCACTCGACAGCCTTGAATCGCCAGAGCCGACGGTCGAACCGAGAAAAGCCTCGCGCACCGAACCTTCGCTGTCCCTGGAACCGGTTGATCTCGACGACGAGCAGCAACCACCCCAGCTGCGCCTGAACGACCCGCTCGATGCGCCGCTGAGCCACGAACGCCTGTCGGCCGCCGACGAGAACGAAATCGACGACGACCTGCCCTCGATCGAACCGCTGCGCAAGCGGCGTGAACGCAGCGAGCCGGGCGTGCGTGCCGAAGTGCTGCAAGATCTGACCGACGACCCGCTGCAACTGGACTGGCAAAAACGCCGCTCGCCCTGGGGCCGACGGCTGTTGTGGTTGCTGCTGGTGCTGATTGCCGCTGGCGCCCTCGCCGGCCAGTACATCGCCTACCATTTCGACGAACTGGCGCGACAGGATCAATATCGCCCGTGGTTCCAGCAACTGTGCCCGCAAATCGGCTGCACCGTGCCCTCCAAGGTCGACATAGCGAAAATCAAGAGCAGCAACCTGGTGGTGCGCAGCCATCCCGAGTTCAATGGCGCCCTGGTGGTCGATGCGATCATCTATAACCGCGCGCCCTTCTCCCAGCCCTTCCCGCTGCTGGAACTGCGCTTCGCCGATCTCAATGGCCACCTGATCGCCAGTCGCCGCTTCAAACCCGGCGAGTACCTCAATGGCGATCTCGAAGGCATGGCGGAAATGCCTCCGCAAACGCCGATCCACATCGCCCTGGACATTCTCGACCCCGGCGCCAAGGCCGTGAACTACAGTCTGAGCTTCCACTCTCCGGAGTGAAACGCTCCATCGCTCCCCGATTGACGTCGGCTTTCTGAATCCACCCGGCAAACCAAACCACGAGTAATAACAGAATAACTGTTCAGAATTTGTTCAATTCAGCCTTTATCCAGTCATCGAGAGCGGGTATCATGCCAACCCTTTTTCGAACTCCCATGATCCGGCCCCACAACAGGGAAGTCCTATGTCGGCGGTACGCATCGGTCCATACACATTACATAACAGCTTGATTCTCGCCCCCATGGCGGGCGTCACCGACCAGCCCTTTCGTCAGCTGTGCAAGCGCTTGGGCGCGGGACTAGTGGTCTCGGAAATGGTCACCAGCGACATGAGTTTGTGGAACACCCGCAAGTCGCGCATGCGCATGATCCACAAAGGTGATCCCGAGCCACGCTCGGTACAGATCGCCGGTGGGGACGCGCAGATGCTGGCGGACGCCGCCCGTGCCAACGTTGAAATGGGCGCGCAGATTATTGATATCAACATGGGCTGTCCGGCAAAAAAAGTCTGCAACAAGGCTGCCGGTTCCGCACTGTTGAAGGATGAATCCCTGGTAACCGAGATCCTGCAGGCCGTCGTGGCTGCGGTCGATGTGCCGGTTACCCTGAAGATCCGGACCGGTTGGGACCGGGACAACAAGAATGGCCTGACGGTGGCAAAGATCGCCGAGCAGGCAGGCATTACGGCGCTGGCAGTGCATGGCCGCACCCGTGCCGACCTGTACACAGGTGTTGCCGAGTACGACACCATTGCCGCGATCAAGCAGGCGGTGTCGATTCCGGTCTTCGCCAACGGCGATATCGATTCGCCGGAAAAAGCCCGGTACGTGCTCGACGCGACCGGTGCCGATGGTTTGTTGATTGGCCGGGCTGCCCAGGGGCGGCCATGGATTTTTCGCGAGATCGACCATTTCCTGCGTACCGGCGAGAAGCTCCCGGCGCTGGAACTGATCGAGGTGGAACGCATTCTGCTAGAGCATCTGGCCGCCCTGCACGCCTTCTATGGCGATGTCATGGGTGTGCGCATTGCTCGAAAGCATGTGGGCTGGTATCTCGCAACCCTGCCGGGCGCCAGGGAGTTTCGCGCCCACTTCAATCGTTTGGATGGTACGGATACACAATGCGCCAACGTTCGGGCGTTTTTCTCCGAGCGTTACAAGAGCCTGACAGGGGACGGAGAGTGGGTGGCCGCATGACGATGATGACCGAGACTTTAGTGAGTGGAACAACACCCGTGAGCGACAACGTAAATTTGAAACAGCACCTCAATACGCCAAGCGAAGAAGGCCAGACCCTTCGCGGGAGTGTCGAGAAGGCGCTGCACAATTATTTCGCCCACCTTGAGGGCGCTGCCGTCACGGATGTGTACAACCTGGTGCTCTCCGAAGTCGAGGCTCCCCTGCTCGAGTGCGTGATGAATTACGTCAAGGGCAACCAGACCAAGGCCAGCGAGATGCTCGGACTGAACCGAGGCACGCTGCGCAAGAAACTCAAGCAGTACGATTTGCTGTAAGCATTCAATCAAACCAGAAAGGCGCCCGCGTAAACCGGTCGCCTTTTTTGCTGACTTCCTTTGCTTTTGATGGAAATTGAGATGACCGACCAGACTACCCGCCTGCCGATCCGCCGCGCCTTGATCAGCGTTTCCGACAAGACCGGGATCCTCGAATTCGCCAAGGAGCTTGAAGCCCTGGGCGTCGAGATCCTCTCCACCGGCGGGACGTTCAAGCTGCTGCAGGACAACGGCGTTGCCGCAGTGGAAGTCGCTGATTACACCGGCTTTGCCGAAATGATGGACGGTCGGGTGAAGACCCTGCACCCGAAAATCCACGGCGGGATCCTCGGTCGTCGCGGTATCGACGACGCCATCATGAACGAGCACGGCATCAAGCCGATCGATCTGGTTGCGGTCAACCTGTACCCGTTCGAAGCCACCATCAACAAGCCAGGTTGCGACCTGCCGACCGCCATCGAAAACATCGACATCGGCGGCCCGACCATGGTCCGTTCCGCTGCCAAGAACCACAAGGATGTGGCCATCGTGGTCAACGCCAGCGATTACGCCCGCGTCCTGGAAAACCTCAAGGCCGGCGGCCTGACCTACGCTCAGCGTTTCGACCTGATGCTCAAGGCCTTCGAGCACACCGCCGCCTATGACGGCATGATCGCCAACTACATGGGCACCGTGAACCAGGCTGCTGACACCCTCAGCACAGAAGGTCGCAGCGAGTTCCCGCGCACCTTCAACAGCCAGTTCATCAAGGCCCAGGAAATGCGCTACGGCGAGAACCCGCACCAGAGCGCGGCGTTCTACGTGGAGGCCAAGCCTGCCGAAGTCGGCATCGCCACCGCGACCCAACTACAAGGCAAGGAACTGTCGTACAACAACGTGGCCGACACCGATGCCGCGCTGGAGTGCGTGAAGAGCTTCGTCAAGCCGGCTTGCGTGATCGTCAAGCACGCCAACCCGTGCGGCGTGGCTGTCAGCCCTGATGCCGAAGGCGGCATCCGCAAGGCCTACGACCTGGCCTACGCCACCGACACCGAATCCGCCTTCGGCGGCATCATCGCCTTCAACCGCGAACTGGACGCCGAGACCGCCAAGGCCATCGTCGAACGTCAGTTCGTCGAAGTGATCATCGCTCCATCGGTCAGCGAAGAAGCCCGCGCCATCGTCGCCGCCAAAGCCAACGTACGCCTGCTGGCCTGCGGCGAGTGGTCGGCTGACCGCGCGGCGGCCTGGGACTACAAGCGCGTCAACGGAGGCCTGCTGGTACAGAGCCGCGACATCGGCATGATCGGCGCCGACGACCTGAAAGTGGTCACCAAGCGCGCACCGTCCGAACAGGAAATCAACGACCTGATCTTCGCCTGGAAAGTCGCCAAGTACGTGAAGTCCAATGCCATCGTCTACGCCAAGAACCGCCAGACCATCGGTGTCGGCGCCGGCCAGATGAGCCGCGTGAACTCGGCACGTATCGCCGCGATCAAGGCCGAACATGCTGGCTTGCAGGTAGCCGGTTCGGTGATGGCTTCCGACGCTTTCTTCCCGTTCCGCGACGGTCTGGACAATGCGGCCAAGGCGGGCGTGACTGCCGTGATCCAACCAGGCGGCTCAATGCGTGATGCTGAAGTGATTGCTGCTGCCGACGAAGCCGGCATCGCGATGGTGTTCACTGGCATGCGCCACTTCCGTCACTGACAGCACAGCATTCCCCCTGTAGGAGCGAGCTTGCTCGCGAAGAACGACTAGACGCCACAGTGTTTCAGACACCCCGCGTTATCGTTAACCACCATCGCGAGCAAGCTCGCTCCTACAGTTCCCAGATTTGCGTCATCCGAGGTTTTTGAAATGAATGTTTTGATCATTGGCAGCGGTGGCCGTGAACACGCCCTGGCCTGGAAAGTGGCTCAGGATCCGCGCGTGCAGAAGGTGTTCGTGGCTCCGGGCAACGCCGGTACCGCCATCGAAGCCAAGTGCGAGAACGTCGCCATTGATGTACTGGCGCTTGAGCAACTGGCAGACTTTGCCGAGAAAAACGTTTCCCTGACCATCGTTGGCCCTGAAGTGCCGCTGGTTGCCGGTGTTGTGGATCTGTTCCGCAGCCGCGGCCTCGATTGCTTCGGTCCGACCGCCGGCGCTGCACAGCTGGAAGGTTCGAAAGCCTTCACCAAGGACTTCCTGGCTCGCCACAAGATCCCGACTGCCGACTACCAGAACTTCACCGAAATCGAGCCAGCCCTGGCCTACCTGCGTGAAAAAGGCGCTCCGATCGTGATCAAGGCCGACGGCCTGGCCGCCGGCAAAGGCGTGATCGTCGCCATGACCCTGGCTGAAGCCGAAGACGCCGTGCGCGACATGCTGGCGGGCAATGCCTTTGGCGATGCGGGTTCGCGCGTGGTCATCGAAGAATTCCTGGACGGCGAAGAAGCCAGCTTCATCGTCATGGTCGACGGCAAGAACGTGCTGCCGATGGCCACCAGCCAGGACCACAAACGCGTCGGTGACGGCGACACCGGTCCAAACACCGGTGGCATGGGGGCTTACTCCCCGGCACCAGTGGTCACCGCCGACGTGCACAAGCGCGTCATGGACCTGGTGATCTGGCCGACCGTGCGCGGCATGGCCGAGGAAGGCAATGTCTACACTGGCTTCCTGTACGCCGGCCTGATGATCGACAAGGCTGGTAACCCAAAAGTCATCGAATTCAACTGCCGTTTCGGCGACCCTGAGACCCAGCCGGTGATGCTGCGCTTGCAGTCGAGCCTGGTGCTGTTGGTCGAAGCGGCTCTGGCGCAGGCGCTGGACAAGGTCGAAGCGCAATGGGATCCACGTCCGAGCGTCGGTATCGTGCTGGCCGCAGGCGGCTATCCTGGTGACTACGCCAAAGGTGTGGCCATCAACGGCCTGGATGCAGCAGCTGCACTGGAAGGCAAAGTCTTCCACGCCGGTACTGCGCTCAAGGACGGTCAAGTCGTAACGGCCGGTGGTCGAGTGCTTTGTGCCACGGCCATGGGCGCCAGCGTCGACGCTGCACAGCAGCAGGCTTACAAACTGGCGGCGTCGATTGACTGGGAAGGCTATTTCTATCGCAAGGACATTGGCTACCGTGCCATTGCCCGCGAGCGTGGCGAAAATCAGGAATAAGGTAAACACCGCGCCAGGCAATGAACACGGTTTATTGCCTGGCTGTTCCGGCGTCGCGCATCGTTATATTCTGGCATCAACCTAACGAAGGGATTTCGCCGTGCGCTGGCTCAGGATTGCCATAAGCTTGACCGTCACTTTGCTGACCTTGCTCTGCATGCTACCGGCCCAGGCCACGCAAGGCAGTGGCTGGGCGGTATTGCTCGACGAACAGGGCGACTTGCAACTGAGCGACATCCGTTCCGCACGCTATACCAATCAATTCAGCCCTATCGAACTCGACCGCATTACCGCGGCCGAACCCGATGGCGCGTTATGGTTGCGATTCAGGCTTGCGCCGGGTAACCACGAACAGTTGCTGCGAGTGTTCGCGCCTGACCTGCGCCAGTTCAACATGTACGTGCTGGACGGCGACAAGCTGATCGATCAATCCAGCACGGGCAACGAACAGCCGCAATCCGAGCGACCATTGCCCAGCAGCGACTTCATGCTGGCCCTGCCGCAAAGCGACACCCCCCTCGACGTTTACCTGCGACTGACCTCCGACCACCAGTTACGCCCCTATATCACCCTGCAATCGGCGATCCTCGCGGCTGCCAACCAGAACCAGACGCTGATCTATGGCCTGCTTTTCGGTTGCATCGCCATGTTGATCCTGCACAATCTCATCCGCTACACCTACACCCGCTCGCACAGCGCCCTCTGGTTGGCGACGTGCGAAGGGTTGTTGATGCTCAGCCTGCTGCTGTTGCTGAACCTCGCTGGTCCCTGGCTGCCGGACTGGCATGCACTGCAAACGCCGGGGGCTTACCTGGCATTGTTAATGACGGCGCCCTGCGGTCTGATGCTTGCCTATCGCTTCTTCTCCCCGCTCGGGCCGCACCCGCTGAACCGGTTGCTGCTCGGAGAGATCCTGCTCATCACCATCTGCGGCCTGATGCTGCTGTTCGTCAATACCTTGCCGCTGAACTTCATTACCTACGGCCTGGTAGCCTTGGCAGGCCTGACCATGCTGTTCATCAGCGTCTATCACTGGCAAAAAGGTTATCGCCCGGCTCGCCTCTTCGTGGTGGCCATGGTGGTGTTCAACCTCGGGACACTGATCATCCTGCCCGCCCTGTTGGGGCTGACCCTGATCGAGCCCCATGGCCTGCTCACCACCTTGCTGGTGTTCATCTGCATCAGCGGCCTGCTGATGAGCATTGCATTGAGCGAGCGCCAGCGCCGCATCACCGAAGACCGTTTCAGCATCAGCCGTGACCTGGCGGCCAGCAACGCCGAGATCAACGCCAAGGCCGAGTTCCTGGCGAAAATCAGCCATGAGATCCGCACACCGATGAACGGCGTCCTCGGTATGACCGAGCTGCTGCTGGGCACGCCGCTTTCGGTCAAGCAACGCGACTATGTGCAGACGATCCACAGCGCCGGCAACGAGCTGCTGACACTGATCAACGAAATTCTCGACATTTCAAAACTCGAGTCCGGGCAGATCGAGCTGGACGATGTGCAGTTCGACCTCAACGCGCTGATCGAAGACTGCCTGAGCATCTTCCGCGCCAAGGCCGAGCAGCAAAACGTCGAGTTGATCAGCTTCATCCAGCCGCAAGTGCCGCGGGTGATCAGCGGTGACCCGACACGCTTGCGCCAGACCCTGTTGAGCCTGCTGGAAAACGCCCTGAAAAAAACCGATGAAGGCGAAATCCTGATCGTCGTGGCGCTCGACGAGCGCAACAACAAACCACGCCTGCGTATTGCCGTGCAGGACAGCGGCGAGCCCATGGACGCCGAAGAACGAGACGCCCTGATGCACGCCGAACTGCACAGCCGGCATTTCCTTTCGGCCACCCATCCGGGCGGCAACCTGGGGCTGGTGATTGCCCGCCAGCTGATCCGCTTGATGCAAGGGGAGTTCGGGATCAAGAGCGGCAGCAACCAGGGCAGCACGCTGTGGCTGACCCTGCCGCTGGACCCGGATCGCCTCGAACACCCGACCTCCGACCTCGACGGCCCTCTGCAAGGTGCGCGGGTATTGGTGGTGGACGACAATGACACCTGTCGCAAGGTACTGGTGCAGCAATGCAGCGCCTGGGGCCTGAACGTCAGCGCTGCGCCTTCCGGCAAGGAAGCGCTTGCACTGCTGCGCACCAAGGCTCATTTGCGTGATTACTTCGATGTGGTCCTGCTGGACCAGAACATGCCCGGCATGACCGGCATGCAACTGGCGGCCAAGATCAAGGAAGACCCGAGCCTGAACCACGACATCCTGCTGATCATGCTCACCGGCATCAGCAACGCACCGAGCAAGATCATTGCGCGCAATTCCGGGATCAAGCGCATCCTCGCCAAACCGGTAGCCGGCTACACCCTCAAGACCACTCTGGCCGACGAACTGACCCAACGCAACAAAGGTCTCGTCGCTACCCAGCCCGTGCCAAGCGGCCAGGTCCTGCCGGTCAAGGTCCCCTGCGACTTCCGCATTCTGGTGGCCGAAGACAACAGCATCTCGACCAAGGTGATCCGCGGCATGCTGAGCAAGCTCAACCTGCAACCGGATACTGCCTGCAACGGCGAAGAAGCCTTGCAAGCGATGAAAGCCCAGCGTTACGACCTGGTGCTGATGGACTGCGAAATGCCGATCCTCGACGGCTTCTCGGCCACCCAGCAATTGCGTGCCTGGGAAGTCAGCAACCAGCGGGGCCGAACCCCCGTGGTGGCATTGACCGCCCATATCCTGGCCGAACACAAAGAACGTGCGCGGCAGGCCGGCATGGACGGGCACATGGCCAAACCGGTGGAACTGTCGCAGCTGCGCGAACTGATCGAGCACTGGGTCGCCCAGCGTGACCAGCAGAATCGCGCAACGACCCAAACGTCCTGAGCCGACAGACTGCGCAACCCCTGATAGACTCCCCCTCGACTTCCCTCGCCAGTGAGCCCGGCACCATGCTCCATGTGTTGTTCAGCGTTTACCTGAAGATGCTGGTGCTCTACAGCCCATTCTTCGTGTTGTCCTGCTTCATCAGCCTTACCCGTGGTTATTCGCGCAAGGAACAGCGTCGACTGGCCTGGAAAGTAGCGGTCGCCACCCTGGTCTCCAGTGTTCTGCTGTACTTGTTCGGCCGAGTGATTTTCAGTGTTTTCGGCATCACCGTGGACGCATTCCGCATCGGCGCAGGCAGTGTCCTGTTCATCTCGGCACTAGGGATGGCACAAGGCAAATCGGCGGTACAGACCGACAACGTGCAGCAGGATGTGACCATTGTCCCGCTGACCATTCCGCTGACGGTCGGCCCCGGCACCATCGGTGCCTTACTCGTGATGGGCGTGAGCCAGCCGCACTGGGACGACAAACTCACCGCCATTGTCAGCATTGCCCTTGCCAGCTTCACCGTGGGGGTGGTGCTTTATCTGTCCAGCCGCATCGAACGCATTCTCGGCGATCAGGGCTTGCAGATAGTCAGCCGGTTGATGGGATTGTTTGTGTGCGCGCTGGCGGCGCAGATCATCTTCACCGGAGTCAAGGGTTACCTGGTGCCTTGAAGCGACGGCTTGTCCAACCCCGAAAACAAGGCCCTGTGCATCAATCACAGGGCCTTGCCTTTTTATTGTGTGTAAAGCCTTTCAGTCAGGACTGGAGTTTGCGCACGAACACCTTGTTCGAATAAGCTTCGATTTTTTCGTGGACCCGTTTACGGTAGTTTTCAAACACCCGTCGGTTGAACACAAACACCCCGCCATTGGGAATGATCGCCAGCTCTCGATTGAACTCGCTCCACAGGAAAAAGTCGCGTTCAATCACGGTCGCGCTGTAGCGCAAGCCAAGCAGGCAGACGACCACTTCACCCGAGGCGAGCCGCTCGCAAGGCGCGCACTTGAGGATGCCCGAGCCGCCATTGGCGACATTGCCGCGAAAGAAGTACCAGGCAAACTCATCCAGCCGCAACGCCTGATAGGTGTCCTCGAGGAGCTGGCCCAAGCTCTCCACGCCCAAGCGGCCAATCACGCTATAACTGGCGCTGAGCAATTGTCGGACACTCGTGACAAGGATCGGCTCGGCCGGAACGATGGTCTTGAGCGTGTATCCCGCCTTGAGCAATCGCCCTTGAAAATAGTCGAACCAGACCTTCCTCGACACCTGGCCCGGGTATTTCTCATTGGCCGCCAGTTCCGCGTACAACAGGCAGTCCTGTATATCCTCCTGGTCTTGCGAACTTACCCTCTGGGTAAAGGACAACAGGCAACCACCCACTACGACAGCATTAACAGACGCAGGCATATTTACCCCCTTACAGCCAGTACTTTAATCGATTACATCGATCAAAGCCTGCCCGCCTTATTGACCTGCCACCTGTTTGAAAAGACCATCGGCAAATTGATCGATATAGGCATGCAGTTTGTCTTTCATTCGCTTGAATGCTCGTCGATTGAACTTGCGCACACCGGCCCCCTGGAAAATCTGCAACCCTTGGGTCTTGTAAGTCACGAATAAAAAGTTGCCGTTGTATTCCTTGTCCACCAAGTCAAGGCCGCCCATCAACATGGACATGCCACCGCCTGGCGTCGCAATGAAGGGCACAGCCTTGAAACTGATGACCTCGTTTTTCTTGCTGCCGGCATCGACAATCTTCAGTGCCTCCTTATCGCCTTTAAGCTTGCTGAAACCCGACGCCACCAAGTTCAGGACGCTGCTCGTACCTCTGGAAATGACGGTCTCCAGTACCTGCAACACCGCCTCATTCATCGTGATGGTGAGCTGTTTGCTGACGTATTTCTTGTAGGTGAGGCTTTCCGTCACCCAACCTACCGCCATCAATGCCTCGTTGTACTTATGGTACCGCTCTTCGTTGCTGGTTCCCTTGGGCAGGCGCCGGACCACCGCCTCAGCAAACTGCTGGCAGTCCAGCGCATCCTGCATGTCTTCCTCCGAAAGCGCCTGGTCGAACACCACCAGCGAGGGCCCTACTACCGAAGTCCCAACACCTTGCGCCGGCGAATCACTCGATGCTGCGCTCAGGATCGAGGTGGAACGCTTGGTCCGCCCCCGTGGTGCGACGTTTTTCAGTTCTGCCGCAATGCCTTCGAAATACTTATCCTGCATGGCATCATCAAATGCGACTTGAGCCACTGAGTAATCTTTTACATCGACCATTTAAATCTCCATTTAATCAATAAGCCGCCTCATGCGACCTGCTGAAACTAAAGCGCAGAGTTGAATCGGTCAAAGTAAAAACACTCAGAACTTATTTCAGGAACTATTAGAAAATAAAAAGGCCCGCGACAACTTTCGTCAATCGCAGGCCCTATCGTTAGTTGTTGCCTTGAACATCAGCGACCTTCGAGCAAAGCCGCTTTCACTCAGGTGACTGGCTTGCTTGGGTACCAGCGCGGCGTGTAAACCCAATCACCGCCGCCGACCCGCGGAAAAACACAGGTCAAGGATGAGCCGATCAATACCATCGTGCGCATATCGACCTGGTCGGGGGTCAATTGGCCGAGGGTCGTAACGCGCAGTGTCTGACCCGGCCGGCCAATGTCCCGCCCCAACACGACAGGTGTTTGTGGCACCCGGTGCCGGGCGACGATGTCCAGGGCCTGGCCCAACTGCCATGGCCGCGAACGCGAGATCGGGTTGTAAAAGGCCAGGGCCAGGTCGGCTTGCGCGGCCAGGTCCAGGCGTTTCTCAATGATTGCCCATGGCTTGAGGTTATCCGACAGCGACAGCACGCAGAAGTCATGCCCCAGCGGCGCACCCGCCTGGGCGGCTGTCGCCAGCGAGGCGGAAACCCCCGGCAAAATCTCGAGATCGACGTTGTGCCAATGGACGTCGGTGGATTCGTGCAGCGCTTCCAACACCGCCGCGGCCATGGCGAAAACCCCCGGATCCCCTGAAGAAACCACCACCACCGAACGCCCTTGGGCCGCCAGTTCGAAAGCGTGACGGGCGCGCTGCATCTCTTCACGGTTGTCGGTGCAATGCAGCACCTGGTCGGCGCGAAACGGCCCGGCCATGCGTACATAGGTTTCGTAGCCCAATACATCGTTGGCGCGTGCCAGTTCAGCCTTCACTGCCGGCACCATCAGTTCAGCAGCACCTGGCCCGAGGCCGATCACCGCCAGCCGTCCACGCGGGCGGCCGATTTGCAATGGGGCCAGCGGCTGCTCTGCCACCGCAATGGCAACGGTGTCGCTACCAAGCATGGAAAGTGGCTGGCCTATGGCAGTACGCAGACGTTCGCCAAGCGCCTTCTCAGCGCCGGCAAAACGCAACGGCACGCCCAATTCAAGCGCTGCCTCACGCAACGCCGGACTGGCCATTTCCGTATCGGCGGCCAACAGACAGGCCAGCGACTGCACGGCGATTTTTCCCTGATGCAATGCCTCGCGCACCGCCGCCGCGACATTCACCAGGCCAGTATCCACAGCGACCGCCACATTGCGCGGGTAGATCAACAGTTCGTTGGCAGCAGGTGCCCGCTCGACATGACTGACATGCACCGCCAATCGGGCCTGCGCATTTTCGGGCAACTGCGCCCGCGCCAGCCAAGGGGCCTCACCCTCAATTCGCACCGCTTCCCCGGCGAGCAAATCGGAGACAAAACGCTTGCCCAGTTCCAGATCGCCCAGGGCATAGCCGCTGGGCGGGTTGAGCAGGCACGTGCCGAAACGCAACTCACCGCTGGTGGTGATCGCCGCAGAAACTTCCAGTGCGACGGCAATTTCCCGCGCCATCACATTCACCCCGCCGAGACCACCCAGCAGTGGAACCACGGCGCTGCCGTCTTCGGCCACCGCCAATACCGGTGGCTCGGCGCCTTTTTCCAGCAACAAGGGCGCCAGCGTGCGGATCACGATCCCGGCCGCGCACAGGGCAATGATCGGCGTGCCCTGTTGATAGAGCTCGCGCAGGGTCGCACCGAATTCGTGATAGACCCGATCCGCGCCTTCGACCCGTTCGGCCAGGCCATGGATCAGGGCTTCGGGGTACACCTGCTGAATGCTGCGCGCGGTTGCGAGGCTGCCATTGCCGAGAATGACAATCGCCGGAACTGGACGAGTCATCAGCCTTGCCACCTTTCACCGGGAACGATGATCAACGAGAAGTACGGTGAAGACATCGGCTCGACCTGATCCAGCGGCACGATCTTCTGATTGGCCATGGTCGCGCGCTCGACGTACAGCGCACGCTCGGCCAGGCCGAGTTCTTCCAGCACCTGGCGGACTTTGGGAAAGTTGCGCCCCAGTTTCATGATCACCGCCGCATCGGCATCGGCCAGGCGACGCTTGAGTTCGTCGTGCGGCAACACACCGGACAACACCGACAGACTCTGATTGCGATACACCAGCGGTGCACCGAGCACCGAGGCGCCGCCGAGCATCGAGCACACACCGGGCACGACTTCAGCCTGATAACGTTCGGCGAGCCGGTCGTGCAGGTACATGTAGGAGCCGTAGAAGAACGGATCACCCTCGCAGATCACCGCCACATCACGGCCTGCGTCGAGATGCGTGGCCAGTTCTTCGGCAGCGTCATCGTAGAAGTCGCTGATCACTTGTTCGTAGGACAGCGGCGCCGGCAAGGCTTCGGTGGTCACCGGGTACACCAGTGGCAACAGATTCTGTGCGTCTTGCAGGTGGGCTTCGATGATGCCGAAGGCGTTGCCCTTCTTGCCCTTGGCGACGAAGTACGCCACTACAGGCGACTCGCGCAGCAACCGTAGCGCCTTGACGGTAATCAGTTCCGGATCACCGGGGCCGACGCCGAGGCCGATCAAACGTCCAGGTTGCTGCATCATTCGATCTCCGTGGCGAGGGCATTGACGGCGGCGGCGGCCATGGCGCTACCGCCCAGGCGACCTTGCATGATGACAAAAGGCACGCCACGGCTGTCGGCCGCCAGCGCCGCCTTGGATTCGGCGGCGCCGACGAAGCCCACTGGAAAACCGAGGATCAGCGCCGGTTTCGGTGCACCGGCGTCGAGCATTTCCAGCAAATAGAACAGGGCCGTCGGTGCGTTGCCGATGACCACCACGCTGCCTTCCAGATGCGGACGCCACAACTCCAGCGCAGCGGCTGAGCGGGTATTGCCCAATTCACGGGCAAGCTCTGGAACGCTCTCATCGCGCAAGGTGCAGATCACCGCATTGTTCGCCGGCAGGCGCGCGCGGGTCACGCCTTCGGAGACCATCCGCGCATCGCACAAAATCGGCGCGCCGGCCGCCAGTGCATCGCGCCCCGCCTTGCCCGCGCCTTCGGAAAACTGCAAACCGTCGATGGCATCGACCATGCCGCAGGCGTGAATCACACGGACCGCGAGTTTCTCCAGATCAGCCGGGATTCGGTCGAGGTTGGCCTCGGTGCGAATGATCGCGAAGGAGTTGCGATAGATCTCCTGACCGTCGCGGATGTAATCAAGCATCGATGGGGCTCCGTGAGCGGGCGTCGAGCAAGGCCGCGACCGCTTCAATAGTAAGGTTGCGTGCGTGCAGCGCGCCGAAACCCGGCTGCGCTGCATCGCGTAAATAGAGATCGTAGTGACCGGGGGCCACGGCCAGCAAGGTGACGGGCGCCGTATGCGCGGCGGCGCAGGAACGCGGGCAACCGCTCAAATGTACGTTCGACGCTTGTCCGTGACGCTGCAGCAATTCGGCCAATTTCAGGGCATCACCCTTGGTCTCGGCCAACCCCTTGGCGCAACCGTTGGAACCGGTGCAGGCGATCAACCGGGACAATGGCTGATCGGCTTCGCACTGCAAGCCCAGACATTTCAATTGCCGAATGACCTCGGCGGCGTTTTTCGCGTGGACATTAGGCAGCAGCAGGCTTTGCCAGGGTGTGAAGCGCAGACTGCAATCACCGAACTCGCGTGCCAGTTGCGCCACACCCCGCAGCATCGTCGGATCGAGCCGACCCAGCGGCGGGACAGCCCCCACATAGACAACACCCGGCTCGGCCTGGGGATGGGCGCCCAAGTGCACATCACTGGAACCCGAAACCCGCTGCCAACCGACAACCGCTTGCATCGATACACGCTCAGCCAACCGAAGTAGAACGTCCTCGACCGAATACCCGACCAGCAAATGACGCATCCGCGTCTGCTCGGGGCGCGCCAGTTCCAGGAACAACTCAAGGACCGCGACCACCAGAGAGTACCCGTCAGCCAGCGCAACCGAACCGGCGGGGCTGTCCGTCGGGCATCCCGTCAGACCGAACGCCAGCCGTCGCTCGCCATCTTGTTCAAACGCCGAGAGCCACAGGTCATGGGGATGTTCGAGCATCGCCAGGTCTTCGCCGCCATCGAGTTGCACGGCGAACTTGGCACTGAGGTCGTGGAACACTTCGTGGCCTTGCAGTGTGGCGAGGATCTGCGCTGCCAGCGGGCGAGTGTCGAACAGCATGCGCAGGTCGATCCCGGCGCCGGGGCTGAGCATCAGGTTACGCACATCGTCGCCGGCCGCGTTTTGCGGCCCCAGATCGGCGGCCAGCAAGCTGTCGATCAACGCCGTTTGCTCGCTACCAATGCCGCGGATCTGCAGGTTGGCCCGGTTGGTCGCCTCGATCGCCCCGCTGGCGTACCGCTCCGCCGCAGACGCCACGGCCTCGGCCTGGACGCTGCTGATCGAACCGCCGTTCAACTTGATCCGGCAGATACCGCCATCCAGTGCCGGGACAATACGCAGTAACCCCGGGCAAGCCGAGGGGCGTAAGGCAGCGGACAGCGGACGTTGGTTCAAGGCGGACCCGTTCAGGTGGCGAGGCGATTCACGGCGAAAGTGCGCGGTATTATGCCTGCTTTACTTCGCCGCATGAAAAGACTCCGGTCGGGAAGAGAAGGCAGTCAGCTCAAGGAACCCGCGCTATCATGCCGCCCAACAACGTTTAACGCGTGATTGAGGAATGGCATGACACCCTGGCTGACGGTAGTGGGCATCGGCGAAGACGGTTTCAAGGGTCTGGGCAAGAACGCCCGGCATGCGCTGTTGCGCGCCGCGAAAATCTTCGGCGGCCAGCGGCATCTGGATTTGCTCCCGCCGTGCATACGCGGCGAGCGCCAGCCATGGCCGAGTCCCTTCTGCCTTGAGTCGCTGCTGTCATACCGTGGCGACCCCGTTTGCGTCCTGGCCAGTGGCGACCCGATGTTCTTCGGCGTCGGCGCCAGCCTCGCCCGGCAACTCCCCGCAGCCGAGATGCTGACGCTTCCCGCGCCGTCCTCCTGCTCGCTGGCCGCTGCACGAATGGGTTGGCCCTTGCAGGAGGTGGTCACACTGTCCGTGGTGGCCCGACCTTTCGCCGCACTCAACGCCCACTTGTCCAGTGGCGTGCGCTTGCTGGTGTTGAGCAACGACGGCCGCAGCCCCGCCACCATCGCGGCCCTGTTGCGCGAACGTGGCTTCGGCCCTAGCCGTCTCACCGTGCTGGAACACCTGGGCGGTGAAGCCGAGCGGCGTATCGACGGTATCGCCAGCGACTGGAACGATCCGCTGATCGCCGACTTGAATCTGATCGCCATCGAATGCGTCGCCGAGCCGAACACGCTGCGGCTGTCGCGACTGGCCGGCCTGCCGGACTCGGCCTTCCAGCACGACGGCCAACTGACCAAACGCGATGTGCGCGCCATCACCCTCGCACGCCTGGCCCCGGTCCCTGGCGAATTGTTGTGGGACGTCGGCGCCGGCAGCGGCTCGATCGGCATCGAATGGATGCGCGCTCACCCCAGTTGCCGCGCACTGGCCATCGAGGCGGATGCGGGCCGACAAACGTTGATCGAACACAACCGCGATGCGCTCGGCGTTCCCGGCCTGCAATTGGTTCGCGGCAGTGCGCCGCTGGCCCTGGCCGGGCTGGAGCGGCCGGATGCGATTTTCATCGGCGGCGGAGTCACCCGCGAAGGCGTGCTCGATACGTGCTGGGCCGAACTCAAACCCGGGGGCCGGCTGGTCGCCAACGCTGTCACCCTGCAAAGTGAAATGACCCTGATGACCTGGCGCGAGCAACACGGCGGGGAGCTGACACGCATTCATATCGCCCAGGCACAACCGCTGGGCGACTTTGACACCTGGCGCCAGGCCTTGCCGATTACCTTGCTGGACGTGACGAAACCCTTCGATGCGTGACGAAACCGCCGAACAACCCGCACCACTGCGCAGCGGCCTGACCACCGGCAGTTGCGCCACGGCCACCAGCCTCGCCGCCGCGCGTCTGCTGCTGGATGGCACATCGGCCGATGCGGTGGAAATCGTGTTGCCCAAGGGCAAACAGGTGCAGATGCGCCTGGAGTTCTGCCGCCTCACCGAGAACGGCGCCGAAGCGGGAACCCTCAAAGACGCCGGTGACGATCCGGACGTGACCCACGGTGCCCTGCTCTACTCCCAGGTGCGCCTGAGTAGCGAACCCGGGACACGCTTCAAGGCCGGTCGCGGCGTCGGCACAGTGACCCGACCCGGGCTGGTGCTGGGTGTCGGCGAACCGGCGATCAACCCGGTGCCGCGCAAAATGATCAGCGAACACCTGGCCCGGCTGGCCGACGAACTCGGCTACAGCGGCGGCTTCGAGGTCACGGTCAATGTCGAGAACGGCGAGGCACTGGCACTGAAGACCATGAACCCGCGCCTGGGCATTCTTGGCGGCCTGTCGATCCTCGGCACCAGTGGCATCGTCCGGCCGTTTTCCTGTGCGGCCTACATCGCCTCGATCCACCAGGGCATCGACGTGGCGAAAACCAACGGTTACCTGCACATCGCCGCCTGCACCGGCAACGCCAGCGAAGACACCATGCGCCGGGTCTACAACCTGCCGGAAATCGCCCTGATCGAAATGGGCGACTTCGTTGGCGCCGTGCTCAAGCACCTGCGTAAAGTACCGGTGGAAAAACTCAGCCTGTGCGGTGGTTTCGGCAAGATCAGCAAACTGGCGGCCGGGCACATGGATTTGCACAGTCGCCATTCGAGCATCGACCTGCCGCAACTGGCGCTATGGGCGGCACAGGTCGGCGCCGATGTGGCGTTGCAGCAGAGCATCCGCGAGGCCAACACCAGCCAGCAGGCATTGGCCATGGCCGCTGCAGCCGGGGTCGCCCTGGGTGATGCAGTCTGTCAGCATGCCCTGGACTTTGCCCGCAGCGTGGTGCCGGCGCAGGTTCAAGTGGAGGTCTTTGCCATCGATCGCCAGGGCGGGATCGTTGGTCATGCGGGAGCCTTTCAATGAAGCGCATTCTCCTGCTAGGCGGCGTGACCGAAGCCATGGCCATTGCCCGCACGCTGGGACCGCAGCACATCTATAGCCTGGCTGGTGTCGGTCGGGTGCCGACGGACCTGCAATGCCAGGTTCGCGTCGGCGGCTACGGCGGTGCCGAGGGCCTGGCGCAATTCATTGGCGACGAAGGCATCGATCTGCTGCTCGATGCCACTCACCCCTACGCCGCCCAAATCAGCCAGAACGCCGCGACCGCCGCGCGCTTGAGCGGCATTCCCTGCTGGGCGCTACGGCGTCCGGCCTGGCAAGCCCAGGCAGGGGATGACTGGCGGGAAGTCAGCGATTGGGCCGAACTGATCGAAGCCCTGAAACCCTTCCGTCGACCGCTGTTCACCCTCGGTCGCGAGCCCCTGCAGCACCTGGACGAAATTCCTGCGGAGCAATTCTGGACCCTGCGCGCACTGGATGTGTATCCGGGCAACGAGCGCTGTGAAGTGATCGGCGCACGTGGGCCATTCCTGATCGACGATGAACGTGAGTTGTTCGAGCGGCGAAACATCGACGTGCTGATCAGCAAGAACAGCGGCAGCACGGCGACCGAGCCGAAGCTGGAAGTGGCGCGTGAGCGTGGTGTGCCGGTGATTGTCTTGAAGCGCCCCGAATTGCCAAGTGTGGAACGGGAGTTTGGCTCAGTGGCAGATATGCTGGGTGCCCTACCAGTGTAGGACTATTCCTAAGACCTGCTAAACCTTGCGATTCCGCTGGCAGCATTCTCAGACGAAGCTGGCTATCGACTCTACGGCCTCAATCCTATAGTTCGCCTCCCCCCTGAACCAATCAAGCGCACCCAACATCCACAGGGATGAATGGTCTCGCCCAAAAGAAAGTGCCGCTTGCCACACTGTATCCCAAGGAATACGATTCAACATGATCGAATTTGAGCGATCCCAAGTATTTGCTGACTGGCTCAACTCGCTGAGGGACACCATCGGCAAAGCTCGAATAATCGCCAGACTCCGGGCAGCCGAGTATGGAAATTTTGGTGATTGTGAATCTGTAGGTGCTGCGGTTTATGAGATGCGCGTTCACTACGGCCCAGGCTACAGGATGTACTTCACTCGCAGAGATGAGGTGATTTACTTGCTGTTGATCGGGGGTGACAAGTCGACTCAAAAACGAGATATCAAACGTGCTATTCAAATGGCACACAATATCGGTAATGAGGAGTAAATCATGGCCGAACAATTTACCCGTTTTGATGCCGTCGAGTTTCTCAAAACTCCGGAGGAAATGGCGGCTTATCTGGATGCCTGCTTTGAAGAAGATGCCGGAGACGGCGTGCTGATACGTGCAGCGCTCAACGATATCGCCCGAGCAAAGGGCATGACACAAATCGCCCGTGATGCCGGTCTGGGGCGCGAGAGTCTTTACAAAGCGCTGAGCAGTAGTGGCAATCCGGAATTCGCGACTATCATGAAAGTTATGAAAGCCTTGGGTCTGCGCTTGCATGCCATCGCTGTCTGATTACGCTGCGACACCAGACCGCACGCCGCCTTTTTACTTATCGGCCCTGATCAGGCTAAATAGCCCGCGCCTGATCGCCCACCCAAATGGATTTTGTCCCATGTCCCGACAACGGCTCGCAATTGCCTGGATAGCCTGCTTCGCAGTGCTGTTCAACCTGCTCGCCATGCCGATGTCCGGAGCGATGGCGCAAACGGCAAAGTCACCTGCCGAACAGTTGTTGTGGGGCAGTTTTTGCAGCTCCAGCGGCACCAGGATGGTGGCGATTGCCATCGGGGACCTTGAGCAGAAAGCCCCGCAAAGCGACGATCATTCCAACATGCAGCATTGCTGGTGCTGCTCGGGTTCTGCGCCATTGGTGGCGTTGCCGGGGCATTCGCCACAGCTGTATTTCGCGCACTTCGAATCCAACCGAAGCCTGCCCGCCACCTCGCTCGACAGCCCGTCACCGCGCCAGCAATGGCCGAGTCTCAACCCCCGTGCGTCCCCTCTGGTGTGATTTTTTCTCGCAATTGACCTGCGTTTAAATCGTTCCGGAGAACTGCCATGTTGAACAAACTTATCGTTCTGGCCGCGTTGCTGCTGCCTGCCTGCTTTGCCAATGCCCACGAATACAAAGTCGGCGAACTGGAAATCGCGCATCCGTGGTCCCAGGAGTTGCCGCCCAACGCGCCAACCGTTGCGGCGTATTTCGTGATCAACAATGAAGGCAAGACCGCCGACCGCCTGCTCAGCGTCGACACCCCCATTGCGGGCGAAGCGCAATTGCATGAGCACGTGATGCAAGGCGACATGATGAAAATGCAGCACGTACCGAGCGTGGAAGTGCCCGCCGGTGGCGAGGTCACTTTCGCACCGATGGCCTATCACGTGATGTTGCTGGGCCTCAAGGACCGCAGCCTGCTCACTGACGGCAAGCGTTTCCCCATGACGCTGCACTTCGAGAAGTCCGGTGACGTGACGGTCGAAGTCGCGGTGCAGAAGCAGGCGCCGGACACCATGCAAGCGCACGTGCACAAGCCTTGATCGCCTGAACTGAAAACGCCCATGCGCCCGCTTAGCGCCAGGTCATCCAGGTCACGCGATCAGGCATTGAGCCTGACACGCGGCAGCTGGATCAGCCTGTTCGCCATGCTGATGATCTTTATCGGTCCGCTGATTTCTCAGTCGATGCCGATGGATTCGCGCGCCATGTCGATGACCATGCCTGCCGGTATGAGCATGGACATGGACATGTCGGCGATGGAGCATGCCGACCATGGAACGCAAGCCACTGCAGAGCATTGCCCGCCAGCCCCGGGGCACCATGCGCTATGGGAAAAGTGCGGCTATTGCAGCCTGCTGTTCAATTGCCCGGCGCTGACCGGTGGCGTGTCTTTCGCCAACTTCGTCATCTCACCCGTCAACACGTTCACCACGCCTTCCCCACGCCTGGGCCATGCCCGGCAAACCTTCTTTCCCGGCGCCCGCACCCGCGCCCCGCCCGCCATCGCGTAAACACCCACCCCGATCTCACACGGTCCGCAAGACAACCAAAGCTCGCTCCCACAGGGACAGCTTCAGGCTGCCGGCCGTGTCGTTTACGACTGTTCGATGGAAATTGTCATGTCCAGGTTTTCTGCTGTCCCGTGCTTGAGCCATGCCCAAGCCTCTTATGCCCTGAACGAATCCGGCGTTCGTTTCAGGCACGCCACTGCGATCCTGTGCGGTGCCTTGCTGGCGCCCTCTGCGCTCGCCGATGAGCATGCCGGTCACAGTGAAGAACTGAGCCCGACAGTGATTACCGCCGTTGCCCCCAGTTCGCCATTGACCGTCGTCACCAACCCCAAGGAACCGCGCCAACCGGTGCCGGCCAGCGACGGTGCCGATTACCTGAAAACCATCCCGGGCTTCGCCATGGTGCGCAATGGCGGCACCAATGGTGACCCGGTGCTGCGCGGCATGTTCGGCTCGCGGCTGAACATCCTCACCAATGGCAGCATGATGCTCGGCGCCTGCCCGGGGAGGATGGACGCCCCGACCTCCTACATCTCGCCGGAAACCTACGACAAGCTCACCGTGATCAAAGGCCCGCAAACCGTGCTGTGGGGGCCGGGCTCTTCGGCCGGCACTATCCTGTTCGACCGCGAACCGGAGCACTTCGGCGAACTCGGTACACGGGTCAATGCCAGCGTGCTGGCCGGTTCCTACGGCCGCTTCGACAAACTGGTGGACGCTGCCGCCGGTGGCCAGTCGGGTTACGTGCGGGTCATCGGCAACACCGCGCACTCCGACGACTACCAGGACGGCAACAACGATACCGTGCCGTCGCGCTATGAAAAATGGAACGGCGACGTGGCCGTGGGCTGGACGCCAAACACCGACACCTTGCTCGAACTGACCGCCGGCCGTGGCGATGGTGAAGCCCGGTACGCCGGACGCAGCATGGACGGTTCGCAGTTCTTGCGCGAAAGCCTCGGCCTGCGCTTCGAACAATCCAACATCGACGAGGTGCTGGACAAGGTCGAGGCGCAGGTCTACTACAACTACGCCGACCATGTGATGGACAACTACACCCTGCGCACGCCGTCCGGCACCGGGATGATGGCTGGCCCCATGGCCTCCAACGTCGACCGCCGTACCCTCGGCGCACGGATCAAGGCCACCTGGCGCTGGGCCGATGTGCAACTGATCAGCGGCATCGACGCGCAGACCAACGAACATCGCCAGCGCAGCGCCATGGGGGTCGACACCTACAAGGACCTGCCGTACACCAAGGATGCCGACTTCCATAACTACGGTGTGTTCGGCGAACTGACCTGGTACGCCGCCGACCGTGACCGCCTGATCAGCGGCGCGCGCCTGGACCGCGCCTCGGCCAAGGATTATCGGCAGACCACCGGCTCGGGCATGATGACCCGCCCGAATCCGACCGCCGACGACACCCGCACCGATACCCTGCCCAGCGGTTTCATCCGCTACGAGCATGACCTGGCCGACAGCCCGACCACCTTGTATGCAGGCATAGGTCACACCCAGCGATTCCCGGATTACTGGGAGCTGTTTTCACCCAAATCCGGCCCCGCCGGTTCGGTGAATGCCTTCGATTCGATCAAACCGGAAAAAACCACCCAGCTCGATTTCGGCCTGCAATACAAGACCGAAGACCTCGAAGCCTGGGCCTCGGCCTACGTCGGGCAGGTACGCGATTACATCCTGTTCAACTACACCCCGACAATGATGGGTACGACCTCGCAAGCCGAAAACATCGACGCGCGAATCATGGGCGGCGAACTGGGCGCCGCTTACAACTTCACCGAGAACTGGAACGCCGACGCGACCCTGGCCTACGCCTGGGGCAAGAACAGCAGCGATGGCAATGCATTGCCGCAGATGCCGCCGCTGGATGCCCGTTTCGGCCTGACCTACAGCGAAGACAACTGGAGCGCCGGCGCACTGTGGAGAGTGGTCGCCGCGCAAAACCGCATCGACCAGAACAAGGGCAACGTGGTCGGCAAGGATTTCGGCAAGACGCCGGGCTTCGGCGTGTTCTCCCTCAACGGTGCCTATCGGATCAACAGCAACTGGAGGGTCAGCAGCGGCGTCGACAACCTGTTCGGCAAGGCTTACGCCGAGCACTTGAACCTGGCCGGCAACGCCGGTTTCGGCTACCCCGCCAATGACCCGCAAGCCATCAAGGAACCGGGGCGCACGCTCTGGACCAAGGTGGACATGAGTTTCTAACAAAAAAAGTCAAAAGATCGCAGGCTTCGCCAGCTCCTACATTGGAGCGCGTATGCCCTGTAGGAGCTGTCGAGTGAAACGAGGCTGCGATCTTTTACAAACAATTGATTCGCCAAGCGGAGCACAACCGATGAAACAGCCCAAAGTGAACTTCTACAACCTGGCGTGGCGCTGGCATTTCTATGCCGGATTGTTCGTTGCGCCATTCATGGTGATGCTGGCCCTGACCGGCATCATCTACCTGTTCAAGCCGCAGCTCGATTCGCTGATGTACAGCAGCCTGCTCAACGTCCCGGCCGGTCATCACACCGTCCCGGCCGACGACCTTCTGACGCGGGTGAAAACAGCTTATCCACAAGGCCAGGTCACCCAGTACCTGCCCCCGGTCAACGCCGAGCGCAGCGCGCAGTTTGTCGTGCTCAACGATGGCAAGGAGCTGAACGTTTTCGTCGCCCCCTACCACGGCGACATCCTCGGTGAGCAAGACGCCAAGAAGAATCTGCAAGCCATTGCCCGAGCGATTCACGGTGAGCTGATGATCGGCACTGCTGGCGATCGGCTGATCGAACTGGCCGCCGGTTGGGGCGTAGTGCTGGTGGTGTCCGGGATTTTCCTGTGGTGGCCGCGTGGTCAGGCGGCAGGCATCTTGTGGCCGCGCCTGAACAGTCGCGGTCGCATATTGTGGCGTGACCTGCACGCCGTCACCGGGTTCTGGGGCGCGTCCCTACTGCTGGTGATGCTGCTCAGCGGCATGACCTGGACCGGCTTCTGGGGCAAGCAATACGCCGAAGTGTGGAACGTGTTCCCGGCGGCCATGTGGGATGACGTACCGAAGTCCGATGTCGAGGCGCGCAGCCTCAACACCGCGACCCGCCAGACCGTGCCGTGGGCCATGGAAAACACGCCGATGCCGATGTCCGGCGACCATGCCGAACACATGGCCCACGATGGAGCGTCGGCCGGCCCGGCCTCGCCGTTGATCCGCCTGCAGGACGTACAAAACATCGCCAGCGAACGCAAGGTCGAACCGGGTTACAGCATCACCCTGCCGACCACCGCGACCGGCGTGTTCACCATCGCCGTGTTCGCCGACGACCCGCGCAATGACGCCACGCTGCACATCGATCAATACACCGGCAAGGTCCTGGCCGATGTACGTTTCGAGCACTACGGCACCGTCGCCCGCGCCACGGAAATCGGCGTGATGCTGCACGAAGGCAAGATGTTCGGTGTGTTCAATCAGATCGTGGTGTTGCTGATCTGCCTGATGATTTTGCTCAGCGCCGTCAGTGGCGTGGTGATCTGGTGGAAGCGCCGTCCGCAAGGAAAACTCGGCGTACCGCCGCTGCGCCATGACCTGCCGAAATGGAAAACCGCGATGGTGATCATGTTCGCCCTGGCGGTGGCCTTTCCATTGGTGGGCGCTTCGCTGGTGGTAGTGTGGGTGCTGGATCGTGTACTGCTGTCGCGTTTCACCCGGCAGACTGAAAGCGCCTCATCTTCATCTTGAAACAGGCGAGATGCGCGGGGCGAAAGGCACTGTAAACTCCCCGCGCATCACCTCAGCCCCATCGCGAGCAAGCTCGCTCCCACAGGGATTGCGTAAGACCTGTGGGAGCGAGCTTGCTCGCGATGGGGCCCTTGGCATCACCTCAAGAGTCACTGCATGTCCTCGCTGAACCTCACAAACCTCACCTGGTCCCCACTGGGCCACGGCCATTGCCACCATCAGTTCCAGCTCCGTGATGCTTCGCTACACGTGGCTGCCGGTGAGTTCGTCGGGCTGATCGGCCCCAACGGCAGTGGCAAGACCAGCCTGTTGCGTTGTGCCTGGCGCTTCAGCAAACCGCAAAGCGGTGAGGTCAGACTCGATCACCACAACGTCTGGAAGCAATCCCCGCGCTGGTGCGCGCAACGCATCGCCGTGGTCTTGCAAGAGTTCCCCGACGCCTTCGGCCTGACCGTCGAGGAAGTGGTCGCCATGGGCCGCACGCCGCACAAAGGCTTGTTCGATGGCGACACCCTTGAAGACCGCGATCTTATCAATCAGGCCCTGGAATCTGTCGGTCTCAAGGGCTTCGAAAACCACGGCTTCGCCACCCTCTCCGGTGGTGAAAAACAGCGGGTCATCCTCGCCCGCGCACTGGCTCAGCAACCACAGTTGCTGATACTCGACGAGCCAACCAACCACCTCGATCCGCGTTATCAGCTTGGGCTTTTGAAGCTGGTCAAACGCTTGAACATCGGCACCCTGGCGAGCATCCACGACCTCAATCTGGCGGCGGCTTTTTGTGATCGGCTGTACGTGATCAACCATGGTCGTATCGTCGCCAGCGGCACACCGAAAGAAGTCCTGACGGCTGCGCTGCTGCGCAATGTGTTCGGCGTCGAAGCGCTGATCGATGAGCATCCACTGCACGGCTACCCACGAATCACCTGGATAACCCAACCATGACTTTGCGTTCCCTGCTGCGCTGCGGCCTCTCTCTCGTGATGCTGCTGGGCTGCACCCAGGCATTGGCCGAAGCCACCCGTTACCCGCTGACAATCAAAAGCTGCAACCGCGAGGTGACCTTCAAGCAGGCACCGCAACACGCCCTCAGCCACGACATCAACATGACCCAGATGATGCTCGCCCTCGGCCTCAAACCACAAATGGCCGGTTACAGCGGCATCAGTGGCTGGAAGGCCGTGACGCCCGAGATGCACAGCATTCTCGAAGGCCTGCCGGAGCTGGCGGCCAAGTACCCGTCGGTGGAAACCCTGCTCAATGCCAACGTCGATTTCCTCTTCGCCGGTTGGGACTACGGCATGCGCATCGGCGGCGATCTCACGCCGCAAACCCTGCAACCGCTGGGCATCAATGTGTATGAACTGACCGAGTCCTGCGCCTTCGTGATGAAGCGTCCACCGGCCAGCCTCGAAGACACCTATAACGACCTGCGAAACCTCGGCAGAATCTTCGACATACAGGACCGCGCCAATGCCCTGATCGCCAACATGCAGGCGCAAGTGGCGGACATTGGCAAAGGCCTGCCCGCGGAAAAACCGCGGGTCTTCCTGTACGACAGCGGCGAAGACCGGGCCATGACCTCAGGAAGCCTGGGCATGCCGCAAGCACTGATCGACGCCGCTGGCGGGCGCAATGTTCTGGAGGATGTCGACGCGAGCTGGACCCGGGTCAATTGGGAAACCGTGGTCGAGCGCAATCCGCAGGTGATCGTGATCGTCGACTACAGCGAAGTCACCGCAGAGCAGAAGATTCAATTTCTGCTGGACAACAAAGCCCTGCAATCGGTGGATGCGATCAAGCACCGGCGCTTCATCGTCATTCCTTACGTGCAGGCCACGCCGGGGATCGATAACGTGCTGGCGGTCGCCACCCTGGCCAAGGGTTTCCACGGCGAATGATCAACCGTCGCTACGCCCTGTTGTTGATCGCCCTCGGTGCGCTGTTGCTGGTGTCGTGCGTGGTGTCCCTGGGTTTCGGCCCGGCACGGGTGCCGGTGGACGTGGTGTGGCGCATCCTGTTGTACAAACTGTTCGGATTAGCTGTGCCGGACTGGAACCCCGGACAAGAGTATATCGTCTGGCTGATCCGCGTCCCGCGCATGCTGCTCGGCGCGCTGGTGGGCGCCGGCCTGGCATTGATCGGCGCGGTGCTGCAAGCGGTCACGCGCAACCCCTTGGCTGACCCGCATTTACTCGGCGTCACGTCCGGCGCGACGTTGGGCGCAGTGATTGTGGTGCTGCATGTCGGTGAGATCGCTGGCCGGCTGAGCTTGCCAATCGCGGCATTTATCGGTGCATTGCTGAGCATGCTGGTGGTGCTGATGATCGCCAGTCGCCACGGTCGCCTCGACAGTGATCGTTTGTTGTTATGCGGTGTGGCGGTGTCATTCGTGATGATGGCGATTGCCAATTTGCTGCTGTTCCTGGGCGACCATCGTGCCAGTTCGGCGGTGATGTTCTGGATGCTCGGCGGGCTCGGGTTGGCACGCTGGGAGCTGCTGGCGGTGCCGACAGCCAGTGTGTTGCTCGGACTGATTTTGCTGTTGGGTATGGCGCGACCGCTGAATGCGTTGATGGCCGGTGAACAGACGGCGGTGACCCTGGGCCTGAATGCGCGCACCGTGCGCCTGCGGGTGTTTTTGATTGCGTCACTGATGACCGGGGTGCTGGTGTCGATCAGCGGCTCGATCGGTTTTGTCGGGCTGATGGTGCCGCACATTGCGCGGCGTCTGGTCGGGGCCGAACACCGACGTGTGCTGCCGGTGTGCGTGGTGCTCGGCAGTGTATTCCTCGTTTGGGTCGACGTCGCCGCCCGGACACTGATCGCTCCGGAAGACCTTCCTATCGGCGTCGCCACCGCTGCGATTGGCGGGTTGTTCTTCATCGGCCTGATGCGCCGCCGCTGATTCACACAGATCAAGCCCGCCCCCACATTTGATTTGTGTTGCTCATAAAATCCGCGCCCCAATGTGACGCACCTCAGCGCACCAGACCACTGACCATGTCCTCTCATGGTGCGCTTGAGAACCGTGCAACCGCTCTGGAACGACGTTTCCCTGCCTTTTGCCGACCGGGCACAGCCCTTGCAAAACACACTTTCAGTAGTCCGCATCTGCCAACCATAAAAAACTTTAACGTTCATGGAGATCGCACAATGAAGCGTCGCAGCTTGATCAAGGCTTTCACACTCTCGGCATCCATTGCCGCGATGGGCATGACCTGGACCGTCCAGGCCGCCGAGACCATCAAGGTCGGTATTCTGCACTCGTTGTCCGGAACCATGGCGATCTCCGAAACGTCGTTGAAAGACATGGCGCTGATGACCATCGACGAGATCAATGCCAAGGGCGGCGTGAACGGCAAGATGCTCGAGCCGGTGGTGGTCGACCCGGCCTCGAACTGGCCGCTGTTCGCCGAGAAGGGTCGTCAGTTGCTGACCCAGGACAAGGTCGCCGTGGTGTTTGGTTGCTGGACTTCCGTGTCGCGCAAATCGGTACTGCCGGTGTTCGAAGAACTCAACGGCTTGCTGTTCTACCCGGTGCAATATGAAGGCGAAGAAATGTCGCCAAACGTCTTCTACACCGGCGCTGCGCCGAACCAGCAGGCGATCCCTGCCGTTGAATACCTGATGAGCGAAGAAGGCGGCAGTGCCAAACGCTACTTCCTGCTCGGCACCGATTACGTCTACCCGCGCACCACCAACAAGATCCTGCGTTCGTTCCTGCACTCCAAAGGCGTGGCCGACAAGGACATCGAAGAGGTTTACACCCCGTTCGGTCATAGCGACTACCAGACCATCGTCGCCAACATCAAAAAATTCTCGGCGGGCGGCAAGACCGCGGTTATCTCCACCGTCAACGGCGACTCCAACGTGCCGTTCTATAAAGAACTGGCCAACCAGGGCCTGAAAGCCACCGACGTTCCGGTCGTGGCGTTCTCGGTCGGCGAAGAAGAACTGCGCGGCATCGACACCAAGCCACTGGTGGGCAACCTGGCGGCGTGGAACTACTTCGAATCGGTCGAGAACCCGGTGAACAAGAAGTTCGTCGACGACTGGAAAGTCTACGCGAAGAAACACAACCTGCCGGGCGCCGACAAGGCGGTGACCAACGACCCGATGGAGGCCACTTATGTCGGCATCCACATGTGGGCGCAAGCGGCGGAAAAAGCCAAATCCACCGACGTCGACAAAGTCCGCGAAGCCCTGGCCGGCCAGACCTTTGCCGCGCCGTCCGGCTACACCCTGACCATGGACAAGACCAACCACCACCTGCACAAGCCGGTGATGATCGGCGAAATCCAGTCTGACGGTCAGTTCAACGTGGTGTGGCAGACAGAAGGGCCAATCCGCGCCCAGCCGTGGAGCCCGTTCATCCCGGGTAACGACAAGAAGCCGGAGTATGCGGTGAAGAGCAACTGAGCCATTGGGTGTCGGGCAGCACGACATTGCTCGGCCCGACACAAATCCTGTAGGAGCTGGCTTGCCAGCGAAGCCTTTGGCGTCAGTCAGTACGCCTTCGCTGGCAAGCCAGCTCCTACAAGGTCCGCGTATCACCAGGACATTTGACATGCCCACTGCCCTCTACCGTTTCCTCCTCGCCATCGCACTCTTGCTGCCGATGACCACCCACGCCGGTGACGCCGAAGACTTCGTCGCCGCCAATCCCGTGCAGCAGGCCAAGTTGCTGGAAACCTGGGCCGCGCAGCCCGACCCGGCCCGTAGCAAGTTGATCAATGCCCTGCAACAAGGCGAATTGACCATCGACGGCCAACCGAAAACCCTGCGCCTGAACAACCGCCTGCGGGGGCTGATCGACACCGCGCTGGCCAGCCATCAGTTGCTCACCGCCGACGCCAAAACTCGTCTGGTAGCGGCGCAGCATTTACAGAAAAGCGCCAAACCGGCGCAGTTGAAATTCCTCGACCAGCAGCTCGCTGGCGAACGGGATGAAGGTGTTCACGCGGCATTGAGCCTCGCCTTGGCCAACTTGCAATTGGTGGACGCAGATCCGGCCGTACGCCTCGCCGCTGTACGTCTGCTCGGCGAAACCGGCGACCCGTTGGCCCGCACCCGCCTCGAAGGTTTGCTCGATCCCGGCGTTGAAGCCGATGCCAATGTGCATACCGCCGCTGAAACCAGCCTCGCTCAAGTCAAACGCAAACTGCTGGTCGGCGAGATGCTCGGCCAGGCATTCAGCGGTATGTCGCTGGGCTCGATTCTGCTGCTCGCCGCCCTCGGTCTGGCGATCACTTTCGGCCTGCTCGGCGTGATCAACATGGCCCACGGGGAGATGCTGATGCTCGGCGCCTACTCGACCTATGTGGTGCAACTGATGTTCCAGCGCTTCGCTCCGCAGGCCATCGAGTTCTATCCGCTGATCGCGTTGCCAGTGGCATTTTTCGTCACCGCCGCCATCGGCATGGCGCTGGAGCGTACGGTGATTCGCCACCTCTATGGCCGTCCACTGGAAACCCTGCTCGCCACCTGGGGCATCAGCCTCATGCTGATCCAACTGGTTCGACTGGTGTTCGGCGCCCAGAATGTCGAAGTGGCCAACCCGGCCTGGCTGTCGGGCGGAATTCAAGTACTGCCCAATCTCGTGCTGCCCTATAACCGCATCGTCATCATTGCCTTTGCCCTGTTTGTGGTGGTGCTCACGTGGCTGTTGCTGAACAAGACTCGCCTGGGTCTCAACGTGCGCGCAGTCACCCAGAACCGCAACATGGCCGCCTGCTGCGGCGTCCCGACCGGGCGCGTGGACATGCTCGCCTTCGGCCTCGGCTCGGGTATCGCCGGCCTCGGTGGCGTGGCCCTGAGCCAGATCGGCAACGTCGGCCCGGACCTCGGCCAGAGCTACATCATCGACTCGTTCCTGGTGGTGGTGCTCGGCGGTGTCGGTCAGTTGGCCGGTAGCGTACTGGCGGCGTTTGGCTTAGGGATCGCCAACAAGATTCTCGAACCGCAGATCGGTGCCGTGCTCGGCAAGATCCTCATCCTCGCGCTGATCATTCTGTTCATCCAGAAACGTCCGCAAGGCCTCTTCGCACTCAAAGGACGGGTGATCGACTGATGAACCAGCCCCTGATGCTCAAGGCCACACAAAAGGCCGGCCCTAAAGTCACGATTGCCGTCGGTGTGGTGATCCTCGTTCTGTTGCTGGCATTGCCGCTGCTGTCGCTGTTACCGGCGGACAGTACGCTGCATGTCTCCGCCTACACGCTAACGCTGGTGGGCAAGATTCTTTGCTACGCCATCGTCGCACTGGCGCTCGATCTGGTCTGGGGTTATGCCGGCCTGCTGTCCCTCGGCCACGGCCTGTTCTTCGCCCTCGGTGGTTATGCCATGGGCATGTACCTGATGCGCCAGGCCTCGGGCGATGGCCTGCCGGCGTTCATGACCTTCCTGTCGTGGACCGAAATGCCGTGGTTCTGGACCGGCACCAGCAGCTTCCTCTGGACCCTGTGCCTGGTGGTATTGGCGCCGGGGTTGCTAGCCTTGGTGTTCGGCTTCTTCGCCTTCCGTTCGCGGATCAAAGGCGTGTACTTCTCGATCATGACCCAGGCCCTGACCTTCGCCGGCATGTTGCTGTTCTTCCGCAACGAAACCGGCTTCGGCGGCAACAACGGCTTCACCAACTTCCGCACCATTCTTGGCTTCGGCATCACGGAACCGGGCACCCGCGCGGTGCTGTTTTTCGCCACCGTGCTGTTGCTGGTGGCGAGCTTGTACATCGGCTGGCGCCTGGCGCAAAGCAAGTTCGGCCGGGTACTGACCGCGCTGCGCGATGCGGAGAACCGCCTGATGTTCTGCGGCTACGACCCGCGCGGTTTCAAGTTGTTCGTGTGGGTGTTGAGTGCGGTGTTGTGTGGCCTGGCCGGTGCGTTGTACGTGCCGCAAGTGGGGATCATCAACCCGAGCGAGATGTCGCCGACCAACTCGATCGAAGCAGCGGTGTGGGTGGCCCTTGGCGGCCGCGGCACCTTGATCGGTCCGCTGCTCGGTGCCGGCGTGGTCAACGGCATGAAAAGCTGGTTTACCGTGGCGTTCCCCGAGTACTGGCTGTTCTTCCTCGGCGCGTTGTTCATCATGGTGACCCTGTATCTACCCAAAGGCGTGATCGGTCTATTGAAGAAAAGAGGTGAGCAATGAGAGTCACTGCAACCGCTGAATTCATGCTCGAACCGGCTTTTTTTCCTGTGGAGCCCAACAAGGACGCCGGCAGCAGCCGCGATGCCATCGGCCTCGGCCAGCGTGTCGGCCCCGGCCTCAACACCCGCCACGGCACCATCCTGACCCTGGAAGACATCAGCGTCAGCTTCGACGGCTTCCGCGCGCTGAACAATCTGAACCTGTACATCGGCGTCGGCGAACTGCGCTGCATCATTGGCCCCAACGGCGCGGGCAAGACTACGCTGATGGACGTGATCACCGGCAAGACCCGTCCCAGTCACGGCAAGGCCTGGTACGGCGAAACCCTGGACCTGACGCAAATGAGCGAAGTGCAGATCGCCCAGGCGGGTATCGGCCGCAAGTTCCAGAAGCCGACGGTGTTCGAAGCCTTGAGCGTGTTTGAAAACCTTGAGCTGGCGCAGAAAGCCGACAAGTCGGTGTGGGCAAGCCTGCGGGCGCGTTTGAGCGGCGAGCAGAAAGACCGCATCGACGAAGTGCTGGAGACCATTCGCCTGACCTCTTCGGTCAATCGCCCGGCGGGTCTGTTGTCCCACGGCCAGAAGCAGTTCCTGGAGATCGGCATGTTGTTGATGCAGGACCCGCAATTGCTGCTGCTCGACGAGCCGGTGGCGGGCATGACCGATGCTGAAACCGAGTTCACCGCCGAACTGTTCAAGACCCTGGCCGGCAAGCACTCGCTGATGGTGGTGGAGCACGATATGGGCTTCGTCGGTTCGATTGCCGACCACGTTACTGTGCTGCATCAGGGCAGTGTGCTGGCCGAAGGATCACTGGAGCAGGTGCAGGACAACGAGCGGGTGATCGAGGTGTATCTCGGTCGCTGATTTGTATCCCTTGTAGGAGCTGTCGAGTGAAACGAGGCTGCGATCTTTTGATCTGTCTTTTGAAGATCAAAAGATCGCAGCCTTCGGCAGCTCCTACGGGGATTTGAGGAGTATTTGAAAATGCTGCAAGTCGACAAACTGCACCAGTATTACGGCGGAAGCCACATCCTGCGCGGCCTGACATTTGACGTGAAGGTCGGCGAAGTCACCTGCCTGCTCGGGCGTAACGGCGTAGGCAAGACCACCCTGCTCAAATGCCTGATGGGTTTGCTGCCGCCCAAGGAGGGCGCAGTGAACTGGGAAGGTAACCCGATCACTACGTTCAAGCCGCACCAGCGTGTGCATGCCGGCATCGCTTACGTACCGCAGGGCCGGGAAATCTTCGGCCGCCTGACCGTGGAAGAAAACCTGCTGATGGGGCTGTCGCGCTTTCCCGGCAGCGAAGCCAGGGAAGTCCCTGCCTTCATCTACGAACTGTTCCCGGTGCTGCTCCAAATGAAGCAACGGCGCGGCGGCGACCTGTCCGGTGGCCAGCAACAGCAACTGGCCATTGGCCGGGCGCTGGCCAGCCGCCCTCGTCTGCTGATCCTCGACGAGCCCACCGAAGGCATCCAGCCGTCGGTAATCAAGGAGATCGGTGCCGTGATCAAAAAACTCGCAGCCCGGGGCGACATGGCGATTCTGCTGGTGGAGCAGTTCTACGATTTCGCCGCCGAACTGGCTGACCAGTACCTGGTGATGTCCCGAGGCGAGATCGTGCAACAGGGTCGCGGAGAAAATATGGAAGCCGAGGGTGTGCGCGGTCTGGTTACGATCTAATCTTTAGCGACCTAACGATAATTAGAAATCATGAATTTACCTGCCCGAACAACGCTGTTCACCCCGAGCTGGCACGCCGAGCTGGAGCTGGGTTACGCCCGCTTCGGCGATAGCACACGTCCGGTCCAGCGCCGCCACTTGGGCCCGCTGCGGGTACAGAAGCATCTGTATGCCGAAGGGCCTGAAGTCTGCCAACACATCATCGTCCACCCGCCAGGCGGGATTGCCGGCGGTGATCGGCTGGATATTTCAGCCCGCGTCGAGCGCGATGCCTGGGCACAGATCACCAGCCCCGGCGCGGCCAAGTGGTATCGCGCCGCCGGCCCCGCCTATCAGCAGCTGAAGTTGAAGGTGGCAGCGGGTGCGACACTGGAATGGCTGCCCCAGGAGACGATCATTTTCAGCGCGGCCCAGGCTGAACTCAGCACCTGCATCGACCTTGAAGGCGATGCACGGCTGTTCTATTGGGACGTCGTGGCGCTGGGCCGGCCGGCCAGTGGCGAGCGCTTCGACCTTGGGCACTTCCAGGCACATCTGGATATCCGCCGCGACGGCCAGTTGCTCTGGCATGAACGCCAGCGCGTTGTCGGGGCGGACGGCTTGCTCGATTCGCCCATCGGGCTGGACGGGCAACCGGTGTTTGCGACGTTGTTGGTGACGGGTGAGATCGATAGCGAACTGCTGGAAACCTGCCGCTCGCTGCCCGACGACGTGCGCGGGGATTTGACCCAATTGCCGGGGTTGCTGGTTGCCCGATGCCTGGCCAGTGAAACTCTGTTGGCGCGGGGATGGCTGATTGAATTGTGGCGACTGCTCAGGCCGGCGTTGCTCGGTCGCGAAGCGGTCCCCCCCAGAATATGGAGCACCTGAGTATGCATACCCTGTAGGAGCTGCCGAAGGCTGCGATCTTTTGATCTTGATCTTGATCTTCAGCGGCACGGGAAAGACCGGGATCAAAAGATCCCAGCCTCGTTGCACTCGTCAGCTCCTACAGTCCTGTGGGTTGCAAGATTTGACACCTTTTTAACTGCCGATCATGGATCTCAAACGATGGACCTGACCCCACGCGAAAAAGACAAGCTGCTGATCTTCACCGCAGGCCTGGTGGCCGAGCGGCGTTTGGCTCGCGGCGTGAAACTCAATTACCCGGAAGCCATGGCCTACATCTGCGCCGCGCTGCTTGAAGGCGCACGCGACGGGCAGACGGTGGCCGAGCTGATGCACTTCGGAACCACCCTGCTGACCCGCGAACAAGTGATGGAAGGAATCCCGGAAATGATCCCGGAAGTCCAAGTCGAGGCCACCTTCCCCGACGGCACCAAACTGGTCACCGTCCACCAACCCATCGCCTGAGGCCGCGCCATGACTTACCACATCCGCGATGCCGTGCATGCCGATCTGCCGGCCATCCGCGACATCTACAACGACGCGGTGCTCAACACCACGGCGATCTGGAACGAGCACGCGGTCGACCTCGACAACCGCCAGGCCTGGTTCAACGCCCGGCAATCCCAGGCTTATCCGATTCTGGTGATCGTCGATGCCGACGACACGGTGCTCGGGTACGCCTCGTTCGGCGACTGGCGGCCCTTCGACGGTTTCCGTCACACCGTCGAGCACTCGGTCTATGTGCGCAGCGACCAGCGCGGCAACGGCCTCGGCCCGCAACTGATGCAAGCGCTGATCGAACGCGCCAAAGGCTGCGACAAGCACGTGATGGTCGCGGCTATCGAAAGCGCTAACGCTGCCTCCATTCGCTTGCATGAGCGCATCGGCTTTATCACCACCGGGCAAATGCCGCAGGTCGGCACCAAGTTCGGTCGCTGGCTGGACCTGACCTTCATGCAACTGACCCTGAATCCCGGCGCGCAGCCGCCAAGCATCAACCAGGAGTAATCCCCGATGAACGCCGCCCAACTGCGACGCGTCAACGTAGAAAGCTTTGCGCATTATCGTCAGGGCCTGATCGACCTGCTGCTCGATGCCGTCGGCTATGGCGCCAGTGTCGGCTTCATGGCTGAACTCGATGCCATCCAGGCGCGTGCGTATTTCGATGAGGTTCAGGAGAACCTGAACAAGGGCAATGTGTTGCTGTGGGTGGTGGTCAAGGACGAACAGGTCCAGGCCAGCGTGCAGTTGGGTTTGTGCCAGAAAGCCAACGGCCTGAACCGCGCCGAAGTGCAGAAGCTGCTGGTGCGCGAACATGCGCGGCGTCGCGGTCTGGGCCAGCAACTGATGAGTGCCCTGGAGGCGGCCGCCCTGCAGCACAAGCGCGGCATGCTTTACCTCGACACCGAGGCCGGTTCACCCGCCGAAGACTTCTACCAATCGCTGGGCTATACCCGCGCCGGTGAAATTCCCGATTACGCCTGCGACCCGAGCGGCCGCTATAAGCCGACTGCCCTCTACTACAAGATTCTCCAAGGAGCCCATTGATGATTCCCGGTGAATACCAGATCCAGCCAGGCGAGATCGAGCTCAACGTCGGTCGGCGCACGATCAGTCTGAAAGTGGCCAACAGTGGTGATCGGCCGATCCAGGTCGGCTCGCATTACCACTTTTTCGAAACCAACGACGCGCTGTCGTTCGACCGCAACGCCAGTCGTGGTATGCGCCTGAACATCCCGGCTGGCACGGCGGTGCGTTTCGAACCGGGGCAGACCCGTGAGGTGGAGTTGGTGGATTTGGCGGGGCATCGTCGGGTGTTCGGCTTTGCCGGGCGAATCATGGGTGACCTCGACTGACAAATGCGGTGCTCCCAAAAGATCGCAGCCTCGCTTCGCTCGACAGCTCCTACAGGGACCGGGCGCGCGAATGCTGTGTGAACACCCGTAGGAGCTGCCGAGCGCAGCGAAGCTGCGATAGCGAGTAATGCGAGCGGTCTCCAAATCAATTGAATCCCAAGGCAAGCGCATGAAAATCTCAAGACAAGCCTACGCCGACATGTTCGGTCCCACCGTCGGTGACAAGGTTCGCCTGGCCGATACCGAGTTGTGGATCGAAGTGGAACAGGACTTCACCACCTACGGCGAAGAAGTGAAATTCGGTGGCGGCAAAGTCATCCGCGACGGCCAGGGGCAGAGCCAGTTGCTGGCCGCCGAGGTGGTCGATACCCTGATCACCAACGCGCTGATCATCGATCACTGGGGCATCGTCAAGGCCGATGTCGGCCTCAAGGACGGGCGCATCGCGGCGATCGGCAAGGCCGGCAACCCGGACATCCAGCCCAACGTCAACATCGCCATTGGCGCCAGCACTGAAGTGATCGCCGGTGAAGGCATGATCCTCACCGCCGGCGGCATCGATACCCACATCCACTTCATCTGCCCACAGCAGATCGAAGAGGCGTTGATGAGCGGCGTTACCACCATGATCGGCGGCGGCACCGGGCCGGCCACCGGCACCAATGCGACCACGTGCACCTCCGGGCCATGGCACCTGGCGCGCATGCTTCAGGCTGCCGACGCGTTCCCGATGAACATCGGCCTGACCGGCAAGGGTAACGCCAGCCTGCCGGAGCCGTTGATCGAACAGGTCAAGGCCGGCGCCATCGGCCTCAAGCTCCACGAAGACTGGGGCACCACGCCGGCGAGCATCGACAATTGCCTGAGCGTGGCCGATCAGTACGATGTGCAGGTGGCGATCCACACCGACACCCTCAACGAGTCGGGCTTCGTCGAAACCACCCTCGCCGCCTTCAAGGGCCGCACCATTCACACCTATCACACCGAAGGTGCCGGTGGCGGTCACGCGCCGGACATCATCAAGGCCTGCGGTTTTGCCAACGTACTACCGAGCTCCACCAACCCGACCCGGCCGTTCACCCGCAACACCATCGACGAACACCTCGACATGCTGATGGTCTGCCACCACCTCGACCCGAGCATTGCCGAAGACGTGGCCTTCGCCGAAAGCCGCATTCGTCGCGAGACGATTGCCGCCGAAGACATCCTCCACGACCTCGGCGCGTTCTCGATGATCAGCTCCGACAGCCAGGCCATGGGCCGCGTCGGCGAGGTCATCACGCGCACCTGGCAGACCGCCGACAAAATGAAAAAGCAGCGTGGCCCATTGCCCGCTGACGGCGAAGGCAACGACAACTTCCGCGCCAGGCGCTACATCGCCAAATACACCATCAACCCGGCGATCACCCACGGCATCAGCCATGAAGTGGGCTCGGTGGAAGTGGGTAAATGGGCCGATCTGGTGCTCTGGCGCCCGGCGTTTTTCGGTGTAAAACCGACGTTGATTCTCAAGGGCGGTGCCATTGCGGCCAGCCTGATGGGCGATGCCAACGCTTCGATCCCGACGCCGCAACCGGTGCACTACCGCCCGATGTTCGCCAGCTACGGCGGCTCGCTGCACGCCACCAGCCTGACCTTCATCAGCCAGGCTGCACAGGAGGCCGGACTGCCTGAAGCCTTGGGTTTGAAGAAAAAAATCGCCGTGGTCAAAGGTTGCCGCGACGTGCAGAAAACCGACCTGATCCACAACGACTACCTGCCGAATATTGACGTCGATCCGCAGACCTATCAGGTCAAGGCCGACGGCGTATTGCTGTGGTGTGAGCCGGCGGAAACCCTGCCAATGGCCCAGCGCTATTTCCTGTTCTGAGCAATGCAAGAAGCCCCGGACGCCAGGCGTTCGGGGCTTGCGGGTCAGCTACCGATTTTGGTGTTCATCTTGTCCAGTTTGGCTCGGCCCAGAGCCTGCTGGGTCAACGTTTTTTCGAGCGCCTTGATGGCCTGAAATATGTCTTCATCCTCAGCGTTTTCCAGCCTCAGCTTGAGGGCATCGAATTCCTGCCGATAGGTCGTTTCCATGAAGGTTTGCCAGATCGGTTGCTCAAGAATCAGCTGAGTCAGCAAGCCCCCTTCTTCCAGAGCCAGCACACGCTGACAGGCCGCCTCGATCATCTCCTTGCTCACCTTGGAAATAGCCCGAAACTGCATGCCTCGCGCTTGCCATGGCAGATCCAGGCGCTCCGCCAGATCCGTCATGTAAGCCAAATGCACCTCGACTTCATCGATGGTTCCACCTTCAGCTCCAGGGCGATAAAAAGTTTCTCCGGCCCGCAAGCGCTCAGCGACACGCTCGCGGGCAATCCTGCCCAGTTCGTCCAGACGCGCCTTGCCCCTCGCCAGCTGCAGCAGCTCGGCTTCCACCAGCCCCGGATTGGCCAATGAACGAGCCTCGTGCACTAATACCTCGACGCCCATGGCATTGAACAACTGAGTGCCGCCATCGACACAGTTTGTGGTGCTGGTCGCCTCGGCAAACAGCTTTTCCCGTAACTCGGTTCTTTCGGCCATGGCTTCTAGCATGCGCCACACTTTGGCGGTGAGTCCGATACGATAGCTTTTGTCGTCGGCCTTGAAATCATAGGACTCGGTCAGCCGCCGGATTTCATTGAAAAACGGCAGCGAGCCATACTCGTCTTCGACGCTGTCCCAGATCTCCTGTTTCGCATTCCATTCTGCGTTGCTCAGCCCTTCCCCCCATTCGGAACTGTCGAGAACACCGCGTGGGGGATAGGCTCGATCAGGGTCCAGACCGATAGATTCGATGTACGTGCGCACCCGTTCAAGGTTCTCGGGCGAAATCCAGCCCTCCTCACGAGTAAAGAATGTGCGCGCCAGCAACTCCGCGCGGAAGGAACCGGGCGCCATTTCGGGAATTTGCGTGAGCACGTTGAACTCAAGGTTCAGATAAATGCTGCGCGGGCGATTCCGGCCAAAGTAACCCGTGGGCCAGGTATTGAGCTGGCAATGTTCAAGGGTTATCGCCTGCAAGCTGGGCATACGACTGACATCAGGCGGCAAGCGCAACGGGTTGTTGTCCAGACGCAACAGGCGCAAGCGGGTCAGTCCCCTGAGGTGGGCGATTCCCTCGCTGTCCAGGGAGATGTTGTTATCGCTGAGCACCAGATGAGTCAGCCAGCGCATGTTGCCGATCTCTGGAGGAAACAAGGTCAAACGGTTTTGCGTCATGTTCAACTGGCGCAATTGCCGGAATGGCCGCAGGAATCCGACCTGTTCATTACGCAGTCGTACGTTGTTCAGACTGAGTTCGGTTACGTGATCAAAACTGGCCGCCAGTTCAGGCATCGTCGCCAAATGCCTGTCCAGAGGGAAACCATCCAGATTCAATGCTTGCGGCGCCACGATACCGGGGGCCTCAACGCCCGCCGGTCCGGTGCGTTGCCAGCAGCGGCGGAGTTTCGCGTAGAGATCGGTTCTGGATTGCCACTCCGCGGCTCCGTCGGCTGTAAGGCGCCAGGATTGGGTAGGTTGGTTGACCCAACGACGCATTGAATCATTGAAGCGGTTGAACTCGGTTTCCAACGCAGTCAGTCGCTGGTTGGCCCAATCACCAAAATCGTTCAGAAGCGCCTGTACCTGACTGTCATCCAGGCCTGGATAGAGTGATCTTGTACGAACTCGCAAAAGATCCGGATCTTGTGAGCGCACCCTGTAAATGCGCATTCCGCCACGCAAACGCATGATCTGCGGGTCGTAAGCAGGCTTGCGTATCGGATGATCCAGCAGGGTTTTCGAGAACGTGTCGTGTGACAGCGGCGATTGTTTAACAGCCTGACGCAGTTGCGCCCCCTGATTGATCTCAAACCCCAGCGTTTTGCGGTCGGCATCGGGCAAGGCATGCAGCAATGCCCCGTGCAGATCGTCCGCTCCATGCAGATGGCCACCCTCATGGTCGTAAGCTTCATAGCGCCCGTCTTCGCGCATGACCAACACCTTGCGCACCGAGGCATCGACCGGACCAACGCTGTCTTGAAGTGCACCGGTGAAGGAAAAATCGCGGACTTCGATGCGCATATCCTTTGGCCATTTCGGCCAGTTTGCCAGGGTATGCAGCGCCAGCCGGTCGGTGTCGGCATTACTCAATCCGTCTAGATAAAGCCCTTCATAGGCGCGACTCAAACGCAAGCCGAACACAGACTTGCGCGCCATTTCGCGCAAGCGCAACGGGATCCGTCTGTTTCGTGTCAATTTCAACAACTCGGCTTCAGCGGCATCGTCCAGCAGGGCTTGTGCGGCGGCGTTCGACAGCTCCGGAAAATCCCGCTTCAGCAGGTTTATCCGTGCATCGCTGGTGGTTTCCCGGGCCTCGTACAACGTATCGAACAGTGTTTTTTTGCTGTCTTGCGCTTGGCGAGCGATGCGTTTTTGCAGCTCGGCAATACGCGCCGAGCGTTCTTTCGCAACTTCACTGCCGAACCAGTCCTGCAATTGCGCCTCGCTGAGAGCGTCAACCACTCGTGTCGGCAGTCGGCCTTCGCAAACATCAGCCCGGGAAATGTTGAGGGTATTTTCAGGCGTAGCCTCAGCTGCACCGAAATTCAGTGATGGTCGGCCCGAAGCGGCATCGGCTTCCAGCACCAGGGCCCTGGATTCTGGCCAGCCATGTAACGCAGTAACAAACCCCGTCACTTTCTCCGACAGTTCCTGCGGCACCTGACCATTCAGGATTTGCGCACTGAGCTTGTCGGCGTCCGCGTAAGCCTTGAAGCGCTTCAGCGTGTCCATGAGCAAGGGCGCCGGTGGATCATTTTCGACATGCATACGACGTAGTACGCCTTCCTCGACACCGCTGACATGCCGCACCTGCTCCAGCACTTCGTCACTGATCCCATCCACTGATGGACCGAGACGCCGCAACAGCTTGCCCTTGTCCCATTCCATCGGTTGTTCGAACTCCGTGTGCCAGGCGCCAGCACCGTTGTGTTCGATGTTCGGCTGATAGGCATCCGGCCGCCTGGGATGTTGCAGTCGAGGCTGTCCGGTGAGCGGATCCTCCTTGAGCACGAATTGCTTGCCCTCGAGCGGCAGCACTTTGCGCCCGTCATGCTCGATGACGCCGAGGTCATCGGGTGTTGCGGTTTCGGGCAGCGTCAGGCGGTGCGCATAAGGTGCATGATCGGGTTTGATCAGACGCGTTTTTCCGTTGGACAGTTCCACCGGTTTAAGGCTGTCGATCAGGGGTGATGGTCTGATCGGCGTGGGGCCTTTGGGCAGCACGTACCCCATGAACATCAGGGCCAATTGCGCACCGTTGATCAAGAAACTGTTGATATGCGCCGCGCCCTCTTCGACGTCACCCTTGCTCCAGTCTTCAATGCCCTCGACCAGCTCCGTCAGCAATTGCGCAGCCATCAGGCCCAGCATGGCCGGCCCCAGCACTGGCACCAGCATTGCGCCAAAGTTGAACAGGTTCCAGGCGATGTCCAGATAGCCGCTCAGGCGTTTCCAGCGAGCATTGGCGTCTTCGTCATCGGTCGGCACCGCGATCAATCGGGCATCGGCGATGGCTTTGTCGCGGCGCTCACGAAACAGACGGTCCCACAGGTCGTCGCTGATCAGATGAGTGACAGGTTCCGCATCAGGGTTTTCGACCGGCGTTTCTCGCCACCATGGCCCCATGTCCAGCGGTTCGCGCTGTTGCCAGGTGATGGTCTTGAGCCGTTCATTGACCCGGCTGAAAAAAATCGCCTTGTCTTTCTGCGCGACAAAACGACTGAAAAAACCCTGGTAGTCACTTTCACGCAGTTGGCCAATCAGCGTTTTCATGAAGTCGGTGAGCGAGGCATATTCCTTCAGCGGATGATCCGGGTCATCCGGTACCCAGGCGATCAAATGCCCGCTCAGCCGATTCTGGCTGTAGATTTCGTCCTTGCGCAGCATCTCTTCCACCACGCCTTTCGGGCCGTTGGCGAAAAAAGCCTTGAGCAGGCGAAAGGTATCGAAGCCATTGGGTAGCGAGGAAGTTGCCCGTCGGGAGAAATCAAGCCATTGCTTGCGTGCATCGGGCGTCAGCTCATCAATGGCGCTTTTGACCGCCGTTGGTTCGGCCACCGCGCTGAACAGCACAACGCCGGTCATCTGGCAGCCCATAAGCGACAAACGATGACTTTGCAACGGACGGCCATACCACTGGATATCAGACTTGCCGTCGATCAATCCGCCGATCGTTGCGTAACCGTGCAGGCCGATATCGCCCTTGAGATACGCCGTCGTCGACGCCAGTTTGAGGGCCGCTTTGTCACTGGCGATCGAATGCTCCTTGAGCAGGCGAGCGGCATTGGCATCTGCGGGGGTGAGCAATGACTTGATGTGGGTCTGGTATTGCCCGCCAATGTCGAGGCGCCGACACAGCGTCGCAAATTTTTGCGGGGTGATGACCTTGATCTCGCGCAGGTCGCCACGAAAGTCCTTGCGTAACACCGCGGAGCCGCTGCGAAACGCATCATCACGGGTTTCATCCTCTTCGAAGTTGTGCAGCGCTGCTTCGAGCAGCGAGGAGCGACGGATGGTACTGGCCTGGGTATCGATTACACCGGCGATTTTGTTCGGCACATACAGGCGCAATTGCAGGTCATTCGGATTGCCATGCTCGTTGAAGTTCGAGAGCAACAGGGTTTTGAGCAACGGCTCGGCAAAGGCCTTGATGTCGTGCTGCAAATCGCCGAGCAATTCATCCAGCCGCCCTTGCAGGCGCCAGCGCTCGTCGATGAGTTGCTTGAGATAGTCGCGGTCCACCGGTCGGGCTTTCAGATACCAGGCAGGGAACGTCGGCGGTACATCCACCGCCGTCAGGAGCCTGGCCCGTGGTGCTTCGGTAATCGCCTTGGGGATCAACGGTTTTATCCGTTGGTGATGAACCCCGTTGTCTTCCTTTGTTGCCGGACTTGACGGCCCTGTTGGATTGCTTCCTTGCAATTCAGGCATGTCTTGAACACCTTCAAACCATTGATTGGGGCCCTATCGTTATGCGTTTGTCCCGTGAACAAAAGCGCAAATAATCGTTGGTTCAATGTACAAAAACAGCCCTGTGCATTCGAAAATCCAGGTGCCGAAAATATCTATTTACCGCACCACACAACCACGAATGTGCCTGCTTTTATCGGCGGTGGTGTTCCCCAGGACAATATGAGGCAGGGGGACCGCGTTATCGTTCATCGCGAGCAAGCTCGCTCCTGCAATGGATCGTGCTGTTCACAAATCCTGTGTTCACAGCAATCACCTGCTTGCGAAAGCAACCTGGCAGCCAACACAAAAACACCAGAATTCTTACTCGATCAGCAGCCGCCCCAACCGCTGTTTGAGCATTCGATTCTCCGCCCGCAGCTGCTGGACCTCTTCAAGCAGGTCCAGCGCCAGGGCGACGCCTTCCCATTCCAGCTCCAGATCGCACCGCAGCTTGACGGCGCGTTTGGCCAGGGTCAGCTCATAATCGTTGAATCGCCAGTCCTTGGGCAGGGCGCCCTGAGGTTCGAGGATGCCGTGTTCGACGATTTCGATCACATGGACGTCCGACAAATCGGCCGCCTCACAGAATTCTGCCAGGTTCAGTTGAACGATCAGGGGGCTGCTCATGACGGGCTACTCCATGTCTGGGTTCAGAAGTGTTCTCTCGGATCGAACGCGGCTTTTTTCGCCAGTTCCTGCCACAGGGCCTTGATGTCATCGTCGGACTTCTTGGGCATGACAGCCTTCAGTTGTACGAACAGGTAACCGCGCTCACCGGCCTTGTTCATCAGGCCATGGCCCTTGGCGCGCATGCGCTGGCCGTTCTGGCTGCCCGCCGGTACCTTGAGGTTGATCTTGCCGGTCAGGGTCGGCACGGCGACTTCGGCACCCAGTGCCAGTTCCCACGGTGCCAGCGGCAAGGTGATGATCAGGTTCTCGCCTTCGACATCGAATTTCGGGTGCGGGGCAAAACGGATCGTCAGGTACAGGTCGCCATTTGCGCCGCCACCCACGCCCGGAGCGCCCTGCCCCTTGAGGCGAATGCGCTCGCCGTCGCTCACGCCGGCGGGGATCTTCACGTTCAGGCTTTTGCTGGTGTTGCTCACATGCTGGCCGGCCGCGTTGTACTGCGGTACCTGGAAGGTGACCTTCTTCGACTCGGTCGACAGTGTTTCTTCGAGAAAAACCCCAAGCTCCATTTCCACGTCTTGCCCTCGGCGTCCGGTGCTGCGACGCGACTGTCCACCACCACCAAAGCCTGGCCCACGATTACCGAATATCGAACTGAAAAAGTCCGAAAAATCGCCCGTGTCCTGGCCGCCACCACCGAAACCGCCACGGCTCTGCCAGCCCGGTGGCCCCTGGAATGGCTGGCCGTGCTGGCCATAGCGGCGCAAATCATCGTATTCGGCGCGTTTATCGGCGCTTTTCAGCGCTTCATAGGCTTCCGAGGCGTCCTTGAACTTGGCCTCGGCGTCCTTTTCCTTGCTGACGTCGGGGTGGTATTTGCGCGCCAGCTTGCGATAGGCGGCCTTGATCGCCTTGTCGTCTGCGGTCGGCTCCACACCGAGAATCTTGTAATAGTCTTTGAAGTCCATCGAAGGAATCACCATCCGTTATCAGAATCGCGCCACAGGCCACAGCATGCGCTTGTTTGCAGCCATTGGTTTGACCGATCTCAAATTTGTGACCGGGCAGCGCAGCAGAAGTTTATCGGCAGCAGGCGGGGCTTCTTGCGAGCACTCCCGCGGCTGTCCGGTTGATGCAGGGTAGTTTGGGGGGGATGCCCCATCTTTCAAGGCATTGTCTGCGAAGAATTAGCAGATAACCGGCCTTCGAATCTGGCGCGCTCTGACATACACTGCGCGGCCGTTTTTTAACCGGAACCTGAAAGACATGAACAACGCATCTCCAGCCTGTGCCTTGGGTATCGACTTTGGCACGTCCAACTCCACTGTCGGCTGGCTGCGCCCCGGCGTGGAAACGCTGATCGCGCTGGAGGACGACAAGATCACCCTGCCGTCGGTGGTCTTCTTCAATATCGAGGAGCGTCGCCCGGTGTACGGCCGGCTGGCGCTGCACGAGTACCTGGAAGGCTACGAAGGCCGCCTGATGCGCTCGCTCAAGAGCCTGCTGGGTTCCAAGCTGATCAAGCACGACACCAGCGTCCTGGGCACGGCGATGCCGTTCAAGGACCTGCTCGGGCTGTTCATCGGCCAGCTCAAGAGCCGCGCCGAAGCCGCCGCCGGTCGGGAATTCGAAGAAGTGGTACTGGGTCGGCCGGTGTTTTTTGTCGACGATGACCCGATGGCCGACAAGGAAGCCGAAGACACCCTGGTCGACGTGGCGCGCAAGATCGGTTTCAAGGAAGTCTCGTTCCAGTACGAGCCGATTGCCGCCGCGTTCGACTACGAGTCGACCATCGAGAAAGAAGAGCTGGTACTGATCGTCGACATCGGCGGTGGTACCTCCGACTTCTCGCTGGTGCGCCTGTCGCCGGAGCGTCGGGGTGTGGATAACCGTCACGAGGACATCCTCGCCACCGGCGGTGTGCACATCGGCGGAACCGACTTCGACAAACAGCTCAGCCTGCAAGGCCTGATGCCGCTGTTCGGCTACGGCAGCCGCATGAAGAGCGGCGCCTACATGCCCACCAGCCACCACATGAACCTGGCGACCTGGCACACCATCAACTCGGTTTACTCGCAGAAGTCGCAACTGGCCCTGGGCAGCATGCGCTACGACATCGAGGACACCGGCGGCATCGATCGCCTGTTCAAGCTGATCGAACAGCGCGCCGGGCACTGGCTGGCCATGGAAGTGGAAGAAACCAAGATCCAGCTGACCCACGCCGACAACCGTCACGTGCCACTGGATCGCATTGAAGCGGGCCTGAGCGTGGACTTGAGCCGTGCACTGTTCGAGTCGGCCATCGACAGCCTGCTGGAGCGGGTGCGCAACAGCGTCACCCAACTGCTGGCAGACGCCGATGTGCGGGTCGATCAGGTCGATACGGTGTTCTTCACCGGTGGCTCGAGCGGGATTCCGGCGCTGCGCAACAGTGTTTCGGCGATGTTGCCGAATGCGCGGCATGTGGAAGGGAATATCTTTGGCAGTATCGGCAGTGGTCTGGCGATTGAAGCGGCCAAGCGTTACGGCTCGATGGACTGATCCAGATTCAGTGGTTCCCCCTTCGCTGGCAAGCCAGCTCCTACAGGATTGCGTCGCCCTTGCAGGAGCTGGCTTGCCAGCGAAAGCGTCAGACCAGAGCCTGCATCTTTCGGATCAAACCATCCCCACCTGCTTCAACTCACTCTTCAGATACGCGTAGTAAATCGGCCCCGCCACCACTCCCGGCAGGCCGAACGCGGCCTCGAACACCAGCATCGCCAGCAGCAACTCCCACGACTTGGCACTGATCTGCCCGCCGACGATGCGCGCGTTGAGGAAGTATTCGAGCTTGTGGATAAAAATCAGATAACCCAGCGCCGCCACGGCAACCCAGATCGACAGCGACAGGCCGACGATGGTGATCAGGGTGTTCGACATCAGGTTGCCGATCACCGGCAGCAGGCCGAGCAGGAACGTCAGCACGATCAGGGTTTTGGTCAGCGGCAGCTTGATGCCGAACAGCGGCAGGATCACCGCCAGGAAAATCCCGGTGAAGACGGTGTTGAGCAGGGAGATCTTGATCTGGGCGAACACGATGTTGCGAAACGCCTGGACCAACAGGTGCAGGCGATCGAACAGTGCCGCCGCCAGCGGTTTGCGTTTGGTCAGATCCGGCACGCGCTGCAAGGCGATGATCGCGCCGAGCACCATGCCGATCAGCAGCGTCACGAACATGTGCGCCGCGTCCTTGCCCACCAGTTGCAAATCACTGAGGTGCTTGCTCACCCACTCGCCAATCGCCACTCGAAACTCCGCGGCACTGGCCGGCAGGTAAGCGTCGATGAACGGTGGCAGTTGTCCGCGCGCGCGGTCGACCACGCCCATGAATTTATCGAGGGAAGCGCCGGGGTTCTCTGCTTCGTGCAGCAGGAAGCTGATGGCACCGGCGAAGATCAGCGTCAGCACACTGACGATCAACGTCCCCAATAAGGCCACCGCCAGCCAGCGCGCGCGCCGGCCTTCGATCAGCCGTTGCAGTTGCGGGGTGAGCATGTTGACCAGTTCGAACACCAGCAACCCGGCGAGCAGGCTGGGCAGCAATCGCAGCGGGATGACCAGCAGCAGCCCGCCAAAAATGATGACCCAGCTGATGACCAGCAAAACTTGACGCTGAGAAAACGTTGGCATACAGCCTCAAAAACGAACGGCATAAAAAGGATTGGCAGTCTGCCAGCGATCCGGTGCGAGCACTAGGGATTGTGTGGGGCGACCTTGGTCGGGGGTTGTCCGGTATTTTGCTGCGTCCCCTCCGGCCCCTTCGCGAGCAGGCTCGCTCCCACATTTGTCCTGTGCACTCAGTTCCACTGTGGGAGCGAGCCTGCTCGCGATGAGGTCAGCACTGCCCACACACATCCAAGGCCAATACTTACTTTTTCTTCAGGCAATCACTCATGAACGCCTTGCGTTCGTCACCCTTGAGGGCTTTGGTGGCGGCGTCGGCGTTGCAGGTCTTCATTTTCTCTTGCTGCGGGGTCAAGGCCTTGCCGGCATCGTTTGCCGCCGGAGTCGCCTTCAGGCAGGTGCTCATGAAGGCTTTGCGCTCGTCGCCCTTGAGGCTTTTGGCCGTGGCGTCGGCGTTGCAGGTAGTCATCTTTTCCTGTTGGGCTGTGGCGGCGAAGCCCTGGGAACAGAGCAGCAAACCGATCATCAACAACGGGACATGCAACATCTTCATAGAGTTTTCTCCCTGTCGCCGCGCCGAGGAGCGCGGCTTTGTTCTGTAGTGTAGACAACCCCTGTTACACCTTCCTGTTCTCCAGATGGCTGCGGCGATACTGTTCTGGCGTACACCCGGCCTGGCGCTGGAACATCGCGATAAACGCCGAGCCGGTGCTGTAGCCCATGTCGAAGGCGATTTCTTGAACACTTCGCGGGCTATCCAGCGCTTCGATCGCCGCCAGAAAACGCAGGCGCTGGCGCCACTCACCGAAACTCATGCCCAGTTCCCGCACGAACTGCCGCGCCAGGGTGCGCTCGCTGACATGGATGCGTGCAGCCCATTCCCACAGGGGGCGGTTATCTCCCGGCTCGGCCTGCAACGCTTCCAGGATCCCGAGTAACCCGGGGCTGCTGGCATAGGGCAGGTAGCACTCGTGCACCGGGGCTTGTTGCAGTTGATCCACCAATACCTGGGCCAGACGCTGGTCGGCGGCCTGCTCGGGGATTTTCACGTCACGGGCGGCGAAGTCCTTGAGGATCGCCTTGAGGATGTCGCTGATGGCCAGGGTGCAGGCTCGCGGCGGCAGATCGGCGCACACCTTGGGGGCCAGGCACACGGCGCGGTAGTTGACCGGTTGGTGACTGTAGAAACTGTGCTCGATCTGCGGCGGCACCCACACCGCGTATTGCGGCGGTGACATGAAGCGGCTGCCCTCGACGTCCATGTGCAGCACGCCGTGGGCTGCGTATTCCAGCGTCCCCCAGGGATGTCGGTGGGGCGCGGCGTATTCGTGGGCGTCGAAATCGGCGTAGCGGAAGTACACCGCCGACGGCAGTTCGCTGAAATCCAGCAGGTCGATGTGTTTACTGCTCATGCTGTCCGTCATCAGGGGCGGGTTGTCTGGATCGAAGTATAGGCTTGCATCCAGACAAGCGGATAATTGCCCTTCATTAACGTTCTGGTTTTTCCCGATGCAATACGCTTATCCCCTGCTGGCCATTCTTATCTGGGCCGGCAATACCGTGATCACCAAAATGTCGGCCGGGGCGATTTTCCCCGCCGAGATCGGTTTCTACCGCTGGCTGCTGGCCGGGTTGCTGTTCACGCCCTTCATGCTCAAACCGGTGCTCGCCCATTGGCCGCTGATCCGCCCGAAACTGGGCAAGATCTTTGTCCTCGGTATTCTCGGCATGGCGGTCTATCAAAGCCTGGCGTACTTCGCCGCGAGCCTGACCTCGGCCACCAACATGGGCATCATCCTGTCGCTGATGCCATTGATGTCGCTCGCCATGGCGATCATCAGCCTCGGCCAGCGCCTGACCATGGGTGCCTTGGCCGGTGCGGTGCTGTCGTTCGCCGGTGTCCTGGTGGTGGTGTCGTCCGGCAGCCTTGGCGCATTGCTCGAACACGGGGTCAACCTGGGTGACGCGATGATGTTGATCGCCACCCTGGCCTACGCGGTCTACAGCACCCTGTTGAAAAAATGGCAGCTGAAACTGCCGCCGCTGGTGCTCCTGTATCTGCAGGTGCTGGTAGCCGTGTTGGTGCTGTTTCCGCTGTTCCTCGCCTCACCGAAAGTCGGCCCGACCCTGCAGAACATTCCGCTGGTGCTGTACGCCTGCCTGCTGGCTTCGATGGTCGCGCCGCTGGCGTGGATGCAGGCCGTGGTACGTTTGGGGCCAAGCCGGACCACGCAGTTTTTCAATTTGCTGCCGTTGATTACCGCATTGATTGCGGCGGTGGTGCTGCATGAACAACTGGCGATGTATCACTTGGTCGGTGGGGTGCTGACCTTGGGTGGGGTGATTGTTTCCGAGCGCTGGACGACGGTGTTGGGTCGCACCTAGCTTTTTTGTGGCGGTCTAAAGCCCTACCGCGCTCAGCCGCGCCGCGTGCTCGACAAACAACCGAATCGGTTCGGCCCCCTTGCCCACCAGCCCCAGCGACTGGTTGACGATATCGAAGTGATCCAGCGGATACTCATCGCCAATCACCGTCCCCAGGTGCGAGCTGTAGCGCCCGACCATGCCGTCGCAATGCCCGGCTTCGCGGACGAAGGTTTTAGCGAACAGCCGGCAACTGCGGTTGGTGCCGTCCAGCAGATTGCGCCCGCGATCGGTAATCCCCGGTTGCAAGGTGCCGGACCAGGAGTAATAGCGCACGCCGTTGACCTCTTCGGCACCGTGACCGCCCCAGGTTTCAGGCAAGCCCTGTGGATAACACTGGTTGAACAGCGCCACGCCAGCGGTAGTGAGGGAGTGATGGGATGCAGGGATATCCACCGGCAGCTTCGGCCCGCGGTAACCGGTATCCAGCAAAGCCATCAACGCGCCAACCATCCGCAGAAAAAAGCACAGCAAACGACCACGGACGCTGTCATGGGGATAATGCCTGTGCAGATAATCGGCGAGCTCCGAGCCGTGGTTCGGCCCCGCCACCGAGGTCACCGATGCCACCAGGTCAGGACGCTTGGCGGCGGCATAACGGGCGGTCAGCGAGCCCTGGCTATGGCCGATCAGGTTGACCTTGTCGGCCCCGGTCTCCCGCAGAATTTCGTCGATACGTACCAGCAGTTGCTCGCCGCGCACTTCGTTCGAGTTCAGCGGCGAGACCTGCACCGCGAACACCACGGCACCACCACGGCGCAACGCCTCGACGATCCCGTACCAGTAGGGATAAAGCACCAGGCGGATGAACCCGAGCATTCCCGGGACCAACACCAACGGGTAGCGCGGGGCAGAACCTTGCGACATGGGCGGACATCCTGGTGGTCGGGTGGTGACGCAAGGCGGGATGCAAGACATCCGCCAAGCTACGCCCGCGAAGATGACAAGTCTATGTCATCCGCCCTACTTCAACCCCGCCACGCCCGCCACGATCAGCCCGACCGAGACCAGCTTGATCACGGTCAGGCTTTCGCCCAGCAGCGCGAAACCGAGAAACACCGTGCCCAGCGAACCGATGGCGGTCCAGATCGGGTACGCAATGCTCACCGGCAACTCGCGCATGGCCAGGGTCAGGAAGTAGATCCCGCCCACAGCGGCCACCACGGTGATCAGCGAAGGCCAGAGCCGGGTGAAGCCCTCGGCGTACTTCATGCCCATGGCGAAGGTGACTTCGAACCCGGCGGCGACCAGCAGAAACAGCCAGGCCATCTAGAACTCCCGGGCCAGGTCGAGCAATCGCTGCTCGGCCTCGGCCACTGACACCGCGAAGGTGCGTTCGGCGGATTCCTCGCCCTCGGCCGCCACCACCGTGACGTCGTTGATGCCGATGAAACCCAACGCCGTGCGCAGCCATGGATCAGCGTGGTTAAGCGCTTCAAGCTCGCCGCCCGGGCCGAAACCGAAACCGCCGCGACTGGTGACGATCAGCGCTTTCTTGCCCTGCAACAGCGGCGTGTATTGGGCGATGCCATTGTCCAGCGTGTGATCGAATGTCAGGCCCAACCGCACAATCTGATCGACCCAGGCCTTGAGGCCGCTGGGCACGTTGAAGTTGTACATCGGCGTAGAGATCAGCAGCAGGTCGTGATCGAACAACTCGTTGACCAGTTGATCGCTGAGCGCCAGATCCGCCTGCATCGACAGCGGCCGCGTTTCGGGTTCCGGGTAAAACGCCGCCGCAATGAACGCTTCGTTGACCGCCGGGATCATCGCCCGGCCGACTTCGCGACGAGTGACCTGAGCCGGCGGGTGGCGAACTTGCCAGGCGCTGAGAAAACTTTCCGCCAGGCGACGCGAATGGGAACGGTCACCCCGTGGACTGGCGTGTATTGCAAGAATTTTACTCATCTGTACTTCCTCCGGACTAGAATCAAACGGCTTGTTGCTTGCAGCTTGAAGCTCGCAGCTGTCCATCTTCAAATGAGCAAAAGTAAGTCAGGATGAGTTTATTTCATCTGTGGAGATTTCAATGTTTGCCTCGCTGCCCTTGACCGCCCTGCGCGCCTTCGAATCCGCCTCACGCCTGTTGAGCTTCAAGGCTGCCGCCGAAGAACTGTCAGTCACCCCGACGGCGGTGTCCCATCAGATCCGCTCTCTGGAGACCTGGCTCGGCGTGCCGCTGTTTGAGCGCCTGCCACGCCAGGTGCGCCTGACCGAATGCGGCGAACGGCTGTTCCAGAGCCTGCACGGGGCTTTTCTGGAAGTCGCGCAAAGTGTCGATACCCTGCGCCCGCAACGCAGCGGCGCCAGCCTGACGGTCTCCACCACCGCCGCCTTCGCCGCGCTGTGGCTGGTACCACGGTTGGGACGCTTCTACGCCCGTCACCCGAACATCAACGTGCGCCTCGATACCCACTGCGAAGTCATCGATCTGCATCAGGACGCCAGTGTCGATCTGGTGCTGCGCTACAGCCTCGACAGTTACCCCAACCTGTACGGCCAGTGCCTGTTCGATGAAACCTTCGGCGTCTACGGTTCGCCCGAACAAGTGGCCCTGGCGTCGAGTCGCGCCCCGACGCTGATCAGCGTGCGCTGGTACAACTCAAAGCTTTATGCCCACGGCTGGGAAGCCTGGTGCGCTCGCTCAGGCGAAACCTGGCTGAGCAGCCGGCCAGCGGTACGCGAATACGACGAAGAGCACTACGCCCTGCAAGCAGCGATTGCCGGGCAAGGCCTGGTATTGGCAAGCAATATTCTGGTGTCGGAAAGCGTGGCCAGTGGTCTGTTGTTGCCGTACCGGGGGGAAATCCAGGTCGATGGCGCCGGCTACAGTGCCCTGTGCGTGCCGGGACGCGAACGGCACCCACCGGTTCGGGCGTTTTTTGCATGGCTGCGTGAAGAGGCATTGGCGTCGGGACATGCTCTGACGTGAGAATTGCTGCGACTACCAGACCGCCATCGCGAGCAAGCTCGCTCCCACAATGATCTGTAAACGCAGGACCAATGTGGGAGCGAGCTTGCTCCGGGCGGCGCTCCGACGATGGCTCTGTCACGGGCGCCCGATTATCTGGGCGGCTTGACGGTGACAGGCACCTTGCCCGCCTTCATCCGCTCCAGCAACGGCGCACACTGGTTCGGCTCACCTGCGCTCGGCGCCACCAGCGCCAGCAACCCTGCCGCCGGTGCAGCGATCACGCCCAGCGCCACCATCCCGGCTCCGCGCAGCATCAACGGCACGGCCTTGACCCCGGCATCGGGCTTGATGAACTTGCCGCGCACATACAGCGGCGAACGCAATGATATCAGGCGCCAACCCTTGGATTCCGGGGTGATGGTCAGGTCCAGCTGTTCAGTCGCCATGTTCGCGGTGCCGTCGATGTAGACGATGGCGTTCTCGGTGTCGAATACAAACAAGCGGGTACTCGCCAAGCCGGACTGGATGCCGAAGTCGGCGGCTGCGCAGTTGATCTTCACTTCCTTGTCGCCAAAGATCTTGCCGACCACATAGTTGCCGACATTCAGGCCCGCCAGCTCCATCAATTCGCGACTGATGGCGCCATCGTTGATGAGCATTTTCAGGCTGCCATTGGCACTGCCCAGCAGCTTGGCCACCGAATTGCCGCGTCCGCTGATATCAGCATCGCCGTTGAGTTCGCCAAAACTGGTTTTCATCGGTTCAAAGCCGGGGAACAACTGCTTGAGTTTGAAGCCCCGCGCCGTGAGCCTGGCCTGGCCTTCCAGTGGATCGGTGTGGCCGTTCAGGCGAATCTGCGCATCCAGCTTGCCGTCGGCCACGCCGAAGCGCAGCGGCTCGAAGCTAAGCACGCCATCGGTGAGTACCAGATGGGTATAGAGGTCGTTGAACGGCAATTTTTCGCTGTGCACGATGCGCTTGCCGGTGAACTCGACATCGGCGTCCATATCGCGCCAGCGATCGGTCTTGAACTCTTCGACCGGCAGCACTTTGTCCGTCGGTTGTTTGCTGTCGCCGCCTCGCTCCTTCTGTTTGGCGTTGGAGTCGGCACCAATCAGCGGCGCCAGATCGGCGAACAGCAATTGATTGGACAACAGCGAGCCGCTGAGTTTTGGCCGTGGCTGGCTGGCCACATAAGTCAGATTGCCATGGATGTCGCTTTCGCCGATCTTGCCGTTGAATTCTTCGTAGCGGAACACCGCGCCACCCGCCTCGTGCAACTTGGCGACCAGGTGGCCGTCGGTGGCATAGGGTGGCGTGTCCGGCAGGGTCACGCCGGTCAGCGGGTAGAGGTTGCCCAGGCTGGTGCCGGCCAGTTTCAGGCGCAGGTCCAGGGCGCCGAGATTGAGTGGGTCGGTCAGGGTCCCGGCCAATTCGACGCTTGAGTCGGCGATCTTCACCTGTGCCTGAAGCGGAAACGGCCGTGCCGCGTCCTGCAGCGCCAACAGCCCGCCAATCTTGCCCTGGCCCGCGAGTTTCTGGCCGTGGTACTGGCCGTTGACCTTGAGGGCGAACGCATAATCCTGGGGTGACGAGCCTTTTTCCTGCGCGGCTTTCGCCGCTTTGTCGCCAACGATATCGCTGAACGGAACCGGTTTGCCCAATGGATCGATCAGCACGTCGAGTTGAGTCTTCAGGCTCTGGTCGTCGAGGGTAACGTGGCTCTTGTCGAAGCCGATCGCGCCGATATCCACCACCCAGCTCGAAGGCTCGGCGTTGGGGTCTTTTGGGTCGAATTTGAAGGTCCAGTTGGCGCGCCCGTCAGCCAGGCGTTGCAGCTCGGCATTCGGCTCGGTGAGATCGATGCGCGGGATCACCACCCGCTGCGCCAGCAACGCCAGGGGTGAAATACGCAGTTCTACCCGCTTGAGGGTGACCATCTGCGGTTGCTTCGACCAGTCCGGGTTGCCCAGGCTGAGGTCCTCGGCTACTACATGGGGCCACGGCACCCAGGCGCGCCAGCCGCTTTCATCGGGTTCGGGCTGCCAGACCACCGACAGATTGCCGTTGATGGCGAAAGCGCGATGCAGCTCTTCGGAAACTTTGGCGTTGAGCGGCGGTTTGATCCGGTTCCAGTCGAAGAACACGATGATCAGCACCAGTACCATCAACAAGGTAAGGAAGGTGGAAAGGGTCCAGACAATCGTCTTTTGAGTGCGCGTCATTGCACAGGGCTCCTGATACGACTGAGCGCCCCGACTGCGACGCACATGTGAAACGGTGAGCCGCAAACGACCCGCCATGAATTCTACGACTGATAAAAACCCGGCAGGTTTAATCGATAGGCCGAATTCGCCGAATTCGCCAAGTCAAATACTGACCAATCAGTCATTCAGCGTTACCACCTCCGCACTTTTGCATGTCAGAGATGGGTCGAAAATACCCACTCCGGTGCAAAACCATCCGTGGGAAGCGCCCGTTCTAGAGCCTCCGCAGCAAACAATCAATTCCGTTGATTATTACCATTGCGTTTATGAACTTTCATATCGACTTATCGAGAGTAGCATTGCTTTCGTACCCACTTATTCGCCCTCCCAAGGAGCAGAACAATCATGAAACGCCAATTACTGCTTAGCCTTACCCTCTCGATGCTGGCCAGTACTGCTTTTGCCCTGCCAGCCGCTGACCAGGCCACGCCACAAGTGAAACAAAACCACTCGGTGTTCAGCCAGACCGTCGCCGCTGATGGTTCCGACCGTACTCCACAAGGCCAGACCCTTGCCGAAGGCGGTAATGATCGCCTGAAAGAAAAAGGCCTGATCACTCAGGATGGCTCGGACCGTACCCCACAAGGTCAGACCCTCGCTGCTGACGGTTCGGACCGCACCCCACAAGGTCAGACCCTCGCTGCTGACGGTTCGGACCGCACCCCACAAGGCCAGACCCTGGCTGCCGACGGTTCCGATCGTACTCCACAAGGTCAAACCCTCGCTGAAGGCGGTGGTGACCGTGTGATCGAACGCAACAGCGATCTGAGCTAAGCCTCATGGCCGCCCTGAAAAAAAGCCCAATCCCCGGATTGGGCTTTTGACTTTTCAGCGATCCGCTTGATAAATGCGGCACTTCCCTGCTTGATCCCCCACAGTCGTTCGACGCCGGCAAAGCCGATTTGCTAGAGTGCGCGCGTCCCTGTCCAGAAAACACCCCTGCGATGCTGCCCCGCGCCGAACAGAAACAACAAACCCGTAACGCCCTGATGGACGCTGCCCGGCGCCTGATGGATGGCGGCCGAGGATTCGGCAGCCTGAGCCTGCGCGAAGTCGCGAAAACCGCTGGCATCGTACCGACCGGTTTCTACCGCCATTTTGTCGATATGGATGAACTGGGCCTGGTGCTGGTCAGCGAAGTCGGCCAGACATTCCGCGAAACCATTCGCCTGGTACGACACAACGAATTCGTGATGGGCGGCATCATCGATGCCTCGGTGCGGATCTTTCTCGACGTGGTCAGCGCCAACCGTTCGCAGTTCCTGTTTCTCGCCCGTGAGCAATACGGCGGTTCGCTGCCGGTGCGCCAGGCCATCGGCCGTTTGCGTGAAGACATCAGTTCGGACCTCGCGGCGGACTTGTCACTGATGCCGAAGCTGCAGCATCTGGACATCGCCGACCTGAGTGTCATGGCGGATCTGATCGTCAAAAGCGTGTTCGCCACCCTGCCGGACATCATCGATCCGCCAGCCGAAGCCTTGCCCGAGCACCTGACGCCCCAGGCGAAAATCACCCAGCAACTGCGGTTTATCTTTATCGGCCTCAAGCATTGGCAAGGGCTTGGCAGCACCGAGTAACTTTCTGTGCGTGAAATCCCTGTGGGAGATTCTATGGTTGAGGGGAACCCCTCAACCTGCTTTCGGTTGGTATTCGCCTTGCCCTTTCAGCAGTGCAAATACGATCCGGGCAAGTTTGCGGGCCAAGATCACCAGTGCCYGCGTGGTGCTGAACCCTTTGGCTCTT